>JBMYRC010000106.1:0-15443 GCA_049601975.1 Alphaproteobacteria bacterium | reverse complement strand
TTGAGGCTCTTCCAAGAGTCGGTTGGACAGCAACGATACCGCGCCATGAACACCAATCTCGCCACCAATGCGATCGAAGATGGACCGTGCCCCGGAATCAGAAGTAGATTTATTCGGAGCGTCGCCTTCCGATTCCACCGAGTCGCTATCATTAGCTTCCGGTTTGCGGTTTTCGACTTTAAACGCAATTTTCTTGTCGACCTGTTTATAGTGATCGACCTTTCGGTGTTTACGCGTTGTCGTCGGCGTGTTGAAAATTGTCTCCGGGTCGAGGGTTTTCTCAACGTCCAAGACAACCAACAAATTCTCCTTGCGCCGGATGATACCCCTACAGAGTCGCCGAAGTGCTTCGCTTAATGTCGCGGGCGCTTTTTCGATGAGGGTTTGTTCGACGGCGACAATATCGCCAATTTTATCGACGAGCACGTATATAGATTATTGTGATATTCGACTGTGACACCCATCTATTGTTCGATTTCATGATAGGTCAGGTCACCTAAACAGTGGCGCAAGTCTATGACGTTGACGATGCGACCACGAAGATTCATGACACCCGCCACGACGGAAGGTGCGAGGGGTACCGGTGTAATTTTGAACGGCTCGACGATATCCTGTTCAGCGAGGACAGGAATACCGAAAACTTGGTTGTCCACCGTTAAGGTGACCATTTGTTCTGCTGCGGACGTGAGAACTTGCGACCCGTCCGTTGCGATTAATTCGCTCATAAAAGCACTCCTGCCGCAATGGGCACTTGCCGCCGATTGCCGACGGGAGATCGGCGTTAATGCTATCTTGGGAAGATGGCAACGTCTTTTGGCGGTGTAGCGCCCGGCTGATTCTTATTGAGCGGGACATCAAAAGAGGATTGCAAGAGGATGAATCGAGAACGGTGTATCGAGCAAAAAGTGAGTTTCCTTTGGAATGGTCCGATGGATTCACCCTATGTGATCGTATTGGCTCATGGGGCGGGCCAGCCCATGGATGCGCCGTTCATGGAGACTATAGTGATGGCATTATCGGATGCAGGCATACGTGTGGGCCGTTTCGAATTTCCCTATATGGCCCGACGGCGCGCAACAGGAAAGAAAGCGTTGCCGGACCGGTTGCCTGTTCTGAGCGAAGCGTGGCGGCAAGCTGTCGAGGGGATCGATTGCTCCCGCCTAATCGTGGGTGGTAAATCAATGGGCGGGCGCGTTGCAAGCATGATTGCCGATGAGATCGGCGCTGCTGGATTGGTCTGTCTCGGGTATCCATTTCATCCGCCGGGAAAGCCGGAGAAATTGAGGACGGAACATCTCGCCGGATTACGGACTCCCGGCCTGTTCTGTCAGGGAGAACGCGACACCTTCGGGTCCCAAGACGAAGTGGCGGGATATGAGCTTTCGCCCTCTATTCGGCTCGAATGGCTCGGCGACGGTGACCATGGCTTTAAACCACGTCGGAAGTCCGGCAGGACCCTGGAGCAAAACCTCGCCCAAGCTACCGACGCTATTTCAGATTTCATCCACTCTTTGAGCGCGTCTTAATCTGAGAATTAGGTGTCAAAACGCATCCATTTGAAATAATTTTTCGGGACTGGCGCTTTGTCTTTGTGGTGAAAACCTCCTATTCTCGGTTGTTATCCTAACGCTACTGAGTGGATTAACCTGATTGCGTTGAGGCAAGAACAGTCTATAGGTTTGGAGTTTTTGCGAACTTTCGATCTTTGTAGCCTTTATGGGGAGCTGAATAAGAAATGGCCCTAGCCGCAAAAAATACTTGGAAATTGTCTCATGGTGAGGTGCCGATGGAAATTGCCGAAGCTGGCAGTGACGCCTTGGCAATAAAAAAACGTTCCGTCGTTATCTCCGGACATCGGACCAGCGTGTCACTTGAGAATGCGTTTTGGTACTCCCTTAAGGAGATTGCGACTCGAAACGGCCAAACGGTCAATCAATTGGTATCGGAAATTGACGACGGGCGTACAGGTAACTTATCCAGCGCTATCCGCGTACACGTCCTGCTCGACGCGAAAGGGCGATGGCGTCAGGAACGCCTTCTGACTCCCTGGAAAGCCTCTAACGCTGTAGTTGTTTGAAAATGCCTTCCAGTAATTTCCCTGGATTGACTTTTTTCTGTTCCTGAGACCCGGAAGACTTTGAACCACCGAGCATACTTGGCAGGATTTTCTGTAGCGGGTTCTGCGCTTTTTCGGGCGCCGACACCGACGTAGTGCCTTGTTTCAGGAGACGTCCGCCGACCTTGGTCCGTGACGGTGCGTCAATAGGACCCGTCGCATCGAAAGTCACCACCGGCTCCTGTTGCGGGTCATCGACCAACTCTGTCGCCGAAGACAACTGCCAATGCGGCAAATCGATGGTGGCGCGTGTCGTGGCCGTGTTCCCTTGACCGGAAAGTGTCAGATTATCCGTTCGCGCGACACCATTGACAATACGGAGGTCGCCGCTGAGCTGTGCGGGTTTTCGTCCGAATGCCTGGTCCAGCGACGTGATCAGCTGAGTGACCGGCGTGAGACGCTGAAGTTCACGAACCTTATTGCCAAGCAATGTCGCGAGAAGCTGACCACCGGCGGATGCGACACCGATTTGATTGCGTTCCGATTTCGTCAAAAGAATTTGCGCCTGACCCGTCAATGAGAGATTGCCGTTGAGGGCGGAGATCAGCGTCATTTCGCTGTTGCCGGTGGTAGCTACATTCGCTTTGAGGGAGAGCGGTCCTTCTACCCTGTCGTGCCCGGTGAGGGCCTTGACGGCATTACGGCTATTGACCTTATTAACTGTTAATTCGGCGGCGATTGACGCTTTCTTCCCCTGAGGTCGCAGCGTGGCTTTTGCCTGAATTGTACCTCCGAACAGTGATGCGGTGAAACTTTCCAGAGCCAAGGTTCCGGAAGCCAACACAGCTCGAAGTTTTACGTTCTTGAGACTAATTTCATCTTTTGTCAGGGCGGCCATCTCGATAGTCGTGTTGGCGTCGATATCACCTGAGATTGGGAGGGCAATTAGTGCCGACGACCATCTCTGGGTGTTTTGCCGATTGTTCCGCGTCGGCGTCGACCGTCCAGTACTCCGACTGTTTTGACTTCTTGCGCTCTGCGTATTCGCGGGGGGAACCGGCAAAAATAAATCCAGCAATATCTCGCTGGTTTTCAAATCGATCTTAAGTTTAGTCTTTCCGGCTGGGCGAGAGGTATTGATCGCGCCGAGAATGGCGACGGGTCCCGCCTTAATGTCGATGTCGGATAGCGCCGCGGCTTTTGCCGTGCCCTGGATGCGGAAAGACGCATTCAAAGGGCCAAGCTTCTTGGCGGCTGGACGGTAATCGGGCGCAAATTTCCGGGCCAGTTTCGTCAAATTGGGATGTTTGACGCTGACCGTGAGATCAAGTTGAGGATCGATCAGAAAATTCCCAATGGTGCCATTGATGTTCGTGTCGGCGCCCATGGCTTTCACACGCAGAGTTGCTTTCAAACCCTCCAACGCAACATCCACATGCCCGTTGCTGGAAACCTCTCCCAGGCGCGCTGCGGAGATCGGCAGAGGTGCCCCCACGAACCGCGCAATGCGGGCCGCATCCCACACGACAATCGCATAATCGATGCCGAGCGCAGGTTGACCCTTATTGTTTGTAAGTGTCCCCGCAAGCGAAGCACCAATACCGGCGAAGTCCGCCACGCTGGCTTCCCTTATCGTGACCTTGTTGTCAAAAATCGTCAGGTCGATTTTGGCGTTCTGGGCGGTCTCTCCTCTGAACGAAAGTCGTCCTGCCGTTATTTCGATATTCGCGTCCAAAGTATCGAGGAGGCGATTAAGGCCGGCGGCGGCGATGTCGGCAGGCACTTTCGTCAATGGTGAGGGATCGCTCCTCTGCGGTGACGCCGCTGTCTTCCCCGGGCGCGGCGTTGATTCGTTTTTAGGAAGATAGGCATCCAGATTCAGTTTATCGACCGCGAGGCGCAACCCGATGCCTGGCTTGTCCCGGAGTTCCACAGCCATTCCGCCATTGATACGCATCGCATCCAATTGAATGGCGATGTCGGTTATCTCGGCGGCCTTCGGTGTTGCCTGAAGTTTGCTCGTATACGAGAAGTTCCTCAGGCGATCCGCGGGCAAAGTCGCAGGATCAACACCCAGCCATTGTGCCAATCCGCGTATATTGTCGGATGTCGCGGCGATATCTCCGTCGAATCGGGCCAGCCCGTTCGTTGGTGTGACAGCTCCCGTTATGGAAATATCGGAGCTCCCGGGAAGCGTGACGGCCAAACGTTCCAGCGTTACCGCGCCATTCCGTAATGCGCCTCTCAAAGCCGCGTTGCGAATGACGCCGCTCTTGTAGCTGGCGGTTTCCACGCTCAAGTCGAAAGTAACCGAGATATTCTTCGGTAAATCAAACGGGGTGCTGGGCTTTTGCGGCAGTTGCGTAATTTTTGTTTCCACTGCGTCAGAGCTACCCACTGTCGCCGTTTTGGCGGTGGCGTCCTTTGGTGTCGTCAATTGGTCGAGATTGAGTGTACTCGAACTTAGAACGACATCGATCTCCATGCTCGGTTTCAGCAAGCCGTGAACGGCGCCGGCGAAGGCCATGTCGCCAACCCGCAAGGAGAGCTTGTTGAAACCGAATTCCGTCGCTGATGCGTTCACATCCGCCTTCAGGCTCAATGCCTTTGATAAAACGGTCGGTAGACTCGCTTTGGCGACGTGCTGTGCGACCGAGGAAATATTTGGCGCGGAAATGTCGACTTTGCCTGAAAGCGTTGCATCCGGGGTGAGAGCGCTGAGATTGCCCGTGAACTGAACGTTGGCCTTGGAATCTTTGTGCCGGAGCTGCAAGTTCAGCGGTAGCGGTCGGTCCGGTGTCCTCTGCCCGATGGCCAAGTTGAAGGAGACCGGAATTTGTTTTACCGTTGCCTTGCCTTCGGCCCGAAAGGGACCGGACAAGGAATCTGCGGCAATTTCGGTCGTCAAGTTCTCGATACGCTCCGAAAGGCCGGAACGAGCGTCCGTATATGTGATGGTCGCATTCTCAATCTTCAAACTATCGAGGGATACGTCGACCGCGAGATCTCCGGACGTACTCGGTGCGGTTTCTGGTGTGGAAGCGCTACCGGGCTGGTTCTTCGACCCGGGCAATTTGATATCCCAGCTCGCGTCGCCGTCCTTGGTGATTTCGAGCGCGATCACGGGACGCGCGAGACGGACGCTCTTAACCGCTATTTTCCCCTGCAGCAAAGCGCTTATGTCGACGTTTACTTCGACCTCGTCGAACGCGACCATCTCGCGATTGTTGGCACCGACGACATTCTCGAGGCTCACACGTTGTACGCTGAGTGCGGGGCTTGGAAGTATAGAGAGTTTGATATCCCCGGCGACGCGGAGTTCACGGCCCAGGGCCTCCTTCACGGCTGCGGCGATTTGCGGTTTGTAGACATTCCAATCGAAAAAACTGGGGCCGACCAATAATCCGGCGACGATCAAAACGATGAGGCCGCCGATGGCATATAACAGCTTGTGCAATTCAATCTTCTCCGCTGCAGGTGCGGGCACACGCTAGGGCGTCTCGCCCGTCATATCAATTCGATCCGCGGCCAAATAGTAGTGTGCCGGTTACACTCGGATGATCTTACCCGGATTCATGATGTTTTGCGGGTCGATCGCTAACTTTATCGCGCGCATGACACTGATCGCGTCGCCGCCATGCTCCGCGATCAGGAAATCCATCTTGCCGCTGCCGACGCCGTGCTCGCCGGTGCAGGTGCCGCCCATCGCGATGGTGCGGTGGACCAGACGGTCGTTCAGTTCGTGTGCGCGGTGCATCTCATCTTCGTTGTCCGGATCAATCAAGATGACGAGATGAAAATTACCGTCGCCCACATGGCCGACGATGGGAGCGATAAAACCGCTCTCGTCGATATCCTTGCGCGTCTCCAAGAGGCATTCCGCCAGTTTGGAAATCGGCACGCAAGCATCGGTGGCGATCCCTTTTTTACCGGGCTCCAAAGCCAGAGCGGCGTAATAAGCATCGTGCCGCGCCTGCCATAATTTGGTGCGCTCCTCCGTGGTCGAGGACCAGGCGAAGGCGCTGCCGTCGAAATCATCGGAGATTCCGCCGACCATTTCCGCTTGTTCTTGTGCAGAGGCGGTCGTGCCGTGAAACTCAAAGAACAATGTTGGTTTGTCCTCGTAGCCTTCCAGGTCCGAATAGGCGATGCAGGAGGCCATCTGCTTCTCGTCAAGCAGTTCGATTCTGGCTACCGGAATTCCCGATTGAATGGTTAAGATGACCGTGTTTATTGCGTCTTCCAATGACGGGTACTGGCAAACGGCAGAGGTAATCGCTTCCGGGATGCCGTATAGCTTGACCTGTATTTCGGTAATAATACCGAGGGTCCCTTCCGAGCCCACCATGAGGCGGGTGAGGTCGTAGCCCGCCGACGATTTTTTCGCCCGGCCACCTGTTTTTGTGATCCGCCCGTCAGGCAATACGATGGTGAGACCGAGGACATTCTCCCGCATGGTACCGTAGCGTACCGCGTTGGTACCGCTGGCGCGGGTCGCCGACATGCCACCGATGGAAGCGTCGGCACCCGGATCAATCGGAAAGAACAGGCCCGTATCACGCAAATATTCGTTCAATTGCTTGCGGGTAACACCGGCTTGCACGCGGCAGTCCAAATCCTCGGCGTTGACTTCCAACACTTCGTTCATGTTGGTGAGGTCGATCGTGATGCCGCCCCGCAGTGCCTGGACGTGTCCTTCCAGCGATGTACCGGTGCCGAAGGGAATAACCGGGATGCCGTCTCGCGCACAAAGTTTGACGATCTCCGAAATTTCTTTCGTCGAATTCGCGAAACAGACGGCATCCGGCGGCGCGATCGGAAAATAATCCTCCGCGTTTCCGTGTTGCTCGCACACGGAAGCAGCCGCGGATACCCGATCTCCCAGAAGGGTCTTCAATTCATCGATGAACGCCTCGGGGACGTTGATCTTAGCGTTGCTGGAATTTGTATTCGCGGCCTCGGACATAGGCTTGATCCCGGGAAATGTGTGTTCTTCGCGACACTATCCCGCCATATCATCGGGTTCAACCGCGGCTTTCATTAGGTTGCGCTCGAAGACTGCGACATTACTGATACTGTCGTCCGGTGCCGCGCGTGGGAGCAATTGCCGCGTTAACCGACGCGACATGTCAGCGACGGTCTCGAAAATATGGTTGCAGCGAGGCTTCGCATCATGGGCGCATCGCCGAATCTCCTGCTCCAGGCAATCGAGCGTAAACGGGTTCTGAAAGATGCCCACCAGTTTGGAGTCGTGTTTTCGACAGATCGAGAGTTTTCCGAAGATACTGTGTGCGATGAATACATCGAGCGATTTCCGAATCATACAAAACTCATCGGGGAGATTGTCAGTGGTCGGCAAGCTACCGTTATCTTTACGCTGGTTTGCCCAAACTTCGTAGACGGAACCGACCGGTGTACCGTCTTCCAATTCGGGGATGGCGGATTCATGAGGGACGTACAGATGTCTCGTTTGACGATCGAAGCCACGAACATTCGTACTACGAACGACGCGATTCATGCTGTCCTCTCAGTCCGAGATAGCGGTTTCAAGCGGCATAATATAGACGATAAGCGGTAATCCTTAACCGATAATTAAGGGTAAAATTCAAATATTTTTTCGAGTTTAGCGCGTATTGCGGTGTTCGGAGACCGATATCGCCGGGACGATGCGGCGAAAACCACGGTAATTTCGCTGAAGTTATCAGGGAGACCGCGACTCGCGCCGCGCGTCTCCATGTAACTTTAGACTTCTTGGTTCGTGAAGACGATGGTGCCCGCCGCCGCGAACATGCCGCCGACACCTTGGCACACACCGATTTGCACGTCGTCGACCTGTGCGGGCGCGGTGCCACGCATCTGGCGGATGCTTTCCTGCAAAGCGAACATGCCGTACATGCCTGTATGGGTATAGGACAGTCCGCCGCCGGATGTGTTCATCGGCAGCTTGCCGCCGGGGGCGGTATTGCGCTCCCAGATGAAGTCCGGTCCTTCGCCGCGCTCACAGAAGCCCAAATCTTCCAGGCCCCAGATCGGCAAATGCGCGAAGGCATCATAGACCATCAGGTGGTCGACATCGGAGTGTTTAATGCCTGATTCCGCGAACGCCTGTTGCGAGGAAACCCGGAACGCCCGCGAGCTGGTGTAGCTTTCCAGCTGGCTGACCATCCGCGATTCAACGCTCTCGCCGGTACCAAGGATATAAACCGGCTTGGTTGGGAAATCCTTGGCGCGTTCCGACTTGGTAACGATCAAGGCACCGCCGCCGTCAGTGACAAGGCAACACATCAGCAGTGTGAACGGCCAGGCGATCATCCGCGCGTTCATAACGTCGTCAACGGTGATCGGGTCCTGGAACATGGCGCGTGGATTTTTGCCCGCCCATTCGCGCTGGATCGTCGCGACATTGGCGATCTTCTCGATCGGCACGTTGTACTCCTTGCAATAGCGGAGCACCGGCAGGGTGAACATCGTGGGCGGCCCGGCAACGCCGTAGGGCAGCTCGAACTGACCGTTGAGACTGCCGGGATGGACGGCCGGGCGCGGCTTCACAATGTTGGAGCGGCCCGACTCACCATGGGTGATCAGGACGGTCTCGCAGAGCCCTTCATTGATCGCCGCGCAGGCATGACGCAGATGGATCAGGAAGGATGTGCCGCCGACCGCAGTGCCATCGACCCATTTCGGCGTGATACCGAGATAATGCGCCATCTCCGTCGGTTCTTCTCGGCAGCAGGCGATACCGTCGATATCGCTCGGCTTCAGGCCGGTCTCCGCCATCGCGTTAAGGGCCGCATCCGCGTGCAGCTGAATGTTGGACATATTGGGGATCTTGCCGAGCTCTGTGGTCTCACAGGCGCCGACAACGGCGATTGAACCTGGTTTCATTGTCTATACTCCCCTCAACCTTTCGCCGGCCGGAATTTCGGCAATGAAATCTCGTCCGATATGTCTTCGAAAACCACTTCCAGCGCCATATCGAGTTCCAGCGCTTCAGGTGTTTGTTCGCATTCGGTGATGTTGGTCATCATGCGCGGGCCTTCCTCAAGCTCGACGACGGCGATGGCATAAGGTGCCTCGTCCTCAAACCCCTTCGGCGGGCGATGGTTGATGACATAGCTGAACAGCGTCGCCTTGCCCGAGGCTTCGAAAACCTCGACTTCGCGCGAGCCCGTATAGGGGCTGAACGGGCGCGGCGGAAAATACGCCTTTCCGGTATCCTTGCAGCGCTGCAACAGCAGCTTGCCTTCTTTACATCCGGCCCAATAATGCTCTGTTTCAGGCGATGCTTGCGGGATCGGTTTTTGATAGTCGGCCATCGGCACGGCTCCTCCGTCGCGTTCGTGAAAATGCGAGTCTTGAGTTAGGTCGAGGCGGCAAGAGAACTAGGCGAGATTGCGGTGCATTTTGATTTGCGCGATTCGACCTAGATTCGTTGCTAACAAATATCGCGTCATAGGGAAGGTATCATGTCCGAAGCAACGATCATTGAATTTCCGCAGGACGGGCGGCCGTCCGATATCAGTCCCGAGGAATGGCAGGCCCGTTGTGAGTTGGCCGCCGCCTATCGCCTCTGTGCGCTCTATGGCTGGACTGATCTCAACAACACGCATCTCTCACTGCGGGTGCCGGGCACCAAGGATCATTTCCTACTTAACCCTTTCGGCATGTTCTTCGAGGAGATCACGGCTTCGTCTCTGATCAAGGTCGACGGCGAGGGGAACCTTTTGGGTGCCAGCGATTATCCGATGAACCCGGCGGGCTTCGTCATTCACGGCGCGATTCACATGTCGGGCGACGACCGTCACTGCGTGCTCCATACCCACAGCCGTTACGGTACCGCCGTCTCGATGCAGAAGCACGGCTTGCTGCCGAACAGCCAAAAGGCGCTGACGATCATGGGCTGGACCGGTTATCACGATTTCGAAGGCCCGGCGGTAGACGCGGGCGAACAGCCGCGGATCGTGAAGGATATGGAAGGCAAATCAATCCTGATCCTGCGCAATCACGGCTTGTTGTCGGTTGGCAAAACGGTTGGCGAGGCTTTCGTTTTCATCTACCGGATCGAAACCGCGTGCCGCCACCAAATTGACGCGATGAGTGGCGGTGCGGAGCTGCAAGATATCTCGGCGGCAACCCAACAGAAATCCATCGACATGGGTCTCAGCATGTACGGCCCCGGCGGCTTCATTGAAGTCGGTAAGGAATGGCCGATGCTGTTGCGCCAGCTGGAGCGTGCGGGGATGGACGACTACGCGCGGTAGATCGCAGCCCCCCTCAGCCTTACTTCAGCGAACCGCAAAACCGCTGGATGCGGCGGCAGGCTTCTTCCAAATCGTCGGTCGCATACGCATACGAGATCCGGAAATGAGGGGAGAGGCCAAAGGCGGCGCCGAAGACGACAGCGACGCCTTCTTGCTCCAGTAGAGCAGCGGCGAAATCTTCATCCGATCCCAACACTTTGCCGGCCTCGGTCGTCTTGCCGATCAACCCGGCGCAGGACGGATAGACGTAGAAGGCACCTTCCGGCGTGGCGCAATTGATACCGTTCGCTTGATTCAGCATGCCGACGACGATGTCGCGGCGGTCCTTGAAGACCTTGTTGTGCTCGGCGATGAAGCTGGTGTCGCCATCGAGTGCGGCGACGGAGGCCCATTGGCTGATCGAAGCGGCGCCGGAGACGCTTTGCGACTGAATGACGTTCATCGCTTGGATCAATTCTTTCGGCCCGGCACCATAGCCGATGCGCCAACCGGTCATGCAATAGGCCTTGGAGACGCCGTTCATGGTCAGGGTGCGGTCGTAGAGACCGGGCTCGACATGCGCCAGCGTCGCGAACTCGAAATCGTCATAGGTGATGTGCTCATAAATGTCGTCGGCGAAAATCAGCACCTGCGGGTGGCGCATCAACACGTCGGTCAGCGCCTTTAGCTCCGACCTGGAATAAGCCGCGCCGGTCGGATTCGAGGGGCTGTTGAGGAACAGCCATTTGGTCTTCGGCGTGATCGCCGCTTCCAACTGTTCGGGTGAGAGCTTGAAGTTGTTTTCCTGGCGGCATTCGATCACGATGGGCGTGCCTTCCGCGAAGGCAGCGATGTCCGTGTAGCTCACCCAATAGGGTGCGGGGACGATGACTTCGTCACCTGGATTGAGCGTCGCCATCATGGCGTTAAAGATGATCTGCTTACCGCCGACGCCGATCTGGATTTGGTCGGGCGTATAGTCGAGGCCGTTCTCGCGCTTCAGCTTGCGACACGCGGCTTCGCGGAGTTCTGGAATGCCCGGCACCGGCGGATACTTCGTCTTGCCGTCGCGCATCGCCTTGATCGCCGCTTCCTTAATGAATTCCGGTGTGTCGAAATCCGGCTCGCCCGCGCCGAGGCCGATGACGTCCATGCCGGCGGCTTTCATCGCGCGCGCCTTGTCGGTGACGGCCATGGTTGGCGAGACCTGGACGCGGCTCATGCGGGAAGCGATGTACGACATAACGCGAATTCCTTGTTCTTCGCCGTCGGACATTTTAGGACGGCTATTGTTGCAGGCAGGCGGCAAACCTACGCCCAAGATCGACGCTGTTCAATGGCGAAGGGTGGCCCTGCGGCGCTTCGCCTGCTTGACTGGCGACGCAATGGGACGAAAATCATTGATACCATGACAAAACGACTGACTGCAGATCAAGTGACCACCTATCGGCGCGACGGATTCGTCTATCCCATCCCGGTAATGAAACCTGATGAGGCCGAGGAATTCCGCCAAGCCTTGGAGAGTTTCGAGCGCGAACATCCCGATTATATGAGTGGGATGAAGCGCCAGAAACTGCATCTGGTGACAACCTGGATGGCCGAACTCGTGCGTCGTCCGGAAATTCTGGACTCCGTCGAAGATATTCTCGGCCCCGATTTCCTGTGCTGGCAGACCAGTCTGTTCATCAAGGAAGCCAAGGACCCGGGCTTTGTCTCCTGGCATCAGGACGGCAATTATTGGGGATTGAGCAGTAATGAGGTGGTGACCGCTTGGTTGGCGCTGTCGCCGTCGACGGTGGAAAGTGGGTGCATGAAGATGATGCCCGGTAGCCACCAGTGGGACGGGATCGAGCACAAGGACACGTTTGACGAGGACAATCTGCTGACCCGTGGCCAGGTGATGGATATTCAGATGGACGAAGCCAAGGCCGCGGATGTGGTCGTGCGGACAGGCGAGATCTCGTTGCACCACGTCAATATCGCCCATTCCTCGGCACCGAACCAGGCGGACGACCGGCGCATAGGTATCGCCATGCGATATGTGACGCCCAGGGTGAAGCAAGTGACCGGCGTGCCGGATAGCGCGACCTTGGTGCGGGGCACCGATACGGTCGGCAATTTCGAGGCGGAGCCTGCACCGGCTTATGATTTTGAGCCTGCCGCCGTGGCCCTGCACGAGCGCGTGACCAATACCCGCTCCGACTTTATCTACAAGGATGCGGAACAGCGGCCGGGTGCCGCGGAGTAAGCTTCTGCCCCGGCTTCGCCGTAATTGATCAAGCAATCGCCCTAATGAGAGCGCGGCGCTGCCCGATTGCGCGGGCTAAATCCGGCTTCGATTATTTCATCGGAGACCGATTTCATGTCACGTTCGATTACTTTCTCCGCGCGTCACGCGCCCTTGATTTGTGCATTCTTGTTTCTCGCCTTCGGCCTCATGGGGGCGCTTGTGGCTCCAGCGCGGGGCGAAGGTCTGTTCCTGCATCCCCAGGGATCGCCCGGCCTGCGCGTGCCGGCCCCGGTCGTTGCGGGGACGGCGGATATCGTCATAAACGGTATTACCGGCCGGGCGACGATCCGGCAGACCTTCCTCAACCCCGAAGACTCATGGGTCGAGGGGGTTTATGTATTTCCATTGCCGGACGATGCCGCTGTTGACCATATGCGATTGCGTGTCGACGACCGGACGATCGAAGGCCGGATAGAGGAACGCCAGGCGGCGCGCAAAAAGTACAAGCGCGCGGCTAACAGCGGCAAGCGCGCCAGTCTGTTGGAGCAGGAACGCCCGAACCTTTTCACCATGTCGGTCGCCAATATTCCACCGAAGGGTCGGATCGAAGTAGAGATCGGGTATCAGCAAGCGGTCAGGCATCAGGACAGCCGTTATTCGTTCCGCTTCCCGATGGCGGTGACTCCGCGCTATCTGCCCGCACCATCCAAATTCACAGGTGTGAAGAGCAGTGGAGGTCCGGCGGCAGGTAACGGCAAACGCCCGAAACTTCCGGTCCGGTCTGTTGACGCGCCGAAATCGAATCCAATGGCAATCCGTGTGAAGCTTGATCCGGGCATGCCGCTCGGTGTGTTGGAGAGTGCCTCCCATAAGCTGATGGTCACGGAACCGAAGGAGGGCCGCTACGACATCACACTGGCGTCTGGCGCGGTCGTGTCGGATCGCGATTTCGTGTTGGAATGGACGCTCGAATCTCCGGCCCAACCCGCTCCCACTGTTTTCATCGAGGAAAAGGACGGTGCGGCCTATTTACTGGCGATGATCGTGCCGCCGAAAACTTACCGATCAAACGAGGAACCGCAACCGCGAGAGGCAATCTTCGTGATCGACACGTCTGGCTCCATGCATGGCGAGTCAATGCGCCAAGCACGCGATGCCTTGCTGTTTGGTCTCGAACGCCTGACGGATAAGGACCGCTTTAATATCATCTCGTTCTCCAGCGAGCCGCGACGCCTGTTCACGGAAAGTCGGATCGCCGATATGCCGTCGCTAGATGTGGCACGCAATTTCGTGCGCTCGCTGCGGTCTGATGGTGGGACGGAAATTGGGCTCGCCTTATCGCAAGCCTTCTCGACGTCGGGTGATGAAAAATGGCTCCGCCAGGTTATTCTGATGACTGATGGTGCCGTTGGAAACGAGCCTGCTTTGTTGGCACAACTACGCAAAGTAATGGGGCGCAGCCGTCTGTTTACAGTGGCCATCGGCAATGCACCCAACGGCTATTTCATGCGTGAGGCGGCGCGGGTAGGGCGCGGGGCCATGTTGCATATCTCCGATATCCGACAAGTGCGCCGTCAGGTTTCGGCATTGTTCGCCAAGCTCGAACGACCCGCTTTGACCGATATCAAGGCCGCATTCCCGCAACCCGCCGCGACGCAAAGCCTGCCGTCGCCGATACCCGATCTCTATCATGGTGAGCCCATCGTGATGACCGCACGGATTTCTGTGGTGGAGGGCAATCTGGTACTGACGGGATACGCCGGATCGGAAAAATGGCGGATTGTCGCGGACATCGCACAGGCGCGACCGGGCATGGGTATTGCTAAACTCTGGGCCCGTTCGATGGTGGGTCGTGAGATGGGGCGTCTGCGTGAAGGTGATGACCGTGAAAAGGTACGCCTCGCCGTCCTTGATCTAGCGTTGCGGCACAAATTATTGACCGACTATACCAGCCTTGTCGCGGTCGATACTCAAACCGCGCGCCCAAAACAGGAGGAGATGGCGGAACGCCGCGTTCCTGCCAATCCGCCCGCGGGATGGACGCCGCCGCCGTCCCAGGTGAATAAAACCGTGATGAAGCGCGACGCTAATCGCGCCATGATGCTGCGCATGGCGAAGACTGGACCGGTACCAACAGTCTCGCTCGGCGTACCCACGGCGACTGCCGCTTTCGTCTTGGCGCTGTTCGGTATACTGGCGCTTTTGGCGGGTGGGTTGTGTTGGCAATTACGGCGGCGGATCGCGCCGTGATCGGTCGCATACTCTGCACCCTAACTGCATTGCTGGTCGGTGCGGGTTTGTATCTTACAGTTGAAGCAGCGTTGATCCATGCGAAGGGGAAGCTCGCGCAGTACTTGATTGCCGAGGCATGGGAGGAAACACAGGCAGGTGTCGTCGGCGCTCGTCCCTGGCCGTGGGCCGATATGACACCCTTGGCGATCCTCGAAGCGCCAGCGCAAGGAATACGACAGGTCGTACTATCGGGCGCTTCAGGACGAAACCTCGCCTTCGGTCCGACTCATATCGACGCCAGCGCCCGACCTGATACGTCAGGGACAGTTGTGTTGGCCGGTCATCGCGATACGCATTTCGCCTTTCTGGAAAGTATACAACAGGGTGAAAAATTGATCCTGACGGACCGCTCCGGGACGCGCCGCGATTTCCGGGTCGAAAGTTTGGAGATTGCGGATTCCAGGACAACCGACCTTCGCCTCGGTGATGGCACGTCCTTAGTGCTGGTGACGTGCTATCCCTTTGATGCGATCGATGCGGGTGGGCCGTTGCGCTACGTGGTCACGGCGGTGGTAGACGAGCCAGCTTAGGTTTGAGGCGAGCGTTCCAGGAGTTCCGACGCGCGGGTTCGATGTTCGTCGGTGATATGTCCCGAGATGGCGCGCCAAGCAGCCCAAAAAACCGC
>JBMYRC010000105.1:0-15459 GCA_049601975.1 Alphaproteobacteria bacterium | reverse complement strand
CGCGAAGGCGGTCGCACCGTCGGTGCCGGTGTCGTTACCGGCATCGTCGAATAAGGAATACGCTGCGGGTTATTAGGAGTGTAGCTCAATTGGTAGAGCACCGGTCTCCAAAACCGGGGGTTGCGGGTTCGAGTCCCTCCACTCCTGCCAGCGTTTGAAGAGTTAAGGTATGGCCCGCCGGAGACGGTAGGGTGGCTCAAAACAAGGAATAACGGCAAGAATGGCCAAGACAAATCCTGCGAGATTTATGCGGGAAGTGCGTCAAGAAGTAAGCAAGGTTACATGGCCGAGCCGCAAGGAGACGGGCGTGACGACCGCGATGGTGTTCGTCATGAGCGTCTGTGCGTCGCTGTTTTTTCTTTTGACCGACCAGATCATCGCGCAGTTAATCGAACTGGTTCTCGGGATTGGAGGCTAAGGCATGGCACAACGGTGGTATGTAGTGCACGTCTATTCGGGCTTCGAACGGAAGGTTTGCGATTCGATTAAGGAGCAAGCCGTACAGAAGGGTCTAGACGATGACATCGAAGAGGTTTTGGTGCCGATGGAGGAAGTTGTAGAACTTCGCCGAGGCTCCAAGGTCAATGCCGAGCGGAAGTTCTTTCCCGGGTATGTTTTGATCAAGATGAATATGTCGGACGACAGTTGGCATTTAGTGAAAGATACGCCAAAGGTCGCCGGGTTCCTGGGCGGTGGCGGGAAGCCGACGCCGATCAGCAATGCGGAAGCTGACCGAATTTTGCACCAGATCAAGGAAGGCGTTGATCGGCCGAAGCCGTCCGTCACTTTCGAGGTGGGCGAGCAGGTCCGGGTTTGCGACGGTCCGTTCAATTCCTTCAATGGTTTGGTCGAGGAAGTGGACGAGGAAAAAGCGCGTCTCAAAGTGTCGGTCTCCATCTTTGGGCGCGCGACGCCTGTGGATCTGGAGTATTCGCAAGTGGAGAAAGGCTGAGCCCTTTTAGATTTAATCGTGCGGGAGGCTTGCCAAGGCCGTACCGCACACCCTTAGAGAGGGAAGTACATGGCAAAGAAGATTGAGGGTTATATAAAGCTGGAAATACCGGCTGGGCAGGCGAATCCTTCGCCACCAGTGGGGCCGGCGCTAGGCCAGCGCGGCCTAAACATCATGGAATTCTGCAAGGCGTTCAATGCGGCGACGCAGGAGATGGAACAAGGCATGCCGATCCCGGTGATTATCACCGCCTATGCGGATCGCAGCTTTTCGTTCGTTACCAAGACGGCGCCCGCGAGTTTCTTCATTAAGAAGGCCGCGGGATTGCAGAAGGGTGCGTCGGAAGTTGGCCGCGAGATCATCGGCCGGGTCAAGAAAAGCCAAGTGCGGGAAATTGCTGAAGCGAAAATGCCCGACTTGAATGCAAATGATGTTGAAGCCGCGATGAAAATCATCGAAGGCACGGCGCGCTCGATGGGCGTCGAAGTTGTGGAGGGTTAAACCATGGCTAAAGTCAGTAAACGTATGAAGTCGTCGAATGAAGACCGTGACCCGGAGGCGTTTTACAGCGTCGAAGATGCGGTGAAGTTTATCAAGGACAACGCCAAGGTGAAATTCGACGAAACTATTGAAATTGCAATGAATTTGGGCATTGACCCCCGCCATTCCGATCAGCAAGTGCGCGGTGTCGTGCAATTGCCCCACGGAACGGGTAAGTCGATGCGAGTTGCGGTTTTCGCCAAGGACGCGAAGGCCGAAGACGCCAAGAATGCCGGCGCGGATATCGTCGGAGCCGAAGATCTGGCGGAGAAAATTCAAGCCGGCGAAATCGAATTTGATCGCTGTATTGCTACACCCGATATGATGGCTGTTGTCGGCCGCTTAGGTAAGGTCTTGGGCCCCAAAGGTCTGATGCCGAACCCGAAGCTTGGTACCGTTACGCAAGATGTCGCGACCGCCGTACAAGCGGCGAAGGGCGGGGAAGTTCAGTTCCGCTGCGAGAAGGCGGGCATCGTACATGCCGGTGTCGGCAAGGCGAGTTTCGACGAGCAGGCCCTGGCCGAGAACGTGCGGGCATTTATCGGCGCGATTAGTAAGGCCAAGCCGTCAGGCGTGAAGGGTACCTATATCATGAAAGCGTCCATCAGTTCGACAATGGGACCGGGTATCAAATTGGATATGCCAAACGCGCTTGGTAACGACTAAGGAATTTCGTCGCCGGGTTTTGCTCGGCGGCGGATGGCGGAGACCTTTCGGGGTTTCTGTTGTTCTGTCCGAGATTGCGGGTGTGTCCCTTCGGGGACACCTAAACGGGAAACCGGCCGGCATGAGGCAGAGGGGAAGACCTAATTCAGTGGGCATATGCCCGTTGGTTTGAACCTCGCGGACAGTTGAACCGGATGTGGTTGAGACGGCAATGCAGAGGACGCCACGTCCATGTGCAACCAAATTGGAGACGATCAGTGGACCGATCAAAAAAGGAAGCCCTGGTCGCCGAACTGCATCAGGACTTCGAGGAAAGCAATCTCATCGTTGTAACCCATCAATCGGGTCTGACGGTGGCAGAGGTTACCGAACTCCGAAGCAAAATGCGTGAGGCCGGTTGTAAATTTAAGGTTACGAAAAACCGGTTAGCGAAAATTGCTATTAAGGAGACGAAGTTCGAAGCATTGGAAGATGCGTTCACGGGTCCGACGGCGATAGCCATCTCGAAGGACCCGGTAGCAGCCGCTAGAATTGCGGTTGAGTTCGCGAAAGAGAACGAAAAGCTGACGGTTGTCGGCGGCGCTCTCGACTCGGACATGCTGGACGTAGCTGGTGTGAATACGCTCGCAAGACTGCCGTCACTGGATGCGCTTAGAGGGAAGATCGTTGGTCTCCTCCAAGCTCCGGCGACCAAGGTGGCGGGTATACTCCAGGCACCGGCGGGGCAACTCGCCAGGGTCATGGGGGCTCATGCCGCCAACAGCGGAGAGTGATGCAGATTGGGTTGATCCAGTCTTTATAGGTTCGAACTAGGAGAAACGTGAAAATGGCTGATTTGGAAAAAATCGCTGAAGACCTCTCGGCGCTCACCGTCATTGAGGCGGCCGAGCTCTCGAAAATGCTTGAAGAGAAATGGGGCGTTTCCGCAGCGGCACCGGTTGCCGCAGCAGCGGCAGCACCGGTTGCCGAGGCGGCGGAGGCCAAAGATTCCTTCACTGTCATGCTGACTGCCTTTGGTGACAAAAAGATCAATGTCATCAAGGAAGTACGTGCGATCACCGGTCTTGGCCTGAAAGAGGCGAAGGACTTGGTGGAAGGTGCACCGAAGGCCGTCAAGGAAGACGTTGCGAAGAGTGAAGCCGAGGAAATTAAAGGTAAGCTGGAAGAAGCCGGCGCCTCGGTCGAGCTCCAGTAGTCGACAAAGAAGTTACCGCCGGCGAGGGGTGCATTTCGATGCGCCCCTCCCGGCGTCTCTACCAACGCGACGATCATAGGTCGTCTGCTGTGCGTAAATTACTGAGGTTTTAACATGACCAAGTCGTTCACGGGTCGTAAGCGCATTCGGAAAACATTCGGACGGATCGGCGAAGTTGCGCCGATGCCGAACCTGATCGAGGTGCAGAAAAGCTCCTACGACCGGTTCTTGCAGACTGGCGTTTTGGCGCCGGATCGTGCTGATTCCGGATTGCAAGAGGCGTTCAAGACGGTGTTCCCAATTTCCGATTTTTCGGGACGGGCGCAGCTGGAGTTCGTCAAATACGAGCTTGAAAATCCGAAATACGACGTTGAGGAGTGCCAACAGAGGGGTATGACCTATGCCGCGCCGTTAAAGGTCACCCTGCGACTGGTTGTGTGGGATATCGATGAGGACACGGGCGCCCGCTCGATCCGCGATATTAAAGAGCAAGATGTCTACATGGGTGATATGCCGTTGATGACCGGCAACGGCACGTTTGTCGTGAACGGCACCGAGCGCGTGATTGTCAGTCAAATGCATCGCTCGCCGGGTGTGTTCTTCGATCACGATAAGGGTAAGACGCATTCATCCGGTAAATATTTGTTTGCCGCGCGCGTCATTCCTTATCGCGGCTCCTGGCTTGATTTTGAATTCGACGCTAAGGATCTCGTGTTCGTGCGTATCGATCGGCGCCGCAAATTACCAGCGACGACGCTTCTGTTGGCGCTCGACAGCATGGAGACAGCTGCGAAGCGCGCAGAATTAGCGGCGAAAGGCGAGGTCCTCGATCCGGCAAGCGCGGAAGGCATGTCGAAGGAAGAGGTCTTGGCCTATTTCTACAACACGGTCACCTACGCAGAGCACAAAAAGGGTTGGCAGGCTCCGTTCGATCCCGAGGCGTACCGTGGGGTGACCCTCGAGCAGGATATGATCAACGCCAAGAACGGTAACGTGGTCGTCGAGGCGGGCACCAAGATGACGCCGCGTCAATGCCGCAAGCTCAGCGAGAGCGGCCTGACTGAAATCGTCGTCCCGTTAGAGGATATACTGGGCCGTTATGTCGCGTGCGATCTCATCAACGAGACTACCGGCGAAGTTATCGCGGAAGCTGGCGATGAGTTAACCGAGGAAATGTTCGAGCTCTTCGGCAACGCGAAAGTGACGGAGATCCCGACACTGGCCATTGATCATAACAATGTTGGCGCTTATATCCGCAACACGCTGGCCACCGACAAGAATCTTGGCCGCGAAGACGCCTTGATCGACATTTACCGGGTTATGCGCCCGGGTGAGCCGCCCACCCTTGAGACGGCGGAAGCGATGTTCAAGAGTCTCTTCTTCGATTCGGAACGATACGATCTCTCTGCTGTTGGTCGCGTGAAGATGAACTCGCGCCTCGACCAGACGACGGACGATCAAATGCGCGTGCTGCGCAAGGAGGATGTCCTCAAAATCATCAAGATCATGGTCGACCTTAAAGACGGTCGCGGCGAGATCGACGATATCGATCACCTCGGCAATCGTCGGGTAAGGTCCGTTGGCGAGTTGCTGGAAAACCAATACCGTATTGGTTTGCTGCGCATGGAGCGTGCTATCCGCGAGCGGATGAGCTCTGTCGAAATTGACAGCGTCATGCCGCACGATCTGATCAATGCGAAGCCGGCCGCGGCCGCTGTTCGCGAATTCTTCGGCTCGTCGCAACTGTCTCAGTTTATGGATCAAACCAACCCATTGAGCGAAATCACGCATAAGCGCCGTCTTTCGGCGCTTGGGCCGGGCGGCCTCACACGTGAGCGTGCAGGCTTTGAGGTGCGTGACGTACACCCAACGCATTATGGCCGAATTTGCCCGATCGAGACACCTGAAGGACCGAATATTGGACTGATCAACAGTCTGGCGACGTTCTCGCGGGTTAACCAATACGGTTTCATCGAAACACCGTACCGCAAGGTCGAAGGCGGCAAGGTGACCGAAGAGATCTCCTATATGTCGGCGATGGAGGAAGGGCGGTATCGCATCGCGCAGGCGAATGCTGTGATGGATGCCAAAGGCAAGTTGACCGAGGAACTGGTCACCGTGCGCTGCGGTGGCGAGTATGAAGTCGCGCGTCCGGAAGATGTCGAACTCATAGACGTATCGCCAAAACAGATAGTCTCTGTGGCGGCGGCGCTTATTCCGTTCTTGGAAAACGATGATGCTAACCGCGCGCTCATGGGTTCGAACATGCAACGCCAAGCAGTGCCGCTGCTGGTCGCGGAAGCGCCCTTCGTCGGCACCGGCATGGAAGAACGCGTCGCGCGTGATTCCGGTGCCGCCATCGTGGCGCGGCGTTCGGGCATTGTTGATCAGGTCGATGCGACCCGTGTTGTAATCCGTGCGACGGAAGATACGGCAGCTGAGGTTTCCGGTGTCGATATTTACAACCTTCTGAAGTTCCAACGTTCGAACCAAAACACCTGCATTAACCAACGCCCGTTGGTGAGGGTTGGTGAAGAGGTTGCGGGTGGTGATATCATTGCTGATGGACCTTCGACGGAACTCGGCGAATTGGCGCTTGGCCGCAATGTGCTGGTCGCGTTCATGCCGTGGAACGGTTACAACTTCGAAGATTCAATTTTGATGTCCGAGCGTATTGTGCGTGAGGACGTCTTCACCTCGATCCACATCGAGGAATTCGAAGTGATGGCTCGTGATACCAAGTTGGGCCAGGAAGAAATCACCCGGGATATTCCGAATGTCGGTGAAGAAGCGCTGAAGGATTTGGATGAGGCGGGCATCGTCTACATCGGTGCGGAAGTAAATCCGGGCGATATTCTTGTAGGTAAGGTGACGCCGAAGGGCGAATCACCGATGACGCCGGAAGAAAAACTTCTCCGTGCAATCTTCGGTGAAAAGGCTTCGGATGTGCGCGATACCTCGCTCAAGGTTCCGCCTGGGGTCGAGGGCACGGTCGTTGAAGTCCGTGTCTTCTCGCGCCGCGGCGTTGAGAAGGATGAGCGCGCCTTGGCGATTGAACGGTCCGAGATTGAGCGTCTGGCTAAGGATCGGGACGATGAGAAATCGATACTCGAAGGTTCTTACAATGAGCGTTTGAAGGAACGATTGATGAATCAAACGGTCGCCGGCGGTCCGAAAGGGATTGCCGAGGGTAAGCGCGTGACAGACGGCATTCTCGCCGAGCTTACACCAGGGCAATGGCGTCAGATTGTCGTCAAGAACGCTGGTGTGAATGACGAGTTGGAAGCCTTGAAGGGTCAGTACGACAATTCCGTTGATGAACTGCAACGCCGCTTTGAAGATAAGGTCGAGAAGCTGCAACGCGGGGACGAGTTGCCTCCGGGCGTGATGAAAATGGTCAAAGTTTTCGTCGCGACGAAGCGCAAGTTGCAACCCGGCGATAAGATGGCGGGACGTCACGGCAACAAGGGCGTGATCTCGAACATTGTGCCGGTTGAGGACATGCCCTATCTGGGCGACGGTCAGCCTGTCGATATCGTACTCAATCCGTTGGGTGTGCCGAGCCGGATGAACGTCGGGCAGATTCTCGAAACTCATCTCGGCTGGGCTTGCGCCGGCATGGGCCGAAAAATCGGCGCATTGCTGGAAGTAGCCCGCGATGCTGCGACGAAAGATCTTCGCAAGGGATTGAAAGAAGTCTACGGCAAACAAGTTTATGCCGATGATATCGCATCGATGGAAGACGATGAAATCCTTGAACTTGCACGGAACTTGAGCCGCGGTGTGCCAATTGCGACGCCGGCATTCGATGGCGCACACGAAGGCGACATCGTTGAAATGCTGAGGGATGCGGGCCTCGATGAATCCGGGCAAGTTTCCTTGGTCGATGGACGCACGGGCGAAACCTTCGATCGTAAGGTCACGGTCGGCAACATTTATATGATGAAGCTGCACCATTTGGTTGACGATAAGATCCATGCGCGTTCGATTGGTCCGTACAGCCTGGTTACCCAGCAGCCGTTGGGTGGTAAGGCGCAGTTCGGCGGCCAGCGCTTCGGCGAGATGGAGGTTTGGGCCCTTGAAGCGTATGGCGCAGCCTACACGCTTCAAGAAATGCTCACCGTTAAGTCGGATGACGTATCGGGTCGCACCAAGGTCTATGAAGCTATTGTTCGCGGCGACGATAATTTCGAAGCGGGAATTCCGGAATCCTTCAACGTTTTGGTCAAGGAGCTGCGGTCCCTCGGCCTGAACGTGGAGCTGATGGATAGAGAGTAAGCATTTTCACTTGATGCCCCGAGCAACACGCTTGGGGCATTGATGAAAAGACGATGACACATCTTTAATCGGGAGAGTCTCGATGAATGAGTTGATGAATTTCTTCGGTCAGCCGACCGGACTACAGAGTTTTGATGATATCCGGATCTCAATCGCTAGCGCGGACAGGATACTCTCTTGGTCGTTCGGTGAGATAAAGAAGCCTGAAACCATCAACTACCGGACGTTTAAACCGGAACGGGATGGTCTATTTTGCGCCCGCATCTTTGGCCCGATCAAAGATTACGAATGCTTGTGCGGCAAATACAAGCGCATGAAGTATCGCGGTATCATCTGCGAGAAATGTGGCGTCGAGGTAACTCTTTCCAAGGTGCGTCGCGAGCGTATGGGCCATATCGAATTGGCCTCTCCGGTTGCGCATATCTGGTTCTTGAAGTCACTTCCGAGCCGCATCGGATTGCTGCTTGATATGACCCTGAAAGAACTCGAGCGGATCCTTTATTTTGAAAACTATGTAGTAATTGAGCCGGGTCTGTCGCCCCTCACGGTCAATCAGCTGCTGTCCGACGATGAATATTACGATGCGCTCGACGAATACGGTGCTGAATCCTTCACGGCCAAAATCGGCGCCGAAGCGCTTCAGGACATGCTGCAGAGCATCGACCTTGAAGCCGAGCGCGAGCAAATTCGGATCGACTTGAAAGAGACGAATTCGGAAGCCAAGCGCAAGAAATTGGTCAAACGGCTAAAGCTGGTCGAGGCTTTCATTCAATCGGGCACGCGTCCGGAATGGATGGTCTTGCAGGTCATTCCGGTTATTCCGCCGGAGCTGCGCCCGCTGGTGCCGCTCGATGGTGGCCGGTTCGCGACGTCGGACTTGAACGATCTTTACCGCCGCGTTATCAACCGCAACAATCGTTTGAAGCGGCTCATTGAGCTGCGCGCTCCGGACATTATTGTGCGCAATGAGAAGCGGATGTTGCAGGAAGCCGTGGATGCGCTGTTCGATAACGGCCGCCGTGGCCGTGTAATCACCGGTGCCAACAAGCGGCCGCTGAAATCGTTGAGCGATATGCTCAAAGGTAAGCAAGGCCGGTTCCGCCAAAACTTGCTCGGTAAGCGGGTCGATTATTCAGGGCGTTCGGTCATCGTCGTTGGTCCCGAACTCTTGCTGCATCAATGCGGTTTGCCAAAGAAGATGGCGTTGGAACTCTTCAAACCGTTCATTTATTCGAAGCTGGAACTCTATGGTATGGCGACCACTATTAAGGCGGCCAAACGAATGGTGGAGAAGGAGCGACCTGAAGTCTGGGATATCCTGGAAGAGGTCATCCGTGAGCATCCGGTTCTCCTGAACCGTGCGCCAACCCTGCATCGTCTCGGCATTCAAGCGTTTGAGCCGGTACTGATCGAAGGTAAGGCCATCCAGCTGCATCCGCTGGTCTGTGCTGCCTTTAATGCTGATTTCGACGGCGATCAAATGGCCGTTCACGTGCCTTTGTCGCTGGAAGCGCAGCTCGAAGCGCGCGTGCTTATGATGTCGACGAACAACATCCTGTCGCCAGCGAACGGCAAGCCGATCATCGTGCCGTCACAGGATATCGTTCTTGGCCTCTATTACTTGAGCCACGAGCGGTTGGACCATGTCGGCGAGGAGATCGAAATCCCCAACAAGGAGATGCTCGAGGACGTGCTGGAATCACAAGACGTCCAAATTCGGGATCCCAAGGAAATGACGTCCGAAGTGGACGTGAGCGACATTGCGAAGACATTGAAATCGCTGAAATCAGGCGCGCTTAAAGCATACCGCCTGCCGCGTTTCTCCAATCTTGGCGAGATAGAGCACGCGATCACGACGCATGCGGTCTCTCTCAATGCGCGTATTAAAGCGCGCTACAATACGGTTGACGAAGAAGGTAATCCGATCAGCCCGGTCGTGGTCACGACTCCTGGCCGGATGTATCTCGCGGATATTCTTCCGCGTAGCCCGAAAGTTCCGTTCAGCCTGATCAATCGCCTTTTGACGAAGCGCGAGATCACTACGGTGATCGATGAAGTTTATCGCCACTGCGGTCAAAAAGAGACCTGTATTTTTGCCGACCGAATGATGTCCCTTGGCTTTGGACAAGCCGCACGTGCCGGCATTTCGTTCGGTAAGGACGATCTGGTCATTCCGGACGCGAAGTTGGGTTTGATCAACGCGGCTCAGGACATGGTCAAGACCTATGAGCAGCAATATCTCGATGGTTTGATCACAAAGGGCGAGAAATATAACAAGGTCGTCGATGTTTGGTCGACCTGCACGGATGAAGTCGCCGATGAGATGATGAAAGTCATGTCGTCCGGTCAAGGTGGAGAGCTCAACGCCGTTTACATGATGGCGCATTCTGGTGCACGTGGCTCCGCTGCTCAGATCAAGCAATTGGCCGGTATGAGGGGCCTGATGGCGAAGCCGTCAGGCGAAATCATCGAGACGCCGATCATTTCAAACTTTAAGGAAGGTTTGAGCGTCCTCGAGTATTTCAATTCGACCCACGGTGCGCGAAAAGGTCTTGCCGATACGGCGTTGAAGACCGCTAACTCCGGTTACCTAACGCGCCGTCTCGTCGATGTGGCGCAAGATTGCATCATTATCGAAGACGATTGCGGCACCGACAACGGCCTGACGCTGGAGACGGTCATCGAAGGCGGGGAAATCATTGAAAGCCTGTCCGATCGTATCGTCGGTAGGTTCCCGGCGGACGATATTGTAGATCCGTTGTCGGGTGAGATCATTGTCAAACGCAATCAAATGATCACTGAACCCGAGGCCGACGCCATCGAGACGGCGGGCTTGGATCAGCTCCGTGTTCGGTCGCCGCTTACATGCGGGAGCCGACGTGGTGTGTGTGCAAGGTGTTACGGCCGCGATTTGGCCCGTGGTACGTCGGTGAACTCCGGCGAAGCGGTTGGCGTTATCGCCGCTCAGTCGATCGGTGAGCCGGGCACGCAGCTGACCATGCGGACATTCCACATCGGTGGGGCCGCGCAGCGGGGTGCCGAACAGTCTTCCGTTGAATCTTCAATCGACGGCAAGGTGAAAATTGAAAACCGCAACGTCGTCATGGATTCGACCGGTCATCCGGTGATCATGGGACGGAACTGCGAATTGATCCTTCTGGACGAGCAAGATCGTGACCGTGCCCGTCACCGTATTCCGTATGGTGCCCGGCTGTTCATCGATGAGGGTTCTAACGTAAAGAAGGGTGACAAGTTGGCGGAGTGGGACCCCTATACCATTCCGATCATCACGGAAAAGGACGGTATCGCTAACTATGTCGACTTGCTCGAAGGTGTCGCTGTCCGCGAAGTGATGGACGATGCAACGGGCCTGACCTCGAAAGTGGTTATCGATTGGAAGCAACAGCCAAAGGGCACTGAGTTGCGTCCTCGGATTACCCTGCGCGATAAGAGCAATGAAGTTGTGAAATTGCCGAATGGTTCCGAGGCCCGTTACTTCATGTCTGTCGACGCCATCCTGTCAGTGGAAAATGGCCAAGAGGTCCAAGCCGGTGACGTTGTCGCCCGTATTCCGCGGGAATCATCGAAAACCCGCGATATCACTGGTGGTTTGCCACGGGTAGCCGAGCTCTTCGAGGCGCGTCGTCCTAAGGATTACGCGATTATCAGTGGAACGGAAGGGCGTATCGAATTTGGCAAGGATTATAAAACCAAGCGCCGGATTGTGGTCGTACCCGACGATGAGAACATTGATCCGGTCGAATATCTCATTCCGAAAGGTAAGCACATCACCGTGCAAGAAGGTGACTACGTTCGTGAGGGCGACCTCTTGATGGACGGTAATCCTGTGCCGCACGATATCTTGGAGGTTCTCGGTGTCGAAGCCTTGGCTCGTTATCTAGTTAAGGAGATTCAAGACGTCTATCGCCTGCAAGGTGTGAAGATCAACGATAAACATATTGAGGTGGTGGTTCGCCAGATGCTCCAGAAAGTGGAGATCAGCGACCCGGGCGATACGATCTTCCTTAAAGGCGAGCAAGTCGATCGCGAGGAGTTCAGTGAGGTCAACGATCGGACGAAGGCTGATGGAGGCGAAATCGCAAGTGCGACGCCGGTTCTTCAAGGCATCACGAAAGCTTCGTTGCAGACCAAATCGTTCATCTCGGCGGCATCCTTCCAAGAAACCACACGGGTACTGACTGAGGCCGCAGTAAACGGCAAGGTCGACACTTTGGAAGGCCTGAAGGAAAACGTGATTGTGGGCCGACTCATTCCGGCAGGAACGGGCAGCCACATGAACGAAATACGCGCCGTCGCACAAAATCGCGACAAGGTCATCATCGCCGAGCAAGCCGAAGAGGCGGCCATCGAATTGGTAGCGGCGGAAGCGGACTAATCAAAGCTCAATTGGCGCAACGAACGAGAAAAAAACAGGCTGGCGGCGAAATTTAATCACTCAATTCGCCGGTGGCCTGTTTTTCGAATTAACCTTAGAAATGTCTAAGTTTTCTTGGATGTTTTACTTGACGCTCCATAGGGCCGTAACTAGTATGCGGCCACTTTCGCGGGGGTGACTGGCTGTAGGTGTCGGTTCGATGAGTTAGAACCGGGGCAAGCCTAGACGCAGTCCCACGGAATCAGAAGTAAACATAAAGACCGAGTTTTCGGTCGTCATTGAAACCGGTTTGCCCGGGGAGCGGAGCATTTTTCGCGCTTGGGGCAAACGCCTTGCTGGTTGCAGGCTTTTTAATTGCTGCGCTGGTAACTGTTTGGATGGAATTGAGGGGCATCGTATGCCGACGATCAACCAGTTGGTCCGAAAGGGTCGCCACGATAAGCCAACGCGGAATAAGGTTCCGGCCTTGGAAGCTTGCCCGCAGAAGCGCGGCGTGTGCACGCGCGTCTACACGACGACGCCAAAGAAGCCGAACTCCGCCTTGCGGAAAGTGGCTCGCATCCGTCTGACGAACGGTTTTGAAGTTACAAGTTATATCCCGGGTGAGGGGCATAATTTGCAGGAACACTCGGTGGTGATGATCCGCGGCGGTCGCGTCAAGGATTTGCCTGGTGTTCGTTACCACATCATCCGTGGAGTATTGGATACGCAAGGTGTCGACGACCGTCGTCAACGCCGGTCCAAATACGGCGCCAAACGGCCAAAGTAAGAGATCAGGGACAGCAATCATGTCACGACGCCATCGTGCAGAAAAACGGACCATCTTGCCGGACGCTAAGTTCGGGGATGTCGTGTTAAGTAAGTTTATTAACATCGTCATGAAAGACGGTAAGAAATCAACCGCCGAAACTATCGTTTACGGTGCGTTGGACGCCATCCAAGGGCGCGGTAGCAGCGACCCGGTGCAGACCTTCCATGAGGCGCTCGATAACGTGAAGCCGCAATTGGAAGTGCGTTCCCGCCGTGTTGGTGGCGCTACTTACCAGGTGCCTGTCGATGTGCGCCCGGACCGAGCGCAGGCTTTGGCCTTTCGCTGGTTGATCCAGAATGCACGTTCGCGGTCAGAGAATACGATGACGCAGCGCCTGTCAGGTGAGTTGCTCGACGCTTCAAATAATCGGGGTGGGGCGGTCAAGAAGCGTGAAGATACGCATCGCATGGCCGAGGCAAACCGAGCTTTCTCGCATTATCGCTGGTAAGTGGAATTTAAAGAGTTTTTCTGATGGCACGCACAACCCCAATCGATCAATACCGCAATATCGGCATCATGGCCCATATTGACGCCGGCAAGACGACGACAACGGAGCGCGTCCTCTATTATACCGGCCGTTCGCACAAAATCGGCGAAGTCCATGATGGCAATGCCACGATGGATTGGATGGAGCAGGAGCAAGAGCGCGGTATTACGATTACTTCCGCCGCCACGACCTGTTCTTGGTTGGATCACCGGATCAATATTATCGACACGCCTGGCCACGTGGATTTCACCATTGAAGTCGAGCGTAGTCTCCGAGTGCTTGACGGCGCGGTCGCGGTCTTTGATAGCGTCGCGGGTGTCGAGCCTCAATCCGAAACGGTATGGCGGCAGGCTGATAAATACGGCGTACCGCGTATTTGTTTTGTGAACAAGATGGATCGCATGGGCGCGGATTTCTTCCGCTGTGTCGATATGTTTGTCGACCGTCTGGGCGCTAACCCGTTGGTAATGCAGCTGCCGATTGGCGCTGAAGCCGACTTCATTGGATTGATCGATCTGGTCAAGATGAAGGCGATCATCTGGAAAGACGAAAATCTCGGCGCTGAATTCGAAGAAGTCGACATTCCGGACGATCTGGCGGTTATGGCTGCCGACTATCGCACGAGGCTGGTGGAAACCGCCGTCGAGCAAGATGACGAAGCGATGGAAGCCTATCTTGAAGGAACAGAACCGAGCGAAAAAACACTTCGGGCCTGTGTTCGCAAGGGGGCCATTATATCCGATTTCGTGCCGATTTTTCTTGGTTCCGCCTTCAAGAATAAGGGCGTGCAGCCGCTGCTCGATGCAGTCGTCGACTATCTGCCGTCGCCGAAAGACGTCGATAACGTCAAGGGCCTCGAAATGGATGGCGAGACGGAAGCCGAGCGTAAGACATCCGATGAAGAGCCGTTCTCCGCGCTGGCATTCAAGATTATGAATGATCCATATGTTGGAACGTTGACGTTCGCACGTATCTATTCCGGTACGCTCAACACCGGCGATAGTGTGCAGAACACGGTTAAGAACAAGAAAGAGCGCGTTGGCCGCATGCTTTTGATGCATGCCAACAGTCGCGAAGACATTAAAGAGGCATGCGCCGGTGATATCGTCGCGATTGCTGGATTGAAGGCTGTTACGACAGGTGACACGCTCTGTGATCCGAGCAAGCCGATTATCTTGGAGCGGATGGAGTTTCCCGATCCGGTTATCGAGATCGCGGTTGAGCCGAAAACCAAGCACGATCACGATAAGATGTCGACGGCACTGCAACGCTTGGCGGCGGAAGATCCAAGTTTCCGTATCTCCAGTGATCAGGAAAGCGGCCAGACAGTGATCAAGGGGATGGGCGAGCTCCACCTCGACATTATCGTCGATCGCATGAAACGTGAATTCGGTGTGGAAGCGAATATCGGTGCGCCGCAAGTGGCCTATCGAGAGACGATTTCCAAGGCTGTGGATATTGATTATACCCATAAGAAACAGACGGGTGGCGCGGGTCAGTTCGCGCGGGTTCAAATCCATTTCGAGCCGTCGGAGCCCGGTGAAGGTTTTGAGTTTATAAGTAAGGTCACAGGCGGTTCCGTGCCGCGTGAGTACATTCCTGGCGTGAATAAGGGAATTGCAGACTCTCGCGAGAACGGCATTCTTGCGGGTTTCCCGGTCATTGATTTTAAAGCCACCTTGTTTGATGGTGCCTCACACGACGTCGACTCTTCGGTCATGGCATTTGAGCAAGCGGCGCGTGCGGCGTTCCGTGAAGCCATGCAAAAGGCGGGTCCGCGGTTGCTGGAGCCGATGATGAAAGTTGAGGTCGTGACGCCCGAGGAATATATGGGTGACATTATTGGCGATCTGAACAGCCGGCGCGGCAATGTCAGTAGCATGGATCAACAGGGCAATGCCCGAGTGGTTAATGCTTTAGTGCCGTTGGCCAATATGTTTGGCTATATCAATACCTTGCGGTCTTCGAGCCAAGGCCGCGCCCAATTTACCATGCAATTCGATCACTACGCGCAAGTTCCTCAGGCAGTTGCTGAAGAGGTCCGAGCTAATCTCGCGTAGCTCTGTTTTAAAGGTTGGAGACGACAGATGGCGAAAGAGAATTTTGTACGTAACAAGCCGCACTGCAACATCGG
>JBMYRC010000104.1:0-15601 GCA_049601975.1 Alphaproteobacteria bacterium | reverse complement strand
TTTCCATCCGCGACATATCCAAATCGGGTGCGTCCTTTTTAGCCATTTCCACCATATGGGAACTCTGCTCCGGCTCTGCTATACCGGCACCTAAATCACGATTTTCGATTGGGAGAATATTATGGACGCACATGGATTGCCCGCCATCATCACTGGCGGCGGATCGGGTCTGGGAGCCGGCGCTGCGCGCGCCTTGGCGGAAGCCGGAGCCAAGGTCGCGGTGCTCGACATCAATAAGGCGGCGGCGGACGAAGTCGCGGCGGAAATCGGTGGTTTCGCTGTCGAATGCGATGTCTCGAACGCGGCCGCGGGCGAAGCCGCTATCGCGGCGGCACGCGAAGCGCATGGTCCAGCGGCGATTTGCATCAATTGCGCGGGGATCGGCACACCCGGCCGGATTGTCGGGCGCGATGGGCCGATGGATCTCGACCAGTTCGCCCGCGTCATCAATATCAACCTAATCGGCACGTTCAATATCATGCGCCTCGCGGCGGCGGAAATGATGACCCGCGAAGCGAATGGCGGGGGTGAGCGCGGCATTGTCGTTAACACCGCGTCGGTCGCGGCCTATGAGGGACAGATCGGCCAGGCAGCCTATTCGGCATCAAAGGGCGGTGTCGTCGGTATGACACTCCCGGCAGCGCGTGAATTCGCCCGTAACGGCATTCGGGTGCTCGCCATCGCGCCCGGCCTATTTGCGACACCGATGCTTATGGGTCTGCCCGAGAATGTGCAGGAAAGCCTGGCATCGACCCTGCCGTTCCCGTCGCGTTTCGGGACACCGGCGGAATATGCCTCGCTGGTGATGCACATGGTCTCGAACCCGATCATGAACGGGGAAGTTGTTCGCCTCGACAGCGCCATCCGATTGGCGCCAACGTAGGAGGAACACGCCGTCATTCATTCGATGAGGCGTTTCTGAGGCCCTATTCCCGGACTGGTTTGAAATCGTCCGCGCGACGTTTGGCGGTGGCGCGTTCGTCGGCAGAGAGGGTCTTACCGACCTTATCACGGTTATTAAGGGCAATGCTTTGAGCATCACCCTGTAAATTTCGGCGCGCAATCTCGTACCATTTCCAAGCTTCGACGGGATCCTTAGTCACCCCTTCGCCGGTGAAGTAGAGCGAGGCCAAATTGTTCTGTGCCGACGCATGACCTTGGCGCGCTGCCCGGCTGTGCCAGGCGAAAGCTTGGGCAGCGCTTTTTCGCACCCCTTGTCCGAACTGATAAAAAACACCGAGATTGAATTGCGCCGAGGACAGTCCGGCTTCCGCGGCCTTGATGTACCAGGTTGCCGCTTCCGCCAAATTTTTGTCGAGGCCATAGCCGCCTTCGTGCAGGACCCCCATCATGAATTGAGCATCCCGGCTGTTCTGTCCCGCGAGGTCGCGGAAGATGGCGGCGGCGCGTTCATTCTCTCCGGATTGGAAGGCGCGCAGGCCTTCGCGAAAATCCTGTGCGCTCGCGGGTGCCGCGAGAAGAATGGCGAGGATGCAGAACAGATAGGTGATGCGCGCCATGGCAGTGGCCTTTCATTATCTCGCGTCTATGGAACGATCTTATCAATGAATCGCGCGAGTTCCACATCCCGTGAACTCAATCCGTCGCAATCGTGCGTCGATAACGTAATATCAACGGTGGCCCAGACATTGAACCATTCGGGATGATGATCTTGTCGTTCGGCTTCCATCGCAATGCGGCTCATGAAGCCCCACGCCTCGTTGAAGTCGGCAAAGACGAACTTTCGTCGGATGGCGTCGCGGCCGTCTAGCGCTTCCCAGTCGGAGAGCTCAGAGAGCGCGGCTGCTCGATCTTCAGGAGATAGATTTTGAACCATGGACGCGCCCTCTCGTGAAACGATTTATCGCTCCGTACATTACGGGAAGCGGATCGCAAGGGTAAAGGTCAATGAAGTTACCGAGCATCGCCGATATTGAGGTTCTGGTGCAGCGGGCATTCGAAGAAATTCCCGAGGATTTACGCGCTGTCGCCGGAGGCATTGTCTTTCACGTGTTAGATTTTCCCGACGATGAGACGATGGCGGCGATGAAGCTCGAGACACCCTTCGATATTCTTGGCCTCTATCATGGGGTCAATTTACTGCATAAAAGTAACTTGGATGTCTCTCCAGAGGTCGACCGAGTGTTTCTCTATCGTCGCCCGCTGCTGGACTATTTGCGCGAGACCGGAAAGCCGTTGGAGCGGTTGGTGCGCCATGTCGTTATCCACGAAACGGCCATCCTTTCGGTTTCTCCGACGCGGATATGGATGCGTTGGAGGCAGCGGCGTCAGCTGAATAATTCGGCAACCCGCTCCCGCAGCATCGGTAGGACTTCCTCTGCGAACCATGGGTTCTTCTTGACCCAAACATTGTTGCGCCAGCTGGGATGTGGCAACGGCAGGAAGTCGGGTGTGTACTCCCGCCAATGACGCACGGTTTCCGTCAGAGTCTTCTTGCGGCGTTTTTCTAGATAGCGTTTCTGCGCGTACTGGCCGATCAAGATCGTCAATTCGACATTCGGCAAACCGGCAAGAAGGGGCGGGTGCCACTCAGGTGCGCATTCGGGGCGCGGTGGTTTATCGCCGCCTTTCGCATCGGCACCTGGATAGCAGAAACCCATAGGCACGATAGCAATCTTCGATTCGTCGTAGAAATCGTCCGGCGTCATCTGCAACCAGTCACGCAGGCGCTCACCGCTCGGATCGTTCCAGGGAACGCCGGATTCATGCACACGCGTGCCAGGTGCTTGGCCGATCAACAGCAGTTTCGCGTCCGGCGTACCGCGCACAATCGGGCGGGGTCCGAGTGGAAGATCAGCAGCGCAAATCGTGCAATCACGCACTCTCGTTAGCAAGGCGTTGAAATCATCCATTATGCATCTCTTAGCTCATATTGGGCCTCCGGCGTGTAGATGGCGCCGGAGGAGGATCGAAAACTTGAGAACAGTGTGAAGCCGTTGACTTGGAACGGTCCCGCGGCGAAGGCTCCGTGATCGGCGACGTACGCCTCGAGCCGACGCGCGGGCGTGCCACGCAACCGCGCCAATGTGACGTGCGGTGTATATTTGCGTTCTTCCGCCGGGAGGCCCATGTGCTGCAAGGCGATCTCGATCTTGTATTGTAGACGAATCAAGGTGTCGTTTCGCTCAATCCCCGCCCAGACCGCGCGCGCGGATTTCGCTTTTCCAAAATAGCCGATACCGGATAGCGTGATGTCGAAGGGTTCGACGTTGATATGTCCGAGCACTGCATCGATATCGTCAGCGGTGCCCTGACCCACCTCGCCAATATAGCGCAAGGTGAGGTGGTAGGATTCCTGGCGGGTCCAGCGCGCGCCCGGCAGACCGGACGCCATTAAGGAAACCCGCATTCGAATATCAGCGGGCATCGGGATGCCGACAAACAAGCGAATCAAGGGAACCTCCGTTTGTCGTTTGATGCGTTCTCAAAGGAAAAGTGTGAGGACGCCGGTATACCCGTAGAGACGATTGTTGCTGATCTCGCCATTCGCGAAAAAACCGACCAATGGGAAGTCGCCCAGCTCCTCGGAGATTAGACCCAGCTCCTCACTGTCGTCGCCGAACTGATTGGGCCCCCGCGCGCAGCAGGAGAAATACAGCCCGCCCCGGATCGGTGCATTACCGACCCGCTTGCGCAGATCGCCTAGCATACGGCGCATGTCTTCGACGGCACTGTCATGATCGCGGCGGCAGAACATGATCGGGTCACCCGCATTGACGTACTCGCCAATCGCGATCAGGCCTTGATCCGGATCGATACCGGTCAGGTTGCGCACCAGATAGTCGCCGGTATCGGAACCGCTGACCGGTAGGGCCGCGAAAATATAACCGGCCACCTTGCTAAGGTCTCGCGCCAAAATTTCTCCAATATCTTCCTTGAAAACATCAAGGGCGGGGCGGCCGTCGATCTCAATCAGAATGTTCTCTTCCGCCGCGGTAATGCGGTGGACCTCGCCGATGGGCGAACACCCTTGCGTCAATGCTGCTGCGACAGGCACCGCTTCGAGCGACATCATCACGCCGGAGACTTCGCCTTCCGCGACATCGTCCGCCAATTGCGGATGGGCACCATTGGACGCCGTGAGACCGCCGATCAAAAATCCGTCGGTCTCGCGCGACAGGTCCTCGATGATCTGCGGGACATGCTGATTGCGCGGGTCCGCGTGGGTTACGATCAGCGGGGGAACATCGCCGAGCCAGGCCGAGACACTTGCGACGGTCGGGCCCGTATCTTCGGTGATGCCGTTGAATACGCGAAACGCATCTTCCGGAATCGGCGCCACCATGGCGGCCATGGCGGCCTCGCCGAAATATTCCTTACCCGGCGCGCAAATGCCGAAACCGACAGTGCCAACCCAATGGGGGACGCCGGTCGTCTGACGCAGGAAGATGGAAATCTCCTTCAGCGAGTCCCCAAAGGCATCGGTGACATAGAGAAAGCCCAACCGATGTTCGACGGTGAGAGGTTTTAGCCCGAGAATGATTTCGGCCGCCGCGTCTTGCCATTTCGGAGCGCTGGCATGGGCGACAAGAAAATCTGTTAGTTCGCTCACTGGGGTTCCTTTTCGAGCGCGTTGATGATGAACGGCACCATACGTTCGGCGATGATTGCAACCCCTTTTGCGTTCGGGTGCATGCCGTCCTCTTGATTGAACGCGGGTTTGGCGGCAATGCCGTCCAGGAAAAAGGGATAAAAATGAACGCTATGCTTTTGCGCCAAGTCGGGGAAGATTTTGTCGAATTGGCGTGCGTAATCGGACCCCAGATTGCGCGGCGCTTTCATACCGGCCAGCAGGATGGGTATCCCAAGTGCCTTCAGTTTCGTGACGATTCGGTCCAGATTCTGCTTGGTCAACGCCGGGTCGACCGCCCGTAGCGCATCGTTGGCGCCCAATTCGATGATCGCCAAATCGTAATGACCGCCCATCAACCAATCGATTCGTTGCAGCGCGCCTGATGTGGTGTCGCCCGACACGCCGGCGTTCACTATATTCACGGTGACTTTCGCAGCCTGAAGTTTACGGGTCAGTTGCGCCGGGAAGGATTCAGACTGGGATAGGCCGTATCCCGCCGTTAGGCTGTCGCCTAAAGCGAGAATGCGGGGTTGGTCCGATGCGGCCCAAGCGACCGTATTGAGGATGCTACAGAGAAGAGTAAGGACGAGTAGGACATTGAAACGAGGCCGGTCTTCGCCATATGGACGCAAAGCCTTATAACGCACCTGAATTCCCTCTTCTATCCGTGCCTGAAATGGAACAAACATGACTCTATCTACCGCGGCCGACCCGATGGTCTTGCTCCAAGGAGTGGAGCTTACACTTAAGAGCGATGCCGGGGAGATCAACATCTTGCGGGGAATCGACCTTTCCGTGGGGCGTGGAGAATCTGTCGGTGTGGTTGGTCCGTCGGGTTCCGGCAAAACATCAATGATCATGGTGATCGCCGGGTTGGAGCGCATTTCTTCCGGGCGAATCTCCGTTGCGAATCGCGAAATTTCCGCGCTGGATGAAGACGCCCTCGCTGTGTTTCGGCGCGACGAAGTGGGTGTGGTGTTCCAATCGTTTCACTTGATCCCAACAATGACTGCTCTGGAGAATGTGGCCGTGCCAATGGAGTTGGCAGGCCGAGGAGACGCATTCGAGCGGGCCGAACAGGCGCTCGGCGACGTCGGTTTGGGCCATCGCCTCCAACACTATCCCGGACAGTTGTCGGGCGGCGAGCAACAGCGGGTTGCCTTGGCGCGGGCTTTCGCGGTCGAACCGCACCTGTTGCTGGCGGACGAGCCCACGGGGAATCTTGACGGTGAGACCGGCGGCCATATCGTGGAGATGCTTTTCGAATTGGCGGCGCGGGCCGGTACGACCTTGATGCTGATCACCCACGATAATGCCATCGCGGAACGCTGCGACCGAATCGTGCGCATCGTCGATGGGCGACTCGCATGAACGAGTGGTCAGTTGCACGCCGATTTGCCGCGCGTGAATTGCGTGCCGGGGTGCGCGGGTTTCGCGTTCTCATCGCCTGTCTGGCCCTTGGCGTCGCCTCCGTTGCAGGGGTCGGCTCGCTCGCCTCGGCGCTGACAGCGGGATTGAAATCGGAAGGGCGTATTTTGCTCGGCGGCGATGTCGACCTCACGTTCACGCATCGCCGGGCATCGGCGGAGCAGCTCGATTGGTTGCGTGCCAATACGATGGCGATTTCCACTATTGTAGAAATGCGCACCATGGCGCGCCACACCGATACGAACCGGCAACGGCTTGTCGAATTGAAAGCCGTCGACTCCAGGTATCCGCTCTACGGCGGCCTCAAGCTACGCGACGATGCGGTCTTGAATGAGGCCTTGGCGCAAAGCGGAAAGGCCTGGGGTGCGGCAGTCGATCCACGGGTGTTGGAGCATTTGGGTCTTAAATTTGGCGATCTCTTTCGGATCGGCGATGCGGAATTGCAAGTGGCCGCCGTGATCGAGCGCGAGCCGGATCGGGGCACCCGCGCCTTTCGGTTGGGCCCCCGTGTCATAACGTCGGGCGGTGCGCTGGCGGCCACCGGATTGGAGAAACCTGGTAGTCTCATTCGCTACCATTATCGCCTAGCTTTGCCCTTGGAGACGAAGCTCGCTGACTGGCGGGCGCGGCTTCAGGAGCGGTTTCCCGGCGCTGGCTGGCGCATTCGCGATGTGGAGAATGCAGCGCCTGGCATCCAACGATTCGTGGATCGTGTGGCGCTGTTTCTCTCATTGATCGGTCTCACCGCCCTTTTGGTTGGTGGTGTTGGGGTCGCGAATTCAGTCGGCTCGTTCATGGATTCCCGAATTACCTCTATTGCCACGCTGAAGTGCTTGGGTGCCTCGCGAGGAACAATCTTCCGGATATATTTCCTGCAGGTCGCCGCCATGGCATCCGTTGGCATTTTTCTGGGTCTTCTGATCGGCGCTTTCACACCGATGATGGTGTCACCGCTGTTGGAAGGCCGATTGCCGGTGACCGTGCAATTCGGCTTCCACGCGATACCGTTGCTGACGGCGGGCGCGTTCGGATTCTTGGTCGCGGCTGTGTTCACCGTGTGGCCCTTAGGTTTGGCGGGCGAGGTCCGGGCGGCGGCGCTGTTTCGCTCGACCTCGGAACGTCTCTCCGGGCGTCCGTCCCGTCGGGTCTATGTGGCGATGGTGATACTGGCGGCCCTGATCGCGGTACTAGCGATTGCAACAGCGGTTCGCCCGCAGATGGCGGCTGGGTATATTGTGGGCTCGTTATTGGTCTTTGGCATTTTCAGGCTCGCGGGGGCCCTAATTGTTTGGGGATTGCGGCGATTGCCGCATCCGCGCCAACCGTTGTTGCGCTTGGCACTCGCCAATTTATACCGTCCAGGCGCACCGACGACTGGCGCGCTTTTGTCGCTGGGATTGGGCCTGACCGTGCTCGTCGCCGTCGCGCTGCTCGAGCACAATTTGAAACACCAGATCGAACAAGTGCTTCCGGAAGAAGCGCCCGGCTACTATTTCATCGATATTCAACCGAACCAGGCCGAGGCGTTTCAAAAACTCGTACAGGGGCATCCAGGAGTGGGCGTTGTCCAGCGGGTGCCGATGCTCCGGGGCCGGATAGTGGCGCTTGCGGGACAAACGGTAGAGGAGATTACGCCGCCGCCTGACTTCGCCTGGATATTGAGGGGCGACCGCGGTCTGACCTGGTCGGGCCAACCGCCCGATGCTGGTAGCCGGATCACCGCGGGTGAATGGTGGCCGGCCGACTATAGCGGCCCGCCATTGGTCTCTTTCGATGCCCGCGCGGCGAAAGCTTTTGGGCTCGGGGTCGGCGATAACCTGACTGTAAACGTCCTGGGTAAGACCCTGTCGGCAAGGATCGCCAACTTGCGGGTCATCGATTGGACGAGCCTCGGAATCAATTTCGTCATGGTGTTCTCTCCAGGCTTACTTGAGGGCGCGCCGCAGAGCCAGATCGCGACGGTGCAGATCGACGCCGACCAGGAGTTGGCGTTGGAGCGCGCCGTGGCGGACGGTTTCCCGAACGTCACAGCGATCCGGGTGAAGGAAGTCCTGGAGGATGTGAATCTGGTATTGGCAAATCTGGGTGTCGCGGTGCGCGGGATCGCGGCGGTCGCGATTTTGGCGGGCGTTCTCGTGCTGGGCGGATCGATCGCGGCGGACCACCGGCGCCGGGTTTATGACGCGGTCGTCTTAAAGGTGGTGGGGGCGACCCGGCGGCGAATTCTCGTCGCCTTCTTAGCGGAAGCCGGAATGTTGGGATTACTCGCCTCATCCTTGGCGGGTCTTCTCGGTACGGTGGTGGCGTGGGCGGTTGTGGAGAAGGTTATGAAGATGCGCTGGGATTTCGCCGTTGAGCCCGTCCTGTGGACGCTGATATTAGCGCTCATCATATCAATTCTACTCGGATTCGCCGGAACCTGGCGTGCAATGGCGCAGAAAGTCGCGCCATTGCTGCGAAACGATTGATACTGCGAAGTGGTTGCAATCGTACGTGAAACGCCCAATAATCAATGAAAGTTAAGTCTAGAAATTGGAGATATTTTAAAATGGCTTTGAATCCACGGAATGGAAGTTTCGCGCAGGAGGCGGGACGTGTCGGTGACAGAGCCGATATCGATGCTGGTCTGCGCAGTTATATGCTGAGCGTTTACAACTACATGGCGCTTGGCGTGGCTCTGACAGGCATGATAGCGATGGTCGTTGCCATGAACCCCGCCGTTATGCAGGCCGTGGCGCTTGGGCCGATGAAATGGGTACTGTTTATCGCTGTGCTGGGATTGGGCTGGTTTTCCGGCAAGATCATGTTCAGTGGCAGTCCGGCAATGGCGCAAGGCGCGTTCTGGCTCTATGCTGGACTATGGGGCGTCTTGATCGCGCCGATGTTCTATGTTTACACAGGCGAGAGCATCGTACGCGTCTTCTTCATCACGTCGGCGGCGTTCGCCGGTACCAGTCTGTATGGTTATACCACGAAAAAAGATCTGACGGCCATGGGCCGGTTCCTGATAATGGCAGCCATTGGATGTCTTGTCGCAATGATTGTGAACATCTTCATGGAAAGCGCTATGTTCCACTTCATTCTATCGATTGTCGTGGTTTTGGTCTTCGCCGGGTTGACCGCTTATGAGACCCAGAACATTAAAAATGCGTATTACGGGGGAGATTCTGGTGATCTGCAGAACCGTAAGGCGATTTTTGGCGCGTTTATTCTCTACGGTAGTTTCATCACCATGTTCATCTGGTTGTTGGCGCTCTTTGGCAATCGCGAATAGTCGAACCGAAATTGCGTAAAGCTATACCGCCCGGGCTTGTCCCGGGCGGTTTTGTTTTGGGCCTTCGCGCGGCATAGTGGCGGCATGATTTTGCTCTATACCGATTTCGGCATGACCGGCCCTTATGTGGGGCAAATGAAGGCCGTCTTGCGTCGCATGGCCCCGGACGTGCCAGTCGTCGACATCATGCATGATGCGCCGGTCTGGAACCCTCGGGCAGCGGCATATTATTTGGCTGCTTTGGCACAGCAGAGCGAAGCGGGTGACGTCTGGCTTTGCGTTGTCGATCCCGGTGTTGGCGGAACGCGGCTGCCAATCATCCTTGATTGTGGCGGCGTTTCATTCGTCGGGCCAGATAATGGCTTGTTCGAGATTATCATTCGCCGGGTCCCGGGCGCGCGCCGAAAGACCATCGAATGGAGACCCGATTCTTTGTCCGCGACATTTCATGGCCGTGACCTGTTTGCCCCGGTGGCTGCGTGGCTGGCTTGTGGCGAAGACGTTTCAGGAAGCTATTTGGCTTTGTCCGCGGAGCGGCCTGGTATGGATTGGCCCGACGACTTAGCAGAGATCATCTATATCGACGCCTACGGCAACCTGATCACGGGGATTGGCGGCACGGCACTCGCGAATGACCGTTCTATTCGGGTGGGTAACTATGAATTGCAGCACGCGGGTACATTTTCGGACGTGCCCGAAGGTGCATTGTTTTGGCACCGGAACTCGAGCGGTCTTATTGAAATTGCTGCCAACAAAACGCGCGCGGATGAGTACCTGACCCTGGGGTTGGGCGATTCCGTGGAGATTGTCTGAGGGGAAGAAGTGGCTCAATTGGCCCCGATCCGGCCATTGTAATGAATAAACTCACCGGTCAAAAGGTGACGATCCTCCTCAAGGGTTCAGGCGTGCGCCGCTATTATCTGTGCCATACTCGTTCGCTTTTGGTTAGCGCGGATCAGAGTGCCTTCCCTGGTGGGTTTTGTCTGCGAATTGCGGATGACAACGGGTCATTCATGTCGCTACACGGGTCGGAGGTGATCGAGTTTTTGGCCAGTAAAGGCGTGTTCGTATTGCTGTTTCGCTTGGGGCTGGAAAGTAATTCACATGGATTGATTAGCAAATTGCCGCGCGCCACGCCGATCTGGATTGGCAAAGTCGTTCTCAGTGGACTTCTGGGCTACCTAGTCTCCTTTTACTTTCTCGGCCTGGCGAATATACCAAGCTTATTCATCATGGTTGCTCTGACTGCGACGAGTGTGGCCGTATCTGTGGAAGTGTGGAGCGAGGAGAACGCCCTTGATTCCCCTCGAGGTAGACATTCGTGGACGTGGCGGAACTCGACGACCTTTCAGGCGTGGTCCTTATGGTGCTTCTTGTGGCTATTGCTTCGGCATTGCGGACAAGTAGCAACGATTCGACACTCGCTATCGTGACGATGGCGTCGGTAATTATCTTGCCAAAGGGAGCCGGATTCTTGGCCGCGCTCTATCTGATTGCCCGGAGCGGAAAACGATATATAGCACAATTTTTAAAGAAAACCGGTGCGCCTGATTCGATACTTCTCATCGTGGGAACAGGGCTTCTGATATCCGCACTTGTATCGCTACTTGGGTTTTCCATAGCAATTGGAGGGTTTTTTGCGGCGGGATTTTCAGCAGATACCCGGAGGCGGTCAAACTTAAAACTTTGTTCCTACCGCCACACGCATTATTCGCACCATTCTATTTTATCGCGATCGGCCTGAGTATTGACCCGAACTCGCTCGCATTGGCCTTGAGTATCGGGGCGTCTTATTGGTCGTTGCCGTTTTCGGCAAAGTCATCGGTGCCGGATGGCCTGATTTAATGACGACAGGGTCGGCGGGTGCCGCTTTGATCGGGGTTAGCATGGTTCCGAGGGTTGAAATTGCGATGATAGTTGCCCAACAGGGAGTGAATTTAGGTGAATGGGCGATGCCTCTGGAAATATATTCAAGTCTTGCGATGATTTCGATTGTGACGTGCGTTCTCTCCCCTCTGGCCATTCGTTGGATAATGCGGAAGCATCCGGAATCGCTTGAATGATGAAAGCTTGGGAGAAGATGCATGCATAATTCGGGCGCAACCGATCGCCGAATTTCTCATGATGTGAAGTTAAGTTATTGAGAAAATGGTGCCGATGAGCAGACTCGAACTGCTGACCTACGCATTACGAATGCGTTGCTCTACCAACTGAGCTACATCGGCACGATTGCGACAGTATAGCACATTTTACCGCGCGGGCGCGACCATAGGCCTGGATGCGAAAAGACGCAAGAATCAAGCGTTCGAAAAAATACTAAAAAATTACCTACTGTGATCTAGGCCACTTCAGGGTTAAGGAACGGTTGATAGGATGAGATTAATGGACGAGACATCCAGAACGCTCTCTCACCTACGACCGACCGGCTTCACTCTCATGGGGCCGGTTTTCTTATGTCTCGGGCGGGGTTCGACGGTTAGGAGAAAGTCCTGAGCGTCACGCAAAAAAATGGGGTCGTCGAAGATATTCTCACTATTGGATTCAATTTGTTTCTCAATAGTCTGACGGAACTTCGGCTCTGTGCCGAGACGCAGCGCGATCCGTGCGAAATCACCTGGGTCTGTAGCGACGCAGTCCAACATTTCCATATGGCGGTAAATCGCCAGGCTCAATCGGCCGCGCAAATAATCGCCCGGAAAGGTGACCACCGGTGTGCCCATGGCGAGTGATTGATAGGTCGTATTGCCGCCGCAGAACGGAAAACTATCGAGGCTGACATCGGAGAGCGCGAGAAGGCGCATGTAGTTTTCGTGGCTTTGCCGGGGGCGAAAGACGACTCGCTCCGCATCGGGACCGAGTGTTTCTGCGAACCTGTCGCGCAATATCTGACCCCATTTTATATCTTGTCCTTCGAGCAGCAGAATTAGACCGGCTGGATCGCCCCGCAGAATCTCTGCGAGCGGTGCGTCCATATCAGGGTGAATTTTAAAGAGATTTTGTGCGAGAAAATAAACTGTCGCCGCTGTCGGCAAATCGAAATCCGCGCGGCTGCCCAGCGGATCGGGAGGCGATGGACGCCGATACGAAAAGGGGAGGCCACCGAGTCGCACCAGCATTTCACTGTAATGCGTCTCCGCCCCGTCGGGTTCGGCGGCATCGCAAGAGAGATAGTAATCGATACTCGGCATGCCCGTTGTGACGGGATGCCCGTAGGTCGCGCATTGGACGGGTGCCAAACGGGCCTGTGCCAGGAAATAGGTGACTGGGTCCATACCAATATCTGGATAGAACAACACGTCGACGCGCATCTCGGCGATGGCTTCTCGGGCGGATTGCAGATCGTCGGGCAGAACGATCGAATTGTCGGCCAAGGCCTCGATTTCGCGGCGCAGACTATCGTCCTGGGGTGTGACCGCATGGAACAGATAAATCAGACAATCCTCGCGGGCATGGAGATGCGCCAGCAGGCCGACCATCAATCTACCGATGGAATGGTCATGCAGAAAACGGGATGCGATGCCGATTCGCCGGGGCGAACCAAGCGGCGTAGCGCAGCGGCAATGCGGTGCGGTCCAAGAGAGAGACGGGCACCCCGCTCGCATGAGGCGCGCCTGTTTCTCCTGAAACGGCCGGTCATCCAACCCATGATAGGCAAGGAAGAATCTATTGCCGCCGGCTTCCCGGATCGGATTGCCGATGGACGGCGGGTCGGCAAGATGCGCGTCGAGTGCGTGCAGGTAGGATGCGCGCGCCTCTGCATAGGATGTTTTGGAAACGGGAATGATCGGGACCTGAAGATCGCGCCGCAGGGCGAAGCCTTCCGGTGCGCCCAACGAGGTCGCCCGATCGTAGGCTTGCCGTGCGTCCTCGAATTCGCCCCGTGCTTCATGTAGTGCTCCCCGATAGAGGTGCGGCTCCGGCCAATTTGGACGGTGCAAGGAAGCGGCGTTGTAGTGCGCGGCAGCATCGCTAGCGTGGCCTTTCTTTTCCAGCAACCGGGCTAATTCAAAATGGGCCTCGCCGTGGTTCGGCTCAAGCGCGAGGGCCGAGCGATAGGCGGTGATCGCTGCATCTTCCTGCCCCAATGCATGGAGGGCCGCTGACAGACCGAAACAAGGAGCGGCCCAATTGGATTTGAGCTGCGCTGCTTTCGCAAAGGCGCGGACGGCATCCTCTTGGCGCCCACACGCGGCGGCTGCCGTGCCGAAACGGTACGAAGTTTCCGGATTGTCCGGGCTCGTTTCTGATTGTGCCTTTAGACGCGCATATTCCGCGTCATTTGGAGTTTGGTCGGTTGCGCTCATCGTCGATAGCGATACCATTGTGTTAGCTCAAGCCCTAGTAAAAATCAGTTTAATTCGTGGCTTATGATTGCAAATTCCGAGTTGATTGCGTAACCATCCCGCTCTGAATGGTTCGAATCCTCTAAGGTGCGATGGAAAATCAAGCAGGAAGTACGGTCGCGGACGCTCAGAGACTCCTCCGAGCTGCATCGCCGCAGTTCGCGAAAATCGATCTGACACCCGTGTCGGCATCGACCTCGAACTATGTGTACGTGACAAGCGACAGCTCAATCGTCCGCTTTCCTCACAATGACTGGGTACGCGATGGGTTTCAGCGCGAGCACAAACTTCTTAGTTTGCTAAACGGTCATCTTGGCGTGTCGATCCCACGCATCGATTTGTTCAACGAGACACCGGTCTTCATGGCCTATAAGGCGATTGAGGGCATGGTGGCCTCGCGCGACGTGGTGAGCACGCTCAACTCGGAACGCCGGGCGCGATTCGGGGCAACTCTTGGGGCGTTCATGGCGCGGCTGCATGGTGAGCCGACGGAGAAATTTGATTTCCTGCCGCACCATTACGGCGAGGAACTGCTTCGACAGTTGCGTGAGGATCTTGATAGCATCGGGTCCAGAGATCCGGAAGGTCGAGTCGGCGGTCTCCTGCAAGAGACACTCGAGACCTGGGAAGATATCCGAAACGGTAATGATGCGAAGGTATTGCTGCACCAGGATTTGCATGGCCAAAACTTGATCTGCGATCCGGAGACAGGTGACTTAATCGGCGTGCTTGATTTTACCTTAGCCTGGATTGGTGATCCGCTCTGGGATTTCCCGGAAGTGTATCGCTGCGGCGCTGATATCTTGGAGCACACAATCGAAGTCTATTCGGAGGAAAGTGGTCGGCGCATCGATACGGAAGCGGTAAAAATTATCTCCCGCCTGCAGCTGATGCGCAGTCTGGACCGAGCACCCCTCAACAGCGCCCGTGAGGCACAAGTCCTCGAACGGATCAGAGCGCACCCTTAGAGACGGGCGTCGCCTTTGTGGGCCTGTAGGATCAACCGTTCCTGACCATACCGTCCGTCATATCCCGGCACCTCGCGGGGGCGATGGCGGATTAGCCGGTCCACTGTTGGAAATCCGGCATCCGATAACATCTCAAACAACATCGGCTCATTTGGCAGGAAAATGCGGCGGCCCTTGGCGCTTCGCCGCATAATGCCAAATGGAGCCAGCTGGAAGGTTGGCTCATTCGCGAGAGATACCGCGACCGGTACTTCCATGATCGCGGTGATGCTGGTGACCGCGGAAATCAGATCGAGGGCCTGGAACGGATAATCCAAATGTTGGAAGACAGACAGAAAGAAGACCAGGTCGAAGGTGCCGGATGTCTCCGGCCTCAAGTCGAAGACGGTCTGTTCGCGGAATTCGAGCCGTGAGCCCGTGATCTCCGCCAAGAGTTCGTTCTTCTCCAAGAGGCCGGGCGCGGTATCTATACCGACGATCCGGGTGGCTCCCCTTTCCTCCGCCTCACGGGCGAAAAATCCCTCGCTGCATCCAATGTCCAGTACCGATTTACCGGTCAAATCGGTAGGCATTTCGAGCATCGGGAGTTTGGGCGCGGTAAACCTATCTTCACCAGGAGTCTCGTATCCCTCGCCGAGCGGAATCCGTTGATACCAATCGAATTGATCAATGCGCGCACGGTAGTCGGGCGATATCATCGAAGCCATCTTTGAGGAAACTCGGTGCGTGGTCTGAAACGGCGAAGATCATAAGGTAGCGGCTACCTTTCACGCAAGCGCTGGACTTGCCGCGCCGAACCTTGCACTTTTGCTGTGCGGGTGTAGCGATATCGTTGCGTACGCCCCATAAATTTGGAGATTGCGATGATTCGCGCAACGGAAACGACTGTCGATCTGAACGGGATGCTAGAGACGCTTGAGACGGTAATGCCGCTCTTCACAAAGCATAACCAGATCAGTGTTACCGCCCGGCGCGGCGCGGCAGAACCGCTATT
>JBMYRC010000103.1:0-15685 GCA_049601975.1 Alphaproteobacteria bacterium | reverse complement strand
CAGCTCGATCTCCAACGTTGCCGCGCTTTCGCGGAGGGCGGGACTTTTGGCGATGTGGGTGCCTATGAACGGCTCGATGGGCAAGCCCATTTCACCATCGACCCGAAGGCTTCCGGACAGTTGGGCGTCGTCGATCTGGATAAGGCTGCCCTCAATGGCGACGGTCTGGTGAAATTCTGCGCCGATATATCGATCATCAAGCCAGTCGAGATGGCAAATGCCAACGGTCGGCTATTTTTCGATTATGGCAATCGCGGCAATATGCGGGCGATCCAATTTTTCAACGATGCTCCAGCATCGAACGACCCAATTTCAGCGGCTCATGCGGGGAACGGTTATTTGATGCGGCAGGGCTATGTGGTGGCGAACTGCGCCTGGCAGGGCGACCTGTGGCCGGGTGACGGGCGAATGACGATGGATTTACCCGTCGCGACGGAGAATGGTACTTCGATTACTGGGTTGGTGCGCAGCGAATTCATCGTGACGACAGCGGGGCAAGCTTGCATGCCGCTGAGCGGCCGGGCGTCGACACGTAGCCATCCAACGATCTCCCTTGATACCAGCACGGCGCGCCTCACGCGGCGGCGCTATCCGGAAGATGAGCGAGAGGACATTCCTGGCGACCGCTGGGCGTTCGCCCGTATCGAAGGCGGAGTCGGGCTCGACAATCAGGGCGCGGAGACAGCCATAGTGCCATCGGACGTTCATGTTTTATTGCCCGAAGGGTTTGAGACTGGTTGGATTTACGAGATCGTCTATACAGGTAAAGACCCGTTGGTCATGGGACTGGGCCACGTCGCCGTGCGGGACTTTGTCAGTTTTTTGAAGAACGAAAGCGCCGATTCTACTGGGGAGGCTAATCCGCTCGGAAGCACCATCGAGAAGGCTTATGCATGGGGTCGTTCGCAGACTGGGCGCTGCATTCGCGACATGATCCACCAAGGCTTCAACGCGGATGTCGAGGGTCGACGGGTTTTCGACGGTGTCCTGCCGCATGTCTCCGGTGGCGGACTGATGTGGTTGAACCATCGCTTTGCCTGCGGTGTTAGCGCCGCCGGTCAGCAATATGAAGATCACGAGAATATGGCCGACCGTTTCCCCTTCTCCTATGCGGAGACGACGGATCATATAACGGGTGCGACGGATGCTATTTTAAAGCGACCTGAGACCGATCCCCTGGTGCTCCACACCCAAACAGGAACCGAATATTGGCAGCGGCACGGATCCTTGGTTCATACGGATACGGAAGGCAACGACTTGGAGCAGCCGGATTCGGTACGGGTGTTCCTGTGGTCGAGCTCTCAACATTTCGCCGATCCGAACCAAAAACAGCCGTCTCGCGGTATTTGCCAGAACAACAATAATATCGTGAAAACCTCGATGTTCTTCCGCGGTATGTTGAATGCGATGGATGCATGGGCGACCGACGGCACACTGCCGCCAGATAGCCGAATTCCGCGCCGCGCTGACGGCACCCTGGTGACAGCGGAAGAATGGCACAAACAATTCCCGAATGTACCCGGACTCGCGAAACCGAGCGGTCCGAACGGGTTGCCCGCGTATGATTTCGGACCGGACGCCGCGAAAGGATTCTTGACAAAACAGCCACCGGATATTGGCAATGGGGCCTATACCGTTCTGATTCCTGCTGTCGACGCGGACGGAAACGACATTGCGGGCGTGCGAGCGCCGATGGTGGAAGCGCCGCTGGGAACCTACACCGGATGGAACTTGCGCGCGCGGGGTCAGGGGGAGGGGTATATGCACGAATTCACCGGCAGCTATCTACCACTTCCTGAAACAGAGGTCGTCCGGCGCTCGACAGGAGATTCGCGCCGGTCCATTGTTGACCGCTACGGTGATGCGGATGGATATGTACTAGCCATGGTTTCGGCGGCGAAAAGACTGGTCGAAGACGGGCTGATGTTGGAAGAAGATGCCGACCGAATTGCAGCGGCGGCAGCGGACTGGGGCCGGCCCTTGCATGATGTAAGGCTCTGATTGCCTGCGGCGATCCGCCGTCTGGGCTCTTGGGGGATCCAGTTGAAATAACTAATGTTCACGGCAGAATGGCGCTTCCTCATTGTTGCGTGTTTCAATCTGCCGACAAGTTCAATGAGTCGCCGTAGAACGAAAGTCCGCACTGATCTTGGTTACGGAAAGCATAGACGATCTCTTCGCGCGCTACGGGCCCGCATACCGTTGGTTGGCGACCATCACCTGCATGGTTGGCGCCATGACCGTGGTGCTGTCGATGACGACGGTCAACGTCGCCTTTCCTGACATCATGGGGGCTTTCAGTATCGGTCGGGACAAGGCGCAGCTTTTGTCCTCTGGGTACTTCGCGGCGATGACCGCGGGGATGGTGACTGCTTCCTGGTTTATTTCCTTTATCGGCGAACGTCTCACTTATGCAGTGATGATGTTGGTTTTTATCGCCGGATCGATGATGAGCGGTGTTGCGGAAAGCGAACTCGCGCTGAACTTTGGGCGCTTGATGCAAGGCATGGCTGCGGGTGTTATCCAGCCGTTGACCATGGCCGTCACGTTCAAGGTATTTCCGCCGTCGCGTCGCGGTATGGCGATGGGTCTCTATTCCATGGGGATCGTGCTAGCGCCGGCAATTGGTCCGACCTTGGGTGGGATCGCTATTGAGCTGTTCAACTGGCGGTACGTGTTTTTCTTGACCTTGCCGACGTCCGCTCTCGCGGTTCTCCTCGGTTTTTTGTTCATGCCATCGAAGAAAATTGACCGGAAAATCCCCGAATTCGATTTCATCGGGTTTGTTCTGCTGTGTTCTGCCTTGTTCAATCTTATGCTGGCACTGTCGGGCGGACAACGAGAAGGGTGGAGTTCTGATTACATCGCGATGTTATTCTGCGCTGGCGGCGCATCGGCGATTGCTTTCATCATTTGGGAGCATTTCGCGCACAATCCCTTGATGAACATGCATGTGTTCCGATATTCGCGATTTTCCTCGGCGGCCATTGTGGCCTTTTTTAGCGGCTGTATCTTTTTGACATCGACTTTCTTGATCCCGGTTTTCGTGCAGGAAGTCCAAGGATACACGCCGCTGCGGGCTGGTTATCTACTAATGCCGGGCGGCCTTTCCCTATTGTTGTTCTTCCCGATTGCGGGTCGCATTTCAGATCAATTGCCACCTCATATCATCATCGGCGCAGGTTTGATGTCCTATTGTGTGGCTTTCTCTCTTTTGAGTACCGCGGATGTGAATACGCCCTTTTGGACCTTCGTCTTTTGGACGCTTTTTATCCGGATCGGGCTCGCCTGCACGACACCGGTCGTCAACGCGACGGCGCTGAAGGCGGTGCCGAGCGAGATGGTCAATCAAGCGTCCGGAACCATCAATCTGATACGACAATTAGGGGCGGCGTTCGGCATGAACTGTGTCATTGCTTTCATGGAAACCCGCATACCGTTCCATGGAGATGCGTTTTCCGCCATGCAATCGAAGGCAAACTCGGCGAGTTCCGAATTACTGGAGAGCATCCGACGGCTACTGTCCGAAGCCGGCGTCGCCGCCTCGGATAGGGGGGCTGGTGCACTACACTATTTTGGCGAAATCCTATTTGCCCAAGCGAGCACCCATGGTTACCAGGATGCCTTTTTCATGCTCGGGCTGATCGCATTTGCCGGTCTCGGCCCGGTCTGGATACTAGCCCGATCCCGGGAACGCTCGAATTAAGTCCAAGGCTGGTTAGGGGAAAGACATGAATTCGATGATGGATCCATTCGAGAGCGCGACGTCTCTGGCAGCGAAACTGCGATCTGGCGATATAACCGCGCGAGAAGCGGTCGACGCCGCGATTGCTCGTATTGAAGCGATTGATCCGTTGATTAACGCGGTGGTCGTGCGCAATTTCGAAGCAGCTCGTGAGGCGGCGAACGAAGCGGACCGAGCGCGTGAGAATGGCGAGATCATGGGTCGTCTTCATGGCGTGCCGATGACAATTAAGGAGGCGTTCGATCTCGCTGGCCTGTCCACGACCTGGGGTGTTCCGAATTTACGCAACAATGTGGCGCCGCGCGACTCGCTCATAGCGGAGAAACTGAAGGCGGCAGGCGCCATTATCCTCGGCAAGACCAATGTGCCGCCGATGCTGAGCGATTGGCAGACTTTCAACGATATTTACGGCACGACCAACAATCCGTGGGATGTGACACGCAGCCCGGGCGGCTCCTCCGGTGGTGCGGCGGCAGCTCTGGCCGCGGGGATGACGCCGCTCGAGGTCGGCAGCGATATTGGAGCGTCGATCCGCAGCCCGTCGCATTTTTGTGGTGTCTACGGTCATAAAGCATCGTTCGGTGTGGTCCCGACCGATGGCCATACTGTCCCTGGCTTAGAAGTGGAACTCGATTTGCTGGTCGCCGGGCCGATGGCGCGGACGTCGGCTGATTTGCGTTTGGGGTTAGAGCTATTAGCTGGTCCAAGTCGTGAAGAGTCGGCGGCCTGGCGGTTGGATCTGCCGGTCGAGGCGCATGACAAATTGAGCGACTTTCGGGTCGCCGTGTGTCTCGACGAAAGTGTTTGCCGTGTCGATGAACAGGTAAAAGCGGCGGTACATCGCGTCGCCGATTATTGCGTGTCGCAAGGTGCGGCGGTTTCACATACCGCTCGACCCGAATTCGATTTCGCGCAGGCGCAAGATCGATATTTGACGATCTTACGTGGTGCCACCGGCGCGCTCATGAATGATGAAGAATTTGCGTCGGCACGGGAAGTCGCCGCCAAGCTTGCACCAGATGATCGGAGCTATTGGGCCTATCTAAACCGTGCCGCTGTGCAGGGCCATCGTCATTTCTTTACCGCCGAACAGGATCGCCGCCGCATTCGAGATGCCTGGGCCGCATTCTTTCAAGAGTGGGATATCTTTCTCTGTCCCATCGCGGCCAGTACCGCGATCCAACACGATCAAGATCGTCCGCGCCATGAACGGACCATTACGGTCAATGGCCGCCAGGAAAGTTATAACGATCAATTGTTTTGGGCCGGAATGGCGACGCTGCCATACTTACCTTCAACGGTGTTTCCGGCGGGTCCGTCCGACAATGGTCTGCCGGTTGGTGTGCAGGCTATCGGGCCTTATCTCCAGGATTTACGCACGATACGATTTGCTGAACTCTTGGAGGATGGATTGTGCGGATTTTCGGCACCGCCGGGGTATTAGCGCAGGAACGCCAACGCATAGGCCTTGCGAATGGAAATGATGGTAGGTAGCTATAAGATCAGGTTTTCGGATTCAATTCGGTCTAATAACGCGGCGCGGTAGGTTGATTCAAACCGATCGAGCCTCGTCATTGCGGCGCACCTCCCTCCATCGTGACGCGATGCATCACGCGGCGTTGGCCGTGATAGTCGTTTAATGGATAGTGTAAGGCGCACCTATTATCCCATACGGCGATGGAGCCGGGCGCCCATTGGAAACGGCAGGTGAACTCGGGCCGGATTTGGTGCTCGAAGAGGAATTCCAAAATCGGCGCGCTTTCCTCCGGTGTCGCCCCGTCGAAGCAGACCGTATGGCCCCGATTGACATAGAGCGCTTGGCGGCCCGTCTCCGGATGGGTTCGAAGGACTGGATGGATGGATTCCGTCTGAACGTCGGAGGCGTCCTTGGGGTTTTCATCGACGCTTTTTTGGCGTCCCGCCGCCGCGTCGCCCTTTCGCGAAGAATTTACCGCCTTGCGACCGTCCAGTATGGCTTTCATGGGTCCGGATAGAGTTTCGTAAGCAAGATACAAATTGGCGAACATGGTATCGCCGCCGTTTTCTGGAATTTCCTTGGCGTAGAGGACAGATCCCATCGGCGGCTTTGCGAGATAGGCAGTGTCTGTATGCCAGACACCGCCGAAGTTTAGTTTATCCTCGGGTTCTTTTCGGACTTCGATGACTGCGGGATGATCAGGCAGGCCTTTGAGGAACGGGTAATATCCGATCGGTGCGAAGCGGGCGGAAAAGGCTACTTGCTGATCAGGTGTGATCGTCTGGCCCCGGAAGAAGATAACGAGGTTTTCTAGGAACGCGTGATGGATTTCGGCAAAGGTTTCGTCGTCCAGCCGGGCTAGATCGACACCGTGAATTTCCGCCCCGAGAGCGCCGGCAATCGGTTTTACTTGGATATGTTTGTAGTCCATTCGCGCACCTATTGATTTCGCCGTGATCCCTTGAAGTATGTCGTCAGAGCGGGTGATAAACCGGTCGTTGGTTTTGGTCCGGGTTGCGAGAAACCACCTTGCGTCGGCGCGGTCGGGCGAATGCGCACCAAGGCTTCCGCGAGTTGAACCGCGCAAGTGACACCGTCGAGAAGCGGCACGGGTATCTCATCCCGGATTTCATGGGCGAGGCCAGCGGTTGGTCCGCCACCGAGTATGACAACATCAGCGCGATCCTCCGCCACAGCCTTCAGGCATTCCTTACGCAGTGGTTCCTTAAGATCCAGCACAACGGTCGAGATGTCACGAACTGGGCTTTGGACAACGCGCAAACCAACAAGTCGATCCGCCAATCCAGCAGCCTCCGCCGATTCGTCATACCAATCACGAAGACGTGGTGTCAGACAAACGACGACAATCCGGCGGCCCAATGTATAGGCTGTATGCAGCGACGCTTCCGACAAGCCGACGACGGGGATGTCGAGCATTTCCTTTGCGGCCGCGAGTCCCGGATCGCCAAAGGCGGAGACAATCACCGCATCATAACCATGTGCCCGTTCCGCCAACACGTCGAGAAGTGCGTGGGAAGCGACAGCCGCTTCGACCCTCGTCTCTATATATTGTGCGCCGAAAGCGGCGGTTGCGGCATGTATTTCAACACCTGGCGATGCGCTGCGCCGAGCTTCGAGCGCCATCACGTCGGTAACGGCATCGGTAATATTTGGATTAACGAGCAAAATTTTCATGAGCGCGCCGCAGGTTTGTAAACGGCGTCTACGATAGGTGGGACCGGTCCGGCCCTCAATGTTTTAGTGTATTGGGCTTTTCGCGAGATTCTAGCTTTTTGAGGCGGTGGAAAACCCAAGCTCCTGCAGGGCATCAGCCAGTTTAGCGGCGAAACGGGAGTCTTTATGAATGGCTAGGCTGTGCGAGGGAAGTGCTTCGGACATTCCCTCGACCGCATGGCTGGTCAATAAGACGACCGGAGTTTCGGACAGAACATCGACACCGCGCAGTGCCCTCGCGAGTTCCAGTCCACTGAGACTGTCGAATTCCAACGATGTGATAACCAAGTTCGGTTTCAAGGAAACAGCCAATCTGAACGCGTCGAGCGGGTGATCCGCATAGGCTAATTCGAAGCCTTTGTTGGAAAGGTCAGCGGTAACGAGCTTTCGTTGCACGCCCTTTGTCATGACCAGCAAGGCAACAACATTTTCTTCTGTCTTTGAGGAGGTCTACGCCGGTCCACTGGTCGGCGGAGACTCCAAAATGCCACTTAGCCGCTCCGCGGCAATCTCGTCTCCGCCCTCAAGAATATCCCTGATTCGGTCAATATATTTTTAAACATCCAGCAGGTTCTCGCTCGTGAGTTGCCAAGTAGTCTAAATATAATCTTCCAACCGATGTGCGATGAGGCTGACTGAATCGAAGCCGTAAGTGCCGGCAGACCCTTTCAAGCTGTGGATGTCGCGTTGGAATTCGACGAAATCGGCGCCGCGATCATCTTCTTCACCACGATAGAGTTGGTCGATAATGCGATCAATTTTGTCGAGCTTCTCGGCGCTCGTATCAATGAATTATTGCTTCAGGCGTTCTAACGCATCTTGGATGTCAATTTTGGACATATCTTGGGTCAATCGCGCGATGATTGATTGAATCGAAAGTTCGCCATAGCGGTATCAGGGTATTTCAAAAGTAACAATAATTATCGTTAACGCCCTTTCCATACGGGGGCACGTTTTTCAATAAAAGCGCGCCTTGCTTCCTTACTGTCTTCGGAGGCGAAGGCGCCGGACGTGGCTTCTAGGGCGCGGCGCGGCACATCTTTGAAGTTCATATTTTCCATCTCGTAGATCAAATCCCGGGTGACTTTTAGAGCGAGGGGCGACATGGAGGCCAGTCTGAGTGCCAAGGATCGGGTTGCCGATTCCAATTCCGCCCGTGGCACAACTTTCGTCACCAATCCCAATCGTCCGGCTTCAGCGGCGTCGATGGGATCGCCGGTCAGGATCAACTCCATCGCCCTCATGCGACCGATCAGTTTCTGAAGATGCCAGACATGCATTCCCGGCGGTGCCGCCAGATTGGGTACGCCCGGATATCCGAAACTCGCATCATCGGACGCAACCACCATGTCGCAGGTGAAGGCCATGGTACAGGCCCCCTCTCGGGCGTAGCCGTGCACAGATGCGACTATCGGCTTCGAGAGGCCACGAACCCGCCGCACTTGTTCGACGTAGAACTTTTCTAAAAAGTTGGCCATCTCGTCCGTGCCGAAGGCCTGGAGGTATTTTAGATCTGCGCCGGCCGACAGGCCCTTGCCCTTTCCCGAGAGGATAATGACCTTTACATCCTCGTCATTATTCGCCCGCTCCAAAGCTTCGAAATATTCATCCGTCATGGCCTCGTGTATCGCATTCACCGGCGGCCGGTTCAATGTGATCGATGCAATACCTTCGGAGACGTCATAGAGCAGGTATTTGTATGTGTCGGTCATTCGGCCGCCACTGCCGCGGTCTCCGCTTCGAAACGAAATCCTCTATAGCCATCGGCCACGATCTCTTCACAGGTTCGGCGATACCGACCAACACCGCCGATATAGGGCATGAACAGACGTGGCTTACCCGGAATATTAGCGCCCATATACCAAGAATTGGCGCGCGGAAATAAGGTTTTGTTGGCGGTTTCTTGGACATGATCGACCCACTCGTCTTCTGCCGTCAACTCCGGTTCCATGAGGTCGAGTCCGTGATCGCGCATATGCAAAATACTCTCCGTCACCATATCCACATGTTGCTCGATGGAGATAATCATATTGCTTTTGACGGAAGGGCTGCCGGGTCCGGTGATCATGAACAGGTTCGGGAAAGCTTCCGTCATCAAGCCCAGATAGGTGCGGGGACCCGCATACCACTTTTCTTTTAGCGCCTGCCCGCTCCGTCCGCGAATGTCGACGTTGAAGAGGCTCCCAGTCATGGCATCGAAGCCAGTTGCGAAGACGATACTATCGACTTTGTAGCCTTTGCCATTGGCCACGAGACCATTCGGCATGAATTGTTCGATAGGCTCGCCGCTAATGTCGACGAGATCTACATTGTCGCGATTGTAGGTCTCAAAATATTGAGTATCGATGCAAATACGTTTCGTGCCGATGGGATAGGTTTTTGGCGCGAGGAGTTCGGCAGTCTCTGAATCTTTCACCGTATGACGAATCTGCTCGCGCACAAATTCGGAGGCCGTGTCGTTGGCTTCTTGATCGGTCAAAAGATTGTTGAAGGAACCAAGATATCCGGCGCCGCCTATCTCCCAACGCCTTGCGTAGGTCTCCTGGCGTTCTTCTTCGCTCACCGATAGGGCAGGTTTGTCGTTCAGGTCTTTTAGGCTGCCGTGTGACGTGTAGCGCATTTCCTCACGCTTGGCGGCGTAGTCTCCTTTCCAGGACTGTTCGTAGTCCGTCGTCATTGGTTCGTTCTGCGACGGTATTGAGTAGTTTGGCGTGCGTTGGAACACGGTGACATGCGCCGCTTCTTCCGCCAGTACCGGAATCGACTGTATACCCGATGAGCCCGTGCCGATCACTGCGATGCGCTGGCCGGTAAAATCGACCTTCTCGTGCGGCCAATTGCCCGTGTGATAGGTGTTTCCTAGGTAGTCGGAGAGACCTGCGATATCCGGTGTTTGCGCGGTCGAGATGCACCCTGTCGCCATGACGAAATGTTGCGCGGTCACACGTTCGCCGGAATTTGTCTCCACGTGCCAGCGCCGGGCGCCTTCATGAAAATGCGCTGCCTTCACCTCTGTATTGAATTCGATATCCTTACGTAGGTCGAATCGATCAGCGACGTGATTCGCATAAGCTAGTATATCCGGCTGGGCCGAAAATTTCTCCGGCCAATGCCATTCCTGCTGCAAATCTTCATCGAAGGAATAGGAATACTGCATACTCTCCACATCGCAACGTGCGCCGGGATAGCGATTCCAATACCAGGTGCCGCCGACACCATTTCCGCGCTCGAAGACACGTGTCGAGAAACCGAGACCGCGCAGTCGGTGCAGGAGATAGAGTCCCGAGAATCCAGCGCCTACGATAACGACGTCAACGGATGACGTATTCTGTTGATCCGACATGCGGTTCCTCTTGAAATACGGTTGGCCGAACAATTTTCGTTGTGATGATAGTTAAATTATATGAAATTGCGCGTTTGTGAAGCCCGGCGAAATTTCCTGAATTGGACTCGCAAGCGGCCAAGTGCAAAATAACGGCGGACCCCACCCGGAGTACGCCTATGATTATTAAGGACATCCGTACGCATTTGCTTTCCGTTCCTTTCGTCGATCCGCCGAAGACGGGATTTTTGACGCTGTCGAATATCGACCTTTTGGTAGTTGAGGTGGAAACCGAGTCGGGCGTGGTTGGCACGGGCCATCTACACCCTTTGGCGGGCGGCATGCGGACTTTGGCGATGTGTGTAGAAGAAATGCTGAAGCCGCTTCTGGTGGGAGAAGATGCACGCGAGGTCGAAGCATTGTGGCGCAAGATGTGGCAAGCGACCTTCATCCAAGGTCGGATGGGTATCACGGTGATGGCGATGTCGGCTTTGGACATTGCGTTGTGGGACGCATTAGGACGACACGCAGGAAAGCCGCTCTGGCAACTCTGGGGTGGGAAGCCGGGCCCTCTGCCCGTCTATGGGTCCGGTTGTTTCCGGGGACTTGGTCATGATGGAATGATCGAGAAAGCGGAGCGTTTCGTGAATGAGGGCTTCAAAGCGATCAAGATGCAGCTCGCGCATCTGTTCACCCATGATGAGGATGTCGCCAATGTGCGCGATATGCGCGAGGCCCTCGGCAGCGATATCGAGATCATGGTCGATGTCAACCAGGGCTGGACCGTGGAAGAAGCCATATCCGTCGGCAAACGAATTGATCCCTATCGTCTCACGTGGCTGGAAGAGCCTGTTATGGCCGACGATTTCGATGGATATCATGCAATTGCCGATGCTATTGAGACGCCCGTCGTTGGTGGAGAGAACAACTTCACCCATCATGATTTCAAACCGTTCTACGCCAGTGGCAAAGTGCCGATCTTACAGCCGGATATCATGCGGGGCGGTTATACGGAACTTCGGACCATCGCGGAGCATGCCCATGCGGCCGGGTTGACCATGGCTTGGCATATGTTCCCGGAATTGAGTGTTCACCTGACGGCGTCGATCCCGAATCCGTCATGGCTCGAATACATGGGCTGGTACGATCATCTTTGGGTCGAGCCGAATAATCCGGTCGGCGGCATGATGACGCCGCCTGACCGGCCGGGACACGGTATGGATTTCAAACCCGAACTGTTCGCGCGTTATCCCTACCCGCAATAGTGGGGTAAATTTATGCGGATGCGACGGTTTCCGTCGAAGGCTGTGCTTTGCGGTTGGATTTGACGGTACCTGTTTCTGTCTTCCCATGGGCTGGAAGTGTCGAGCGAGCGAACGCTCCGGCTTGGGCCGCCAAACGTAATTCATGGGTTTCGAGTAACTTCCACATGACGATCGGAATGCTAACAATTTCGCTTCTGGGCACTTCATAAATCTCGCATGGGCCTGTCGTCCGTAACTCGCATTCCGGCGGTTTCCCGTGGAGGATTTGTTCTTCGCCGAATATCGTCCGTGGGCTGAGTGTCTCGATGATTTCGCCATCGATGATACGTTCGATTTCACCTGAATTGAGGATGAAGATGGAATCGGAAGGCAGATAGGTCAGGACGATGCCGGCTTTCTCTACTTTCCTCAACGTCATAGATTTAGCGATCTTGTTTTGGACCGCCGGTGAGATGGTTTCTCCAAACAACCATGTCTGCTCCAACGCTCGCCGGTTCTTGAACAGCCTGATTATATCCGCTTCCAATCCGTTTCTCCGTATGAAGCCGAAATACGAATCATGCGTGAGCTGCAGAGCCCGAACATAGCTAACCGTCCGATAGGTCGCACTCGAAGTAACATCGTGAAGTCCGGAATACTCGCCGATCAGACCACCGGCGGAGATGACGTTATAGACGTCGTCCTCGGAGCGAATCTTTTCTACCGTTCCGGTGACAATCAGGAAAACATCTTCCGCTTTGCGGCCTTTGCGCAAAATAATCGAACCTGGTGTGAACTCGACCATCGGGTGATTGAGCAGAGTGCGCAGATACCGGGGTTCCGTGTCCGGAAAATAGTCCCGCAGGTATTCAAATGAGAAGCGGCGCAAATTGTCCGTTTCATCCGGGACCAAGGCGTCGACAACGCCGAACATGGCGCTGGAGCCGATTTCTTTCTGTTTATTGGTCAGCGGGTCGGCGCGATGAGCCAGGACAATCTTTCCCGACCTGTCTTCCTCGAAATCGAGAGCATCGCCGTGGATCATACCGCCGCCGATATCGATCTTCTTAAGTTGCGCTTCGTCTAGATATTCAGCCCACGTTTCGTCATACATTTTCTGAGAAATGCCGGGGGCGGTATCGTCGTCGGTTATCATGCCTTGAAGTACGTCGACCGATGGGATGTCGGCCAAATGTGCGTAACTTAGATATTTGCCCTCCCAGAAAGTCCGGAAGACATAGGCGCAGGTTTCCACAGGGTGTGGTGACATAATGGGCCGGATTTCAAGACCCTCGATATCGTTCCATTTGCCAGCCTTGAGGTCGACGACGTCGAAGTAGCTTGGGATGACATCTTCATCTGTGGACAGAAGAGAGGAAAGTTTCTTGAATACCGAGGCGCGGACCAATGGCGTCGCATAATATTTGATGCGTTTGTCCGTCCGCATCAGGCTCGTCAATCCGGCAAAGTGGTCGTCGTGACAATGAGTGTGGACGATGCCTTCGATTTCGTTAACACCGATGCCGAGCGCGGTCAGCGTATAGGAAATGTTTGGTCCCGCATCAATCAGATAAATTTTGCCTTGGAAGACAACGATACTGGCCATGCAAGGACGGTTCACATCCCACCCATCGCCTTGGCCTGAATGGATAATCGAAAAATAATCTCTGTCGATACTTTTGAAGCCTAGTGGGTAGGCGGAACGATCGTTGCGACCGCGAATGACGGTCAAGTCGACGGTCACAGTCTCGTTGTCATAGGCAATCTGAAAAACGTTCGTACGTATTCGTTTGAGCGTTACGCCGTTTTTGATTTCGATGGGTTTTTCGTCAAGGATCAAGTGATCCAAAAGTTCTTCGGTTTTTAGAATTCGGCCAAATGCGAATTTTAGTTTCATTCGCATTTGTTCGTCGGCACTCTCTGGCGTCTCTCCGGCCGCTAACATTTCTTCCTTCGAGACCAATCCGTAATTGCCGCGATAGATGTATTCCATCTGCGAGGCGACCTGCTCCTGAGAGCCGATCAACAGCGGCTTCGCACCCTTATTGTTGGGATGTCCCGGAATGATCATGCCCTGCTTGTAGAGGATCTGCATTACCGGGAATTCCGCGAGGTTACAAAACTTGCCGTTTTGGAGCGCTACATCGGAGAGCAAAATGGCGTTCGGTCCGGTCTCGAAGCGCACGCCGTCTTGTTCCGTGGGGACGATTAGTCGGCGCTGCATCAGGTGCTTGACCGAATCTTCCGGGCAACCGCACAGCATATAGAGACCGGCTTCCGGGATTTCGACCCAGTAGACGCCTCGAATAACTTCCATGCGTTTGATTTTAGCCATCAGCATAGCCTCCACGAACTAGGCGGCCATTACGGTTCAAAATCACAAATGGCAAACAATTTTCCAATATCCGCCCGAGAAAAATTTCGGAATGCGTCCGCCCTACGCTTCCGATACGGCGGAGAGTATATTGCGTTGCAGAACGAACGCGTCAATCTGCATCATAATCTCCCGCCAGATTTCCCGCACAGGGTGTGCGAAAAGAGTCTGACGGCAACCTTTCTGCCAAGTTAGCAGTCGACTATTGTAACCAAATGCTTTTGTGGAGTCTCTATTCGTTTGAATTGGGTGCGGCGAGTCCCGTTTGTATCAAGATTTCCGAGCTACGATCCTACCGCCACCAAGTGCGCCGCTTTCGAAACCTCTTAGAATACAGCCGTTCCGCTCTGCGATGATTTGATAAATTTTAGGGCTGAATTTTTCGGATAATGTCCGCTCCATTTTGGCGAGCGCGGACATGATGTCACGGTATTGTGAGGTAAATAATGCGCTGACGTTTTCCCCAACGACGACAGTGCAGCCGCGCGCCTCGAGATAGTCCCGATAGTCGTCTATCTTCGCGATGTTTGGTGCGGCCATCGCAGAAAGGAGTTCACTGCGCTCGTTGCCTTCGATCTCACCCGTTTCGATCCAATCTGTAAAGGCAACGGCGCCGCCAGGTGCCAGAACGCGCGTTACTTCGTCGATCAGCTTCTCTTTGTCGGGCATGTGGCACCAGGCGTCCTGTCCCCAAACGACATCGAAGCTGTTGTCTTCGAAGGGCATCTCCAGGGCGTCGCCGGTCTCAAACGCGGCGAGTAGGTCGAGGCCTCTTGCTTTCGCCCGTTCGTTCGCCTCATGGACATTTTGTGCGACCAAGTCCAATCCCGTCACGCGGCAACCGTAGGTCGCTGCCAAGTGCAAAGATGGCCCTCCGACACCACTCCCGACATCCAGAACTCGACTGCTCGAGGTGACGCCTGCCAGCTCCGCCAAGGTTTCGGTCGACTCCGTAGCGCCAATAGACAGGTAGTTGTCCGTATAGATTGTCTCGATGATCTCAGTGCCTAGTTTGTTGTAGTTGGTGAGAATCTCTTCGACGGTCATGGCATTCCCTTTGTGATATCTATTACCGGAACTCACCTAGGGCGTGACGTCATGGGTCAACCTGGGATCAATCCTTCACGAACAATTTGCGTTCGATATTCGCCAAGCATTCGGGCGCGACGTCGGTGATGATTATGCTCTCGGTCGTTGCTGGGCGCCAATCCGCCATCCACAAGCCGATTATGAAATGGAAGGTCATTCCCGGCTCCAGGATCGTGGTATCGCCGGACCGCATCTCCTTTTCATCTCAATTCAGATGAGGTGCTCCTGCATCGATGTTGGACGGCGCCAGTGGCATAATGGTGGGATAGTCTCTGCCGTACCTGTCCACAACTCTCAAAGCGGCGTCACCGATTTCCGCGACCAGATAGCACATCCGTATCCTCGGCGCTGCGAAGTCTAAAATGCGCTGATGCATTTCCTCAACGATTCGCCCAGCCCGGCGCATGTAGATCAATTCCTGTTCGGATTTGACCGCCCACTGCCAATTCACCAGGGCCCTTGCGTCTCCGAACTGGACGTTTGGAAGTTTGTCCAACAGAGCCAAATGGGCGGCGGCGGAATAATAACCCATTTTGACGCCGATCCGGTATCGGTCCCAACCACGCGCTTCGATGATGCTTGTCAAATGTTGCATCACGTGGCGCTCCGTCGATTGCACGTTATGATTGTGATAAAACTTGAGCCGAGCGTCATCCATGAAGACGGTGCGCTTAGCACCGTTGACGTCTTGCTGGCGGCC
>JBMYRC010000102.1:0-15746 GCA_049601975.1 Alphaproteobacteria bacterium | reverse complement strand
TCGGTGCCTTCGCGATTTGGGAAAATATGGTTCGGCCCATCTCGCCCATGACGACTGTGCGCATCTGGAACACCAACCTGCAAAGCATGCTCTATTGCGAGGTGCCGGTTGAAGGCGGACGCCCGCAAGAACGCGGCGACTACAACATTCCCGGCGTCCCCGGCAGCGGTGCTAAAATTCAAGTCGATTTTGCCGAAACCGCCGGGCGAGGCGTCGGGTCCTTGCTGCCGACAGGAAACCCCATGGACCGGCTCGAGGTCACAGGCCTAGGCACCATCGATGCTTCGATGATCGATATCGGCAATCCCCATGTGTTCATCCGAGCCCAGGATATTGGGCTGAAAGGCACCGAGACCGCGGATCAAATAGACACCGACAAGGACCTTACTGAACTACTGGAACGCATCCGCTCCCATGCGGCTTTTACCATGGGTATGATCAGCGATCCGGCACGCGGCAAACAGGAAAGCCCGGCCGCACCGATCATCGCCATGATCTCGCCGCCTCAAGACTACGAAGCACCGCTCAGCGACCGCACGGTCAAAGCGGAAGAAAGCGACTTTCTCTCACGCCTGATGTTCATGCAGCAAATGCACAAGACCTATGCGGGCACGAGCACCGTCTGCACCGGCATCGCCAGCAAGCTTCCCGGCACCATTGTCTACGAGGCTTGCCGTGAGGAAGCGCAAGACCGCATAGAAGTCCGCATCGGCCACCCGGCGGGTGTGATCGAGACGGAAAGCGTTGTGGAGTTGAATGGCAACGACTACGACGTCAAACGCGCGACACTAGGCCGGACAGCACGGCGGATCATGGAGGGGACAGTTTACGTCTAGGTGCACGTACTCGCACGCTCATGTTGAACGTGTCGAAGCACGTGCCCAGATTTAAAGCACCGGTGCCTTATCCGTACAGCCCGTCTCCCGCTCATACGCGCGAGCAGCCCTGAACAGTGTCGCTTCATCGAAGCTGCGTCCGACGATCTGATATCCAGTCGGCAGACCGTTCGACGTAAATCCGCACGGCACACCGAGCGCCGGCAAGCCAAGGAAATTGAACGGGCGGGTGCAGGAGCCGAACCGAGCGATCATATCGAGGAAACCTTGGTTCGCACTCATATCTGTCTCCGCGATGGTCGGCACTGCCATCGGCACTGAAGGCGCGATGAGCATATCAGCGACATCGAAGACCGCTTCGGTGAATTGCGCCAACAATTGACCCCGAAGGTTCAGCGCTTCGATATAACGCGTCCCCGGATAGTAAAATCCTTGCATCAAGCGGTTACGAGTCTGTGTGCCGTAATCTTGCGGGCGTTCACGAAGATTGGTCGAATGATATGTGGCCGCCTCGACGCGCCCTAATACCTCCCCGAGCGCGAAGCCGTCGGCAATACCGGGTATTTCGATCTCGACGATCTCCGCACCCAATTTCCGATAGACCTCGATACTAGCCTCGATAGCGAGACGGACCTCCTCATCGACATCGTCGAAAAAATGGTTGGCAGGCACACCGAGCCTGAGGCCCTTCACGCCGTCTTCGATCCCGGCGGTGTAATCACCGACCGGCTCGCGGCTGGTCGTGGGGTCGTCTGGATCGTAACCGGCCACCGCCTGGGTCATCACAGCGCAATCGGTCACTGTGCGGCAGAGTGGGCCAACGTGATCAAGACTGAACGACAGCGGCATCGCGCCATAGCGGCTTACTCGTCCATAGGTCGCCTTCATGCCGACAAGGCCATTGCAATAAGACGGAATACGGATCGAGCCACCGGTATCCGAACCAAGCGCACCATAGACAAGGCGCCCCGCAACGGCGGAACCAGAGCCGCTCGACGAGCCGCCAGTGATGTGCTCGGTATTCCAGGGATTGCACGGTGTCCCGGCCATCTCATTGTGGCCGGTAGGCCCCGTGGCAAACTCGACCATTTGCAAGCGTGCGACTTCCAGCGCTCCCGCCGCGTCCAGTTTTGCCAACGCGGTGGACGTAATCTCTGGCACGTAGTCGGCGCGGATTTTCGAGCCACAGGCGCTAACCCGCCCGGCGCGGTAATACATGTCCTTATGTGCCAGCGGCACACCATGCAGTGGGCCCGACGGGCCGTCCTTTGCTAAGGTCTCGTCCGACTTGCGGGCCTGTGCCAGCGTATCCTCGGGGTTGACGTCGGCGATGCAATTCAGCGTGTCGCCATGGCGCACGATCCGATCTAGCGCCGCTTCTGTTGCCTCCACGGCCGACAACTCCTTGGCCGCGATCTTGGCCGCGACGTCGGTCAGGCTCAGCGCTGCGATCTCATCCGCACTCATGCCTTCTCTCCCTTCGCCTTGCCGTCGAGCAATCCTCGAAAAATTGCCGGTTCAGACTCGAATGGCAGACCACGAGCGGCTTCACGCACCTGACCTTCGTGCAGTTTCACCCTGCGAAACACAGTGCTGGCGGAACCGGGATCCGGCTCGACCTGCTGAACTTTCTTCGCCCACTCGCGGAGGACTTCGTCACTGTCGCTCATCGTTTCCTCCTAGAGTTCGGGTGCTCGGTCACACCACAGCGTCTCGCGCTCGTAGGCGTGTCCGGCCCGCAATAAGGTTTTCTCATCAAAAGGTCGCCCAATCAGTTGGAATCCGGTCGGCAAACCGTTTGCCGTGAACCCGCACGGCACGGAGACCGTCGGCAAGCCGAGGAAATTGATCGCCCTGGTGTTGTGCGTAATCGAGGCAATGGATTTCATGTAACCTGGTTGCGCACCCACATCGGTTTGGTCGATACGAGGGATCTCGATGGGGATGACCGGTGCATGCAGCATATCGACCTTGTCGAACACGCTGCCACAAAAATCGGCAAGCACTTGACTGCGCAGGTTCAACCCTTCGATATATCGAGTGGCGGAATAATAAAAACCCGGCAGCAATCGGCTCAATGTCTGCGACCCGTAATCGCCCGGGCGCTCACGCACCCATTTACTGTGATAGGTGGCCGCCTCCGTCGCCATGACCACGTTGGCGAAACGGTTGGCCTGTTCGATGCTTTGCACATGCAACGGCACGATCTCCGCACCCAATTCGCGGTAAACCTCAAGACTGGCTTCAAGCGCGTTTCGCACTTTGTCTTCGACCGGGTCGTAGCAATGATTTTCCGGCACACCGATGCGCATACCCTTCACCCCGTCCGCAATACCGTCGAGGTAGTTCGGCACCGGACGGTGGCTTGTCGTGGCGTCGTTGGGATCATGCCCTGCAATAGCCTGCAGGATCAGAGCGCTGTCTTTCACAGTGCGTGTCAATGGCCCCACATGATCGAGCGAATACGAGAGCGGCATGGCGCCGTAGCGGCTGACAAGCCCGTAGGTTCCCTTCACACCCGCAAGGCCGCAACATTGTGCCGGCAGGCGGATCGAGCCGCCAGTGTCCGAGCCGAGCGCGCCGTAAACCAAACGCCCCGCCACCGAAGCGCCAGAGCCGCTCGATGAACCACCGGTAATGTAATCCGTATTCCAAGGATTGCGCGGCGTACCCACCACCTCGTTATGGCCGGTCGGGCCGAACGCGAACTCCACCATATTTAGCCGCGCGATATCAAGGGCGCCCACCGCATCCAACCGCTGGATCGCGGTCGAGGTCACATCGGGTACAAAATCAGCCAGGATGTTGGAACCGCAAGCCGCCGTCCAACCGGCGCGGTAGTACATGTCTTTATGCGCCAAGGGCACACCGTGGAGCGGGCCCCGGACATTGCCCAACGCCAACTCCTCGTCAGCCTTGCGAGCACCGGCGAGCGCCGCCTCTTCATCGCAATGGACAATGGCGTGGAGTTTTTCGCCGTAACGATCTATCCGGTCCAGAGCGGCTTCCGTCGCTTCGAGGGAAGATATCTCACGACCGGCTATCTTCTCCGCCGCGTCCGCCAGTGTGAGGGCCGCAATATCGTCGGCGCTCATTTTGGTGTCACCTTATCGGCGATCTTCTCCAGCATACGCGTGTAAGAAGCGGGTTCCGTCTCGAACGGCAACACCATAGCAGCGTCGCGCGCCTGGGCATCCTGGCGCAACACAGCGCGCAGAATTCCATCCTCCGATCCAGCCTCGGGAGCTATTCCTTGGGCGAGCGCCGCCCATTCCTTCAAATGTGAAATATCGTCGCCCAATTCACTCTCCCATGTTTCGGTAGCTCACCAAGTGGTGGCGTTTTCGATCAATTCGATATTGTTCGATATAGGGCTGGGACGGGCCATCATGAAGCCCTGACCGTAATGGCACCCGTACTCGGCCAGAATATCGTATTCGTGTTGTTCTTCGATGCCCTCGGCGACGATGTCGAGTCCGAGATCGATGGCCATGCCGGCGATGGCACGCACCAGCTTCTGGCTTGCATCGTCCTTCGCCATATTGACGACGAAAGCACGGTCTATCTTCAAGGTATCGAAGGGGAAACGATGCAGGTAACTGAGGCTGGAATAGCCCGTACCAAAATCGTCGATGGCTAGCAGAATGTCCAACTTTTTTAGTTTCTCCAATGCCACTGCTGCGTGTTCCGCATCATGCACCATCAAGCTTTCCGTGATCTCCAACTTGATCTGCTTCGGATCCACACCGGATTTCTCGATAATGTCGCGCAATACATCGATCTCCGACAGTTCGAACAGTTGCCGTCCCGAGACATTCACGCTAATGAACGGCGGCTTTTCATTGGGAAAGGATTTCTTGAAAGCCGCCAGCATCGTCAAATGATCACGCAGGCCCGTTTCCAGCGCCCAGCGCCCCATCTCTACAATCATGCCGGTTTCTTCCGCCAGCGGAATAAATTCTCCCGGCGAGATAAATCCCCTCTCCGGATGGGTCCAGCGCATCAACGCCTCGCAACCGGATAGAATACCGGTCTTCAAATTGATGATTGGCTGATAGTGAAGTTCGAATTCCGGCACCTCGATGGCTTGGCGCATTTCGCCTTCGATTTGAATGCGGCGGAGTGCTAGCTCCCTGACCTCGTCAAACGCCAATTTGCGCGCCTTGCTGATCTCAGGAACCGAGCTGTCGCCTTCCCACATCCATCGCGGCGCGTCACGCAAGCGGTCCACGATCATTCGGATCATCAACCGCATGATCGGGTCCGCCGCCTCGATTGGCTTCAGCAGACGGTCTCTTTTCAAGACGAGCAATTCGGAATTTTCGGTGGCAATGGCCGTCGCGGAGCGCGGCGCGTCGGCGATCAGCGACATTTCGCCAATAATTTCTCCCTTCCCAAGGGTCGCGAGAACTTTCTTGCCAGAAGGAAGATCGAGCGAAATTTCAACCGCGCCGGTCTCGACGATATAGGCGTCGTCCCCTTTCTCACCTTCCTGAAAAAGGACATCGCCCGACTTCAAGTTACGCGCGTATATCTGTTCCGGCATCGATTATTCCTTTCGGTGGGCATTATAGAGTCTATCTGGCCTACCGCCCGAGCAATTGTCTGTGCTTCTCGTCACATACGAACCGTTACGCCACCCATTCGCTGACCGGCGCGCGTGCTTCCTGAAGCGGCTGGGTGATCACATCTACCAATGTAGGTTTATCCAATTCAACCGCCGCCTTGAGCGCCGGTCCTAGTTCCACCGGATCGCGCACCGTCCAGGTTTTAATGCCATAAGCTTCTGCCACAGCCGCATGATCCGTGCGCGTAAAATCGACAGAGAAGTAGCGTCCTTCGTAGCCGCTGCGCTGTCCGGCCTTGATCCAACCAAACACACTGTTCGAGATCACTACTATCGTCACGGGAATATCGAGGCGTTTGATGGTTTCCAATTCGCCGACCGACATACCGAAACTACCGTCCCCCGTGATCGCCACGCATTTCGAACCGGAGCGGCCATAATAGGCCCCGACAACAGCCGGAAGGGCGAAGCCAAGCGCCCCATGGGCCCGATTGCTGATAAAGGTGCGACCGATATCGCGAATTTCATAATAGGCCGAGAAATAGGGACATGGCGTGCCAGGGTCGGCGACGATGACCGCATCTTCCGGCAAAACCTTTTGCAATTCATCGACGATCCGTTCCGGTCGGATCAGCGCCTCGTTGGATTTCGCTAGCTCGCGAAACGCCGAGAATTTTATCTTCCGGGCCGCGCTGACCAACTGTTGTGCGCCGCCCGCTTCCTTTTTGGCAACGGCGGCGATCAGCGCCCCCAGGCAAAGCTTCGCATCGCCGACAATTGCCGCATTCGGGCGATAGTTCGTACCCATAACGCCAGGATCGACATCAATATGAATGATCGTCACGGCACCCGGCGCCGGGTGGCTCCAACGCTCCGTTGTGACGGACCCAGCGCGACAGCCGACGAACACAATCAGATCGGCCGCATCAACGACGTGTCGTGTCGGTTCCGTCCCACCGTTGGAGCCGACCACACCGAGGGAGAGCAGATGATCGTCGGCGATACTGCCTTGGCCGCTGATCGTCGTCGCAACCGGCGCGTCGATCTTTTTTGCCAAGGTTTCCAATTCATGTTCAGCACCCGAAATAACGACGCCGCCACCGCAGATGAACAAGGGCTGCTTCGCCTTCAAAATCAGCTCCGCAGCTGCCTCAACCGCATCCGGCGCAGGCCCCGTCCGCCGCGCGGGATAACGTCCGTATTCGGGTTCGGCCCAGATATCCGCTTCGTCCACGAATTGGCGCTGCACATCGAACGGCAGGCCGATATGCGCGGCGCCGGGACGGCCCGTCGTCATTTCCTTGAACGCCCTTCGTAGGGTGCGCGGCAAATCGACCGCGTTGTCTATGACTTGCGTGAATTTCGTCAATGGCCTGAACATGGCTTCTTGATCAAATTCGGTGAGCGTATAACGCCCCCGCCCCGAGACCGAAATATCGGACGTAATGGCCAGGATCGGTATGGAAGATTCGTTGGCCTCGATCACGCCAGGCGCGATATAAGTCGCCCCGCCGCCGGACGGACCTTCGCAGACGCCAACGCGGCCGGTAACCCGCGCATAGGCATCCGCCATATATGCCGCGTGTCGTTCATCGCGCGTTAATACATGGGTCAAGTCGCCCGCCGTGCGATAGAGCGCATCATAGAACGGCAGGCTAGTGTCGCCGCACAATCCAAAGATAACGTTCACGCCATGCAATTTGAGCATTCGGACCAGTGCTTCACCGCCGGTAATCTGATTAGTCACCACGTTTCTCTCCCTCACCAATTCAGCCTTCGGTGATGCCATCGATAACAGGAAATCGCAATCCCGGCGATTTCCGCCGATACTCGAACACGCTATATTAGATATTGGAACGCTTCATAACCCGCCCACAGGACCGATATGTCAAAACCAAACCTCGCAGATGCGCTTTTCAGCCCCCGTTCGGTCGCCCTCGTCGGCGCGGGAGACACTCCCGGGAAAAACAATTCGAAGATATATGAATACCTCAACAAACACGGATATACAGGCAACATCTTTCCGGTGAACCCGACCCGCGATGAGCTCTATGGCGTGCGGTGCTATCACCGGGTGGGCGACATCACGGAGCCTGTGGATCAAGTGCTGATCATGACGCCACCGAAAACCGTGCCGGACATCATCCGTGATTGCGCGAAGATCGGCGCGTCGGTCGCGACCGTCTTCACGGCCAATTTCGCCGAAGTTGGTGCGGGTGGTCGCGCCTTGCAGGAAGAAATCGTCGAGATCGCGCGCGACGGCGGGGTGCGGCTGATCGGTCCGAACTGCATCGGCATCATCGGCGTGAAACCATCACTGGCGCTGACCGCAAATAGCATCATGGAATTACCGGAGTTGCCGCAGGGTGGGCTTTCCGTCATCTCGCAATCCGGGAGTTTGCTCGGCACGTTCATATCGCGCGGTGGGGACCGCGGTATCGGCTTCGCGAAATTGGTTTCCATTGGCAATGAATGCGATCTCACGGTCGCCGAAGTCGCCGACACCTTGGTCGACGATCCGGAAACCGAGGCGATTTTGTTGTTCCTGGAGACCATCCGAGATGCGGACCGTTTGGCCGCCGTGGCAAAGCGCGCACATGATGTGGGGAAACCTATTATCGTATACAAACTCGGCCAATCAGAGGCCGCTAATGCCGTCGCCGCCTCGCATACAGGATCGATCACCGGCAGCAATGAAGCGGTCGATGCGTTCTTACGCAAACACGGCATCGTTCGGGTCCGCCACTTTGAAACGCTCTACGAAATGGCGCCGCTCCTTCAGGACCGGAAGCCACGTAATTTGACAGCGTCCGTCGTCACCACCACTGGCGGCGGCGGCGCCATGGTCGTCGATAATCTGAGCCTGCTTGGCGTCGATTGCCGCCCGCTCTCGAATGAAGCGATGCAGCGGTTGGCGAGCGAACACGGTATCAATCCACAAAACGGTCCGCTAATCGACGTCACGTTCGGCAATGCGAACTCTGGCGCCATCGGTGCTATTTTGGACGAAGCGCTCGCCGCCGAAGACACGGATTTGATTGTCTTCGCCGTCGGCTCTTCGGCTCGCTCAAATCCCACCTTAACCGTCACCCCGCTGATCGAGCGGAAAGGCCAAGGTAAACCCCTCTGCGCTTTCCTAGTTCCGGAAGGAGATGAAGCCTATGCGCTGCTCGCGAAAGCCGGTATCGCCGGTTTCGGAACGCCGGAGGCCTGCGCGGACGGTATTCATGCGACGCTTTCGTGGCGCCCACCACACGAGGATGCCGATATCACGCCCCCGTCGCGTTCGGTGGCAGAGGCCTTAAAGGTCGGTCGGGGACTAACATTCGACGAGCGCGAATCCCGAGCCGTCTTCGAAGCATTGGGTATTCCGCAAGCGCCGATGCATTTCGTGCCGACCTCGGAGAAAGTCTCGGAAGGCGCAGCCGAAATTGGATATCCCGTTGCGGTGAAAATTGTCTCGGCAGATTTGCCGCACAAGACCGAGGCCGGCGGTGTCATCCTCGGTGTCGAAGACAGCGTCGGGGTGAACACCGCCACGGAAACGATCCGTCGACGCATCGCAGTCGATAATCCGGATGCGAAGGTTGACGGCTACTTGCTTCAGCGCATGGAATCGGGACTGGCCGAAGTTTTGTTGGGGTACCGGGTCGACTCCCTAGTCGGCCCAACTGTTGTTCTTGGTATGGGAGGCGTCCTCGCCGAAATTTATAAAGACGCTTCCCTCCGTTTGGCCCCCATCGGCCTTACCGAAGCCCGTGAGATGATCGAGGAAGTATCTGGCCTCGCGATGATACGCGGCTACCGCAGCATGCCGAAAGGCGATCTCGACAGCCTCGCGGATGCGATCGTAGCGATGTCCAAACTGGCGTTGGTCGAGGGTCCGACTGTTGTCGAGGCGGAGGTCAACCCGGTCATCGTCAAACATGATTCAATTGTCGGTGTCGATGGTCTTGTGATCATCGACGCGTGACCCCATCGATCCGGGGCGAATTGTCACCCCCCATGGAGTTTCGTTGCGCGCATATCGTTTTAAGTCTTAAATCTCCGCCATGAAATACCAAAGAGGACAAGGCTTCCCTTCACTCCCGATGCTTCGGGGCTTGCGGCAGAAATGCCCCTGCTGCGGGGAAGCTCCAATTTATCGCGCTTATTTAAAACCGGTGGATGCCTGCGGTTTCTGCGGCACGCTCCTGGCCGAGATGCGGACTGACGATATCGCACCCTATTTCACGATATTGATCGTGGGACATATTATCGCCCCGCTCTTGCTGTTTTTGGAAAGCAACTTTGCGCCCCCTGTATGGGTGCATTTATCGATCTGGCCTCCCCTTATTCTGGCCCTGACCTTATTAGGGTTGCCGCGCGTCAAAGGAGCCGCCCTCGCCGTAATGTGGCATTTAGGGATGAAGGGTAACGAGACCCAGTAACAATCCGGTATCTTGTTCCGACTAGGTGCCGCTCTGCGCTTTCCAGGCCCGAGCCATCGCTTCCGCCGTTGCAACTTGATTCATGGTCATGGTCACCGCGATGGATTGCCGTTTGTTCGACGCCGCTGCGCGGAGGTCCTGCGACGGCTGATCGTTCATTAATACGGTATACCAACAATAGGCTTGCACGAGATTGCACCGAACACTCTCGCCTTTCTCATAAATCCGCGCCAATTCCAGCATACAAACGAAGCCAGCACGCTCTCGTGCCAACTGCGCAACCAAGATGAAGGCGTCGAGCGCATCCGCAAGATTACCGCGTTTCTTTTGCAAGCCGCCGCAGAAATAGCAGGCAATGTTATCCCCGCTGGAGACGCATAGCTGAAATAGATTGCCTGGATTCGCTTTAATATAACGGGAGTATTTATTCTGCGCGGAAGCTGGCACTGCGATGCTAATCGCAACGCACATCCATAGAAGAACCAGAAGCTTTTGTACCTTATAGGTCATATCAAATCAGGACGGCATCACAACCGCCATTGCCTTTAATACCTCTTCGCCCTTCCCGGTCAGGATCGACGATGTAAATGTACGCCAGCCAAAACCATACAACCACTAACGATTTCGCGATTCACGCGAGAGTGCGGTCGACACGGCTAGTTAATATTAATACATCCATCCGCTGACGTTCTCATGACGTGCCTCGAAATCTTCGATCGCGCCCGCGTATTCCAACGTCAAACTGATATCGTCCAATCCTTTCAAGAGCCGATGCTTATCGAAAGGATCGATATCGAAGGAAAATGTGCTGCCGTCGGGGCCGGTAACCTTTTGTGTTTCAAGATCGACGGCTATTTCCGCGCCGGGCGAGTAGTGCAACTGCCGACGCAAAGAAACGCAGACGCTTTCTTCCAGGATCACCGGAACAACGCCATTTTTCTTGCAATTGTTATAGTGAATATCAGCAATCGACGGCGCTATCACGGAACGAATTCCGTTAGCGGCCATCGTATAGACAGCGTTCTCGCGTGACGAGCCGCAGCCCCAATTCACGTCTGTCACCAATATTTTGGCGTCGCTGAAAGGGGCACGATTAAAAATGAAATCCTTCTCGCTGCCATCATCGTTGAACCGCAGGTCGTGCAGAAAGAATTTTGGATAGTCGGGATCATCCTGCGCTATACGAACAAAGCGGACGGGGATGATCTGATCCGTATCGCAGTTTGGGATGTCGATGGGAACGGCAATCGCCTTAAATGTAGTGAATGGTTCCATGATTACGCGTCCTCCATCAACTTACGTACGTCGGTGATTCGACCGGTCACCGAGGCGGCCACGGCCATTGTCGGGCTGACCAGATGCGTGCGGCTGCCAGGTCCCTGACGCCCTCTGAAATTACGGTTGTTGGTTGCCGCGACCCTCTCACCGGAGCCCACGATATCGCCGTTCAGAGCGCAACACATGGAACAGCCGGGTTGGCGCCATTCCATACCCGCTTCGATAAAGATCTTATCGAGCCCTTCGGCTTCCGCCTGCTTCTTCACCAATCCAGAGCCTGGAACGATCAAGGTTTCGACTTGGGCCTTACGCCCCTTCGCAACAGCCGCAGCAGCGCGCAAATCCTCGATCCGTGCGTTCGTGCAGGCTCCGACAAACACCTTATCGACCTTGATATCTGTCATCGCCATACCCGGTTTCAAATCCATATATTCAAGCGAGCTGGCGATATCCGTCTTGCGGTCGCTATCGTCCTCCTGGGCTGGGTCCGGCACATTGTCAGTCACCTGGATCACGTCTTGCGGACTGGTGCCCCAACTCACCATCGGTACGATTTCAGAGGCATCCAATGTTACTTCACGGTCGAATACCGCATCTTCGTCCGACTGCATATCGCGCCACGCGGATACTGCCTGCTCCCACTTCTCGCCGGTCGGCGCATAGGGACGGCCCTTCACATAGTCGATGGCCTTGTCATCGACCGGCATGAGGCCGAAGCGGGCACCCGCCTCGATGGTCATATTGCTCATCGTCATGCGGCCTTCCATCGACATCGCGGAGATCGCTGATCCCGCAAATTCGATGGCGTAGCCGGTGCCGCCCGCGGTGCCAATCTTACCAATAACCGCAAGGATGACATCCTTTGCGGTGACCCCGTAGCCGAGTTCGCCCTCAATATTGACGCGCATCTGTTTCGGCATCTCCTGCCAAATTGTCTGCGTCGCCAACACATGCTCCACTTCCGACGTGCCGATGCCGAAAGCGATGCAGCCGAGCGCACCATTGGTCGAAGTATGAGAATCGCCACAGACCACAATCAGACCCGGCAGGGTGATGCCTTGCTCCGGCCCCACTACATGAACGATGCCGTGGCGCTCGTCCGTTAGGTCGAAATGCACGACACCGAAATTCTTCGAGTGCCGTGCCAACTCCTCAACTGGGACGCGCATCACGTCTTCTGTAATTTCCTCGACCGTCGTCACCGTGGTCGGCACGCTGTGATCAGGCATCGCGAAATTCTGTTTCGGCTTCCGCACAGCACGGCCCTGATCCACCAGTGCATCAAACGCACGGTGCTGCCAATCCGGCAGTAATTGACGATCCACATAGAGTAGCGTTTTCCCGTCGTCGCGCGCGACTACGACATGATTGTCCCAAATCTTCTGGAATAAAGTCTTCCCGGCCATGCGTTCTCTCTCCTTGACGGCATCGCTGTTAGGCTTTCGCGTACAGCCAATCGTATTCAGCCTTATGTTTTGCTTCGAAGGCGTTAAACTGCGCGTCGTATTCTCGCGTCACCCCGTAATCGTCAAGTCCATTCAACATGCGGTATTTATCGAACGGATCAATTTCGAAGCTATAGGTCGTGCCGTCCGGCCCCGTCGCGGACTGTGCCTCCAGATCGAAGGCAATTTCCGCTCCCGGCTCATCATGCAATTGATGGCGCAACTTATCACAATCATCACGCGAGAGCCGCACCGGCAGGACACCCCATTTCAGGCAATTGTTGTAATGAATATCGCCGAAACTCGGTGCGACGACGGCCCGAATACCATTGGCGTTCAGCGCATACACAGCCCCTTCGCGCGAAGAACCGCATCCCCAATTGATATCGGCGACGACCACCTTGCCCTTGTTAAAGGGAGTCTTGTTGAAGATGAAATCCCGATTTTCCCGCAAATCGTGCCAAAGGAAATTCGGCATTTCCGGATCGGTCCGGTCACGCCGGAGGAAACGCGCCGGGATGATTTGATCGGTATCGCAATTGATGATGTCGATGGGGATACCTATACCCTTGAATGTCGTGAACGCTTCCATCTTCTAGTCCTCCATCAACTTGCGCACATCGGCAAAGGTGCCGGTGACCGCCGCCGCCGCCGCCATCGCCGGGCTCACCAAATGGGTGCGGCTGCCTTGGCCTTGCCGGCCCCGAAAGTTTCGGTTGCTGGTCGAGGCCGACCGCTCGCCCGGCTCCAGTAGATCGCCGTTCATGCCGACGCACATTGAGCACCCGGGCATCCGCCATTCCATTCCCGCGTCCATGAAAATTTTGTCGAGCCCCTCTGCCTCCGCCTGTTTCTTCACGAGACCGGAGCCAGGCGAAATCAATGTCGACACCACCGCTCGTCGGCCTTTGGCGACTGCGGCGGCAGATCGCAAATCCTCGATCCGCGCGTTGGTGCAAGAGCCGATAAAAACCTTATCCACCTTGATGTCGGTGATCGCGGTGCCCGGCTTCAGGTCCATGTAATCCAGCGTGTCGATCATCTCCGCGCGCTTCTCCACATCTGTCTCGGATGACGGTTCGGGAATGCAATCGGTCACCGGGGCCGCCCATTGCGGGGAATTACCCCAGGTCACCATCGGCGCGATAGCGTTGCCGTCCACAGTGTGTTCGATATCGAAGACTGCGTCATCGTCCGACGGGAGCGAGCGCCAGAACGCCTCAGCCTTGTCCCAATTGTCACCGGTCGGCGCAAAGGGGCGTCCCTTGACGTATTCCAGCGTCTTCTCGTCAGGCGCCACCATGCCGATCCGCGAGCCCGCCTCGATCGTCATATTGCAAAGCGTCAAGCGGCCTTCCATGGACAGGTTTTCAATTGCCGATCCCGCATATTCAATGGCGTGACCGGTGCCACCCGCCGCGCTGATTTGGCGGATTATGGCGATGATGACGTCCTTGCCCGTGACACCGAAACCCAGCTTGCCATCGACCGTGATCCGCATCGTCTTCGGGCGGCGCTGCCAGATGCATTGCGTCGCCATCACATGCGCCACTTCCGACGCCCCGATGCCGAAGGAGATGCAGCCAAGCGCGCCATGGGTCGAGGTATGACTGTCCCCGCAACACAGCATGATACCCGGCAGCGTAATCCCCTGTTCCGGGCCGACTACGTGGGCGATGCCCTGACGGTCGTCGCCCCAAGGGAATAGCGTCACGCCGAAATCCGCGCAGTTCTTGTCGATAGCGGTGGAAATCTCGTGCGCGCGGGGATCCGGCACTTCCCGCAGATCGGTCGAGCCGGTCGGTGTGTAATGATCCGGTGTCGCAAAGGTTTGCGCCGGCCTACGGACATCCCGGCCATACTCGCGCAATTGCCCGAATGCGTTGAACGAACCGTCGTGACAGAGATGACGGTCGATATAGACCAAGGACTGCCCGCCCTCGCGCTCCGCGATCACGTGACGGTCCCAAATTTTCTCGAAAAGAGTTTTGCCGGCCATGGCCATAGTCCTCTTATAGAATGCTTGTTGGCTTAACAGGAAAAGTTAGGTTCCGCCCCCCGGATAGCAATCGACACCGGTTCACATTAAAAATTCGTCCACCGCACTGTATCCGTTTTATAACGTAACAACTGTAGTTCATTCCCGCTCGCCACTCCTGAAGACCGCCGGATTTTTAGATGACCGCGACAACAGAAACAAAATTCCAAAATTGCTCAACCTCCGACCACATTCGCCTTATCGAGCAGGAAGTTCCACAGCGGTCAGTTCTCGAGCGTAGAGTCGGCATCGGTGCCTTTGCACTGGTCGCGAGCACGCTGGCTACAAAGCTTGCAGGCGCCGGACCAGCGGATTGTTTCGGATTTGCCTCCGTAATGGCAAACCGCTTCGATACGATCACGGTTCCAGTGGGTTACAATTGGCATATCGTGCCCCGCTGGGGTGATCTGCTGTGGTCCGACGCTGCATCTTCGATCCCGTTAGCCGTGGAACTGGCGCCAGCCAGGAACGCGCCCTCGGCGATAATGTCGACGGTATGTTGCTCTTCCGAAGTGAGAGGAAAAACATCTTCGTAGTCAATAACGAGTTCGTAAATTGCGCCAATATATACGCCAACCGCTGGTCTAAGCGGCCTGAGAACGCGGACGATGTCCGCAAGGGCAAAGCCGCGCATGGCATCAGCATTTTCGAAATCGAAACAAAATTTGGCGATGGGCGATTACCCAAAACTCCCCCTACAACCGTCGCATTACCGCTGATACTCCTATGGACATCCGCGGACAGGCTCGGGGTCACCTTCTGCTGAAAACCGACGCTGACCCAGACGGCGTAATGGCATTGGGGACCTTTGATAATTGCGGTTGCGGACTCTCGCCCTGGGGGACTTATTTGACATGTGAAGAAAATTTCAACGCCTACTTCTCCATCAGCGATCCGGAGACCACCATCCCATCTGAGCTTGCCCGATATGGGATAAAGCACAAGGATTGGGGTTATAGATGGGCCAGCGGCGATGATCTTTTCGATATCGCAAAAACTCTGAATGAGCCAAATCGATTCGGATATGTCGTGGAAATCGATCCACTTGACCCGGCATCAACACCGCAAAAACGAACGGCTCTCGGCCGGATGAAACACGAGAACGCGGAAGTCGTACTGTCCGCCAATCGCCATGTCGTCGTTTACATGGGA
>JBMYRC010000101.1:0-15782 GCA_049601975.1 Alphaproteobacteria bacterium | reverse complement strand
ACGGTCCTCGAATAAGCGGCGCAAATTCTCTGGCTGGAAGAATTGAACATGGCGCGGTGGATTGAATACATCCCAATCAAGAATGTTTTCAGGCACCAGTGGGCTGTCGATGTTGGGTGTCGTTATATACACATATCCACGATCTGCAGTATTATCAATTAAAAAATTCATGTATGATTCAATATCTACTACATGTTCTATTACCTCAGAAGAGTATATTAATTTAAATTTATTATTTCTTATTTCAAAATCTTCAAATTTCTCACAATAAAATTTATTTTTACTGAATGCATTGCGCGCGAATGCAATGGAATTCGCGCTGATGTCGAGCCCTGTCGGTCGCATCCCAAACCTGCGAAATGCTTCCACCTGAAATCCACCGCCACATCCGACATCGAGAACCGGACCGCGCCAGGCGAAGCGATACAAATGTATTGCGATTCGCAAGGCCCGATGGAGCCTGGATTTGGCTTTCGGATAAAAGTTCGGTGTAATCTGATCACCGGTATTATAGATGCTCTCCAAGACCATTTCTGAGGGCATCGGATGGAGAAAGACGAACCGACAAGCCGCGCATATTTGGAAATGATACTCCCGAACATCTTGAAAGTCGTCGGTTTGGCGAGATTTACAGACAGGACAGATTGCCCGCTCAGCATCACTCATATCGATTTCCTCGGCCATCAACCGTGCCTATGCCAAACCGGCAATTATCGCAAGGGGAGAGGTTATTTAGATAGGTTTCTCTTGCCATTAACCCTCCCACGCACCAATCTCGATATTTGCCATAATCATCGCCCCGGTCCGCATGCCAGACGGAAACGAACCTATTTCAGTCAAGGTCGTCTCGAAGATCATCGAGGTCGCTTCCGAACAATGGGATGCATGCGCTGGGACGAACGCACCGAACAACAACCCTTCCGTCAGCTATGCATTCCTGCACGCGCTCGAAGAAAGCCATTCCGTGCGACCGGAGAGCGGCTGGCAACCCCAACATCTGATTGTCGAGGACGCCAACGGCGAGGTCGCCGGTGCAATCCCAATGTACCTCAAGAGCCATTCAATGGGCGAATATGTGTTCGACTACGGTTGGGCCAACGCCTACGAGCGCGCGGGCGGCCAGTATTACCCAAAGTTACAGGTCTCCATTCCCTTCACGCCCGTTACGGGGCCGAGACTCTTGGTGCGCCCCGGCGCTGGCGAACACACCACGCGAGCCGCCCTGGTCGCGGGAATGATCGAATGGACCAACCGCAACGAAATCTCTTCCCTGCATGTCACGTTTCCAACGTCCGAGGAAGCGGAGTACCTGGAGGCAGCCGATTTCCTTATTCGCCACAATCATCAATACCATTGGTATAATCAGGGCTATGAGACCTTCGACGACTTCCTGGGCTCTCTTAACAGCCGCAAACGCAAGATGATCCGCCGCGAACGCCGTAAGGTCGCCGAGGCCGGTGTGAAGATGCAGTGTCTGTCAGGTAGCGACCTGACGTCTGAGGCCTGGGACGCGTTTTATCGCTTCTACACGGACACCTATGACCGAAAATGGGGCTATCCGTATCTCACCCGCGAATTTTTTGAGATCATATCCGATACCATGGCCGATAATGTCATGTTGGTCTTAGCCTCAAGAGGCGATATGCCGATAGCTGGGGCATTGAATCTCAAGGGCGGCGACACGCTGTTCGGCCGCAACTGGGGCTGTGTCGCCGACTATAAGTTCCTGCACTTTGAAACCTGCTATTACAGTGCCATCGAGTACGCGATCGACCACGGATTATCGCGCGTCGAAGCGGGCACCCAAGGACCCCACAAGCTGCAACGCGGCTATGTGCCGGTTCAGACCCGCAGCGTCCATTGGATTCCTGATCCCGGTTTCCGCGCCGCCGTTGCGAGTTTTTTGGAAGAAGAACGCCGCGAAGAGGCCCGAGAAATGAACTATCTCGAAGATGAGACACCATATCGCCAAGATGTCAGGGTGTCGTAAGCGCAAACTGTAATATTGCACCCACCAGTACTGAAGAGTCGGGGTTCGACAATGGGTGATGGAATTAAATTGCTTTGCAAAGTGAAAGCATGAGTGATCGTTTGATCCTTCTGGTCGATACCGATTCTACGGATGTAGACCGTCTAACGCAGCAACTATCGCCTTTCGGCTATAGTGTGGATCACTGCAAGAACGTGTCCGATATCGGTGAACGTATCACCGCTCGCAAGCCATCCGTACTACTTGTCCGCGTCGACAGTGGACCGACCGCAGGCTCGGAAACAACGATCGAGACCGTCGGGCGTATCTTGACCGACGGCGATCATAAAACGCCGACAATATTCCTCGCCGATGGCTATAATATGAAATCACGCCTCGCGTCGATCCGTATCGTATCGAAGGCATTTTTCGTGCATCCCTACAGCCCTCTCGATCTGGTCGACGCTTTGGACCTCCTTACCGAGCCCCAGGAAGAAGAGCCTTTCCGAGTTCTCATCGTCGACGATGACGAACGTATTTCCGAATTCTATATAGCCGTCTTGGAGCACGCCGGTATGCAGGCGATAGCGCTGAGCGATCCGATGAAGGTCTTGGATGCGCTTTCCGACTTCCGCCCTGAATTGGTGCTGATGGATCAATACATGCCCGAAATCGAAGGTCGGGAATTGGGCGCTGTCATCCGCCAAGAAGCCGCATTCCTATCCATACCGATTGTATTCCTTTCGGCGGAAAGCGATCCCGATAAACAACTGGAATTGATGGAAATCGGAGCGGACGAGTTCCTCACCAAACCAATCAGTCCAGAGCGCCTTGTCGCTGCCGTGCGCATTCGTGCCGAACGCTTCCGCCGATTGCGCTCAATGATGCTACGGGACAGCCTGACAGGGCTCCTGAACCACACCACGACGAAAGAACAACTCAGCATCGAGCTATCGAGAATGCGGCGCGGAAAGGTCTCGTTGGCTTTTGCGTTGATCGACCTGGATAATTTTAAAACGGTCAACGATACCTATGGGCATCCGATCGGCGACCAAGTCTTAAAGAGCATGTCTAATTTGTTGAAGCAGCGCCTGCGTATGACCGATCTCATCGGCCGATACGGGGGTGAAGAATTCGCCGTCGCCTTGCCCGATGTATCGCCTGCGAATGCGATGCTTGTGCTCGACAAAGTCAGAGAAGCCTTCGCCGACATAAAGCAAATGTACAACGGCGGCGAGTTTTCTGTCTCCTTAAGCTGTGGTGTCGCGATGTTCCCGGATTTCGACGATGTTCCCGCGCTGACCGAAGCTGCAGACCAAGCGCTTTACGAAGCCAAGGCGAAGGGGCGCAATCGCGTCGTTCTAGCGGCCCCGCCCGCAACGTCTAAATCGGCAGAAAGCAGCTAGCGGGCGAGTTCCGGAGTTTTCTTTTCGTTGGCACCGTCTTTCTTGCGTTTGCCGCCCTTGTTCGGAGACGCTTCAAACAGGAACGTCAGAGCATCGTCCTTCTCGTCAATAGTGACGGTGCCACCTTTCTCCAACTTGCCGAATAGCAGTTCTTCCGAAAGCGGCTGCTTGATTTTCTCTTGTATCAAGCGACCAAGCGGACGCGCACCGAAGTTCTGGTCGTAACCGTTCTTTGCAAGCCAGTCATGTGCCGCCTCTGACAGAGAAATGGTAACGTGACGATCCGCGAGTTGCTCTTCTAATTGCATGATGAATTTGTCGACGACGCGGCCGACCACAGCGGAAGTTAATTTCGCAAAGCCAATGATCGAGTCGAGACGATTGCGGAATTCCGGTGTGAACAACCGGTTGATCGCATCTTCATCCTCGCCGGACCGCTCGGTCCGTGCAAAACCAATCGCCGCCTTCGCCAAATCTGCTGCACCCGCATTCGTCGTCATGATTAGAATCACGTTGCGGAAATCGACCGACTTGCCGTTGTGATCAGTCAGCTTGCCGTAGTCCATGATCTGCAGAAGGATGTTAAAGACATCCGGATGCGCTTTTTCGATTTCGTCCAACAGCAAGACCATATGCGGATTTTGATCGACCGCATCCGTCAGCATGCCGCCTTGATCAAAACCGACATATCCTGGTGGTGCACCAATCAAGCGGGAAACACTGTGGCGCTCCATATACTCAGACATGTCGAAGCGAACGAGCTCGATCCCCAACGTATTGGCCAATTGACGTGCCACCTCGGTCTTGCCAACACCGGTCGGGCCCGAGAATAGATAGCTGCCAATCGGTTTCTCCGGTTCGCGCAAACCTGCCCGCGCCAATTTGATCGCGCTTGAGAGCGAATCGATTGCCTTGTCTTGTCCGAACACCACCATCTTCAAATCGCGCTCAAGCGTCGACAATGCCAATTTGTCATCCTTCGAGACTTGCTTCGGTGGGATTCGCGCCATTTTCGCGATTACATTTTCGACATCCCGAACGCCGAGCGTCTTCTTGCGTTTGGACGGCGAAACCAGCATCTGCGAGGCGCCGACTTCGTCAATGACGTCGATGGCCTTGTCCGGTAACTTGCGGTCGCCGATGTAACGGTTCGACAATTCCACCGCCGCTCGCAGAGCTTCCGCCGTGTAGCGAACCTTGTGATGCTCTTCATAGGAAGGCTTCAGGCCACGTAAAATCTTAACTGCATCCTCGACCGACGGTTCGTTGATGTCGATTTTCTGGAAACGCCGCACCAGCGCCCGATCTTTCTCGAAATGGTTCCGGTATTCCTTGTAGGTCGTCGATCCGATACAGCGCAACCCACCACTTTGCAGAGCCGGTTTTAACAGATTAGACGCATCCATTGCGCCACCCGAGGTCGCGCCGGCACCTATCACCGTATGGATTTCATCGATAAATAAGACCGCGCCTTCCAGGGCCTCAATCTCAGTGATGACAGCTTTAAGCCGTTCCTCGAAATCACCTCGATAGCGGGTGCCCGCTAGTAATGCTCCCATATCCAACGAATAGATCGTCACTTCGTGAAGGACTTCTGGCACGTCAGCGTTGGTGATACGGCGCGCCAACCCTTCTGCAATCGCTGTTTTCCCTACGCCGGGATCACCGACATAGAGCGGATTGTTCTTAGTCCGTCGACAGAGAATCTGAATCGTTCTGTCGACTTCGTCCGAACGGCCAATCAATGGATCGATCTTACCGTCTTCGGCCTTTTTGTTTAGGTTAACGCAATAGGCGTCGAGCGCCTCCGTCCCCTTCTTGTTTACCTTTTCGCCATCGACGTCTTCGTCGGCGCCTTCGACGGTACGGCTCTCGCCAAATCCGGCGACTTTTGCGATGCCATGGCTAATATAGTTGACCGCATCGAAGCGCGTCATATCCTGTTCCTGCAGGAAGTAGACAGCATGGCTCTCACGCTCAGAGAACATTGCGACAAGGACATTGGCGCCAGTCACTTCCTCGCGACCCGAAGATTGTACGTGAATGGCTGCCCGCTGCAGGACCCGCTGGAAACCAGCAGTGGGCTTTGGATCCTCCAACGAATCGGTCACCAACATCGCCAGCTCGTTATCGAGATATTCGATTAGATCACGCTGCAGTTTCTCAACATCGACCCCGCAGGCGCGGAGCACGGCGATCCCATCCTGATCGTCGGTCAAGGAGAGCAGCAGGTGCTCCAAGGTTGCGTATTCGTGGCCTCGTTCTGTAGCGAACGACAAGGCACGGTGCAGGCTATTCTCAAGGACACGCGACAGCATCGACATTTCAATCCTTCTCCAAGGTGCACTGAAGGGGATGCTGGTGCTGACGTGCGAAATCCATCACCTGAGTAACCTTCGTCTCGGCGACTTCATAGGGGAACACACCACAAATACCAACACCGCGGCGGTGGACGCTCAACATCACCTCCGTCGCCTGTTCAGTAGTCATAGCAAAGAAACGTTCCAAAATGTGCACGACGAACTCCATCGGTGTGTAGTCGTCATTCAGCATCAGTACCTTGTACATGGACGGCTTCTTAATTTTCGGACGCGTCTCGATGATAACGCCGGTATTCCCGTCGCCATCATCGTGGCGGTCATCGTCTTTGCCGTCACCATTCATCCGATTTTCAATCATGTCATCCATTACCTCATAATATATTGGATTTGTGGCCCTCCGATAAAGAGTTGACATCATCCTTTTTCCTCCCCTCCTGTGTGGCCGCTTAAAGGGAATTGCGGAGCGAATCAAATGTTGACCGATCTGTGGCAACGACTGCATACGATAAAAAGTGACGAAACGTCGGTCGAACATGCATATGGGCATCGCGTAAGGCGTCGCACCAGAGGGCAAGGCGGGCATTCGGGTGCACGATTTTACTGTCCCATTTGCGACGATTGGTACCGGCGTTTCTCACCATTCGGTCTGCGGGGTCGGCCGAATGCCAAATGCCCCGGCTGCGGTTCGCTCGAACGCCATCGCTTTTTATGGCTCTACCTCACCGGTCACACAAAGGTGCTGCAACAGCGCGGCCGCGTCCTCCATGTCGCACCGGAGGTATGTATTCAGTCGGCTCTCATCACGAGGCCCGGGATTCGGTATCTAGGGATCGACCGCTATGACGATGACGCGGCGGCAGAGCAACACGATTTAACCGACCTTTCCTTCCCCACCGCCTCTTTCGATTTGATTATTTGTAATCACGTCTTGGAACATATTCCGGACGACCGTAAAGCACTGTCGGAGATTTCCCGCGTCCTGCGACCGGGTGGTCGAGCACTGATCACGGTGCCGATCGACCGCGACCGCCAGAAGACATATGAGGATGAACGAATTACCGTGCCCTCAGAGCGTCACGAAGCTTTCGGTCATCCTTATCACGTCCGCGTCTGTGGGTGGGATTATGCAGATCGAATTCGCGAGAGTGGATTTAGCGTCTTCGAGGCGCACAGTACCGAGATAGCCCCTCACAAACGGCGTATAAACCGCATCAATAAAACGGTCTTGTACGACTGTATTCCCGAATCGTAATAACCGGATTGATCTCTCCGCCCAGACAAGCGAACGGCCCCGCAGGGGAGAGAGGGAGGGAAATGCGGGGCCGTGCCTTTACTCGCTAATGAATAGCGGGCCAAAACTTAATTTTCGTGTCTTAGAAAGCCCGAGCTTTGAAGGTTTTCTCAAAAGATCCGTTCACCTGAGCCTTCAAAGGATCGAATGCTTCGTTCGTAACCTTGATCGACATTTCCGAAAGGCGCGTGCTCTCGGCAAGGAAATTGTCGAAGTTGGTGCGGGCATACTCGGATTGAATGTCGAAGAAATCCTTCGGCGTCTTCGCACCCATCATGGCTTTTGCGGCCTCGACGCTGGCTTCAACGGAAGCTTGCGCGAATTCGAAATAAGCTTTGCCGACCGTCTCGGACCCCTTGGTCAGGACTTCACCGGCCTTCACGACCGCATCGACGCTTTCCTTGTTCATCGCAGACACGTCATCATAGCCCTTGAAAAAAGCTTCGCTGGCCTTCTCGACCTGCTCTTTGCTCATACTGAGCGCTTGCTCGTAACCTTCAGTCGAAGCTTTCATCGCTTGCTCGACGGATTTCTTTCCGACTTCGACGGCCTCTTCGATTTGTTTCGTCGCGCCTGCGGCTGCATTCGTTTTCTTGGTGGTCATGTCTCGACTCCTTGGACTGTAACCGTGGCGGCAATCTTCCGCCGGTATATGAAACCGTCTATACACTTTGTTAAAACGGCGATAATTATTTTGCTGCATTGCAACATAACGCAAGATACAAGGGTTAATTTACCCATGTCAATAGGAATAATGTGCGATGCAGTAAAAACGTTTGCATCGCAGCATATTCGACGGAATTGGTTTCCTCAGAAATCATCAATACCAAAGACTCGGAATGAATTTATTGGCATGTGGCTTGCGCGACAAATACGTGTATACCGGCTTCGATTCGTTGGGTTTCCGTGATTATCTCGGAATTCTGTGTAGACAAGAATCTGAAATATTAATATAATCAAACAATATAAATAAATATCTCAAAGAATAATTAGTGAAGTGAAAGGTTAATATTATAAATCAAATGCCGAATTTTTATAATATTAAATTCTTCTCTACATTTATTGGAATTCTATTTTCAAGCATCCTGTTGTACCAAGAAACAGCTTCCGCCCGATACGCTTCTATTGTTATCGATGCCAAATCCGGCAAAGTTCTCCACGCATCTAATCCAGATCGCCGGCGCTATCCCGCTTCGCTGACGAAGATGATGACACTCTATATGCTGTTCGATGCCCTTGACCGTGGCAAACTAACGCTCAATCAACGCCTCAAAATTTCCAGGCGGGCGCAAGGTATGGCACCTTCGAAGCTCGGCCTTAAACGAGGTCAGACCATCAAGGTGAAGGATGCGATCCTTGCATTGATCACAAAATCGGCCAATGACGTCGCTGTTGTTGTCGCTGAATCCGTGGGTCGGACCGAAGTCAAGTTCGCGCAGATGATGACGAAGAAGGCCCGAGCCATCGGCATGCGTAAAACACGTTTCCGTAACGCCTCCGGGTTACCGAACCGGCGCCAGGTATCCACCGCCCGGGACATGGCGATCCTCGCCCAGCATTTAATCGACGACTTCCCGCAGTTCTATCATTTTTTTGGCACCCAGCGTTTCAGCTACAAGCGCCGCAGTTTCCGCAATCACAATAATCTCTTGAAGAACTATCCTGGCGTGGATGGAATCAAAACAGGATACATTCGGGCTTCCGGCTTTAACTTGGTCGCATCCTCTAAACGCCATGGACGCCGTCTCATCGGTGTCGTGTTTGGCGGTAAATCAGCAAAGAGCCGCGACCATCATATGCGCCGCCTCTTCGAACGCGCCTTTGCTCTCGTTCCCAAAAATCGCAAAAGCCTCCCAAAAGTGAACATGGTGAAGCGAAGCGACCGACTGAAATCAAAGGCGGTACCCGCGACGCAAGTTGCTTTCAGAGCCCCAGCCGTACCCACGGATCGTGTTAGACGTTGGGCCATTCAAGTAGGCGCCTTCTCGCAATCCTCGGCGGCGCGCATGGCTGCATACGGCGCGGCCGGACGCCTTCAGGGCGTCGCCGACCATGGCCGCGTTGCGATCGTCAGCCATGGGAAAGAACGTGGAGTACTTTATCGCGCTCAGATTGTCGGTATGTCCCAGCGCGAAGCCGTGAAATCCTGCAGTTTTTTACGGGCCCGGCGACATGACTGCGTGGCGGTCCCTCCCCTCACGCAGTAGCACTCAGAAGACCGGCGCCGCCACATTCGCAGCAGATAAATAAGCCACCACGGTGCCCTTTAATCTCTCCAGACCTTTCTGATCCTGCGATTCACAGCGAACGACCAGGGCATTTTCCGTATTCGAGGCTCGCAAGAGCCACCAACCGTCGGGACCACTAACCCGCAGCCCATCGACATCGTTGATGTCCAAATTCGCCGACCGGGCTTGTGCTAGGACTTCGTCCACTATCGCGAACTTCCGCTCCTCCAGCACATCAATCCGTATCTCGGGCGTATTGATCATCTGGGGCATTGCTGAAATCATCTCCGCAAGGGATTGGTCGGATTTGGCGACAATGTCGAGCAATCGCACCGCCGCATATAGGGCGTCGTCATAGCCGTAATAGCCATCGGCGAAAAAGACGTGGCCGCTCATCTCGCCGGCAAGCGGTGCGCCACTCTCCGCCATCAGAGATTTAATGACGGAATGTCCGGGTGCGCACATCACCGGTTTACCGCCAAGCCGCTCAATCTCATCGAACAAAACTTGGCTTGCCTTTACGTCAGCGATCACTTCGACACCGGGGCGGCGGGAAAGCAGTTCGCCTGCATAAATTGCCAGCAACTGGTCACCCCAAACGATCCGGCCGCCGCCGTCAACGGCCCCGATGCGGTCCCCATCCCCATCAAAGGCAACGCCTAGGTCGTAGCCCATGCCTTTTACCGTATCGATAAGATCCGTGAGGTTTTCCGGCACCGTTGGGTCAGGGTGATGGGCGGGAAAGGTTCCATCTACTTCCTCATGCAGGACCACGTGATGGCCGGGCAACCGGCGTGCCAATTCGACAACCGCCGGGCCAACAGATGCATTTCCGACATCCCACACGACCTTCAGCTCACGATCGGTTTTGTAATCCTGCAGCAAGCGGCGCACATATGCTTCTTGTACGTCGAGGGTGAGATGTGCCCCCTCATCATCGTGCCAATCGCCCTTGGCGCAACGCTCCCCGAGCGCTTGAATTTGTTCCGACCAAAAGGGGGAATTGCGCAGAACAAGCTTAAAACCATTGTAATTCGGCGGGTTATGCGAGCCCGTTACCATAATAGCGCCGCCAGCCTTTAGCATTTTTGAGGCAAAATACAGCATCGGCGTCGCGGCGAGACCGATATCGACAACCGCGATACCGGACTGCCTAAACCCGTCGATTAGAGCTGCCGCCATGCCCGGCGAGCTCAACCGCCCATCCCGGCCGACACAGACGAAACGTCCACCATCTTCGGCCACGATCGACCCGAATGTTCGCCCGATACCTCTTGCATCGTCTTCCCTGAGATTATCGCCGACAACGCCGCGGATGTCGTACTTGCGCAGTAGTGTCGGGTCTAGGACATGTCCACTCATTTGGAGCGCCTATTCAGCCGCGGCCGTATTGGGACGCCCCACGCAACTGTAGGCGATGCCGGAGGACACCACATGCTCCGCGTCGTAGATATTCCGCAAATCAACGAGTATCGGAGATTTCATCGTTTCTTTCATACGGGCAAAATCTAGCGAGCGGAATTCGTTCCATTCGGTCACGATGACCACCGCGTCGGTCCCGTTGAGCGCATCGTATGCGTCGGCGCACCAAGTGACATCGTTCAGAAGCTTCTTCGCCTCTTCCATGCCCGCCGGATCGAACGCGCGAACGTTCGCGCCTGCGGCTTGCAAGGCCGGTACGATGTCGAGGCTCGGGCTCTCGCGCATATCATCCGTATTCGGTTTGAATGTCAGCCCCAATACCGCTATCGACTTCCCTTCAACACTGCCGCCGCAAGCGGTCAGGACGCGCTTAGCCATCGATTTCTTCCGTTCGGTGTTGATATCGACAACCGCTTCCACAATGCGGATTGGTGCCCCAGCCTCCTGGGCCGTGCGCACCAGCGCCAAGGTATCCTTGGGAAAACAAGAGCCGCCATATCCTGGCCCCGGATGCAGGAACTTCGAGCCGATACGCCCGTCGGATCCCATGCCACGTGAGACATCGCGGACATCGGCACCGACTTCCTCGCACAGATCGGCCAACTCGTTAATGAAACTGATCTTGGTCGCCAGGAAGGCGTTCGTTGCGTACTTAATGAGCTCCGCAGTTTCGCGATTGGTGAACAATATCGGCGTTTCTATTAACGAGAGCGGTCGATAGAGCGCTCGCATTAAAACTTGGGCGTCCTCGCTATCCGTGCCGATGACGACGCGGTCGGGTCGCATGAAATCTTCTATCGCCGACCCTTCCCGCAAAAATTCCGGATTCGAGACGACATCACATTCCGCATCTGGCCGTGTCTCGCGAATAATTCGCTCCACGTCATTGCCGGCGCCGACCGGTACCGTCGACTTCGTCACCACCACGGTATAACCGTCCAAGGCTTCCGCAATTTGTGCCGCAGCCCCGTGGACGTAGCTTAAATCCGCGTGCCCGTCACCGCGCCGACTTGGAGTTCCGACCGCGATAAAGACCGCGTCCGACGATGATACCGCCGCCGCGAGGTCCGTCGTAAACGATAAACGTCCGGAACTCACATTGCTGGCAACAAGTGCTTCCAGCCCCGGCTCGTAGATCGGCATAATACCGTCGTCCAGGCGTGCGATCTTTTCCGCATCTATGTCGACACAGATGACATCTATTCCAAATTCCGAAAAACAAGCACCCGAGACCAAACCCACATATCCGGTGCCAATCATGGCTATCCGCATTTCGAAAAGCCGCCCTTTTGATTATTGATCCACATATCGCTTTAAAACGTCGGCGATATCATCGCGTAGTTCGTCCCGCTCTAGGGCGAAGGCTACATTGGCTTCGAAAAACCCAATTTTGTCACCGCAATCGAAACGCTGCCCTTCGAACCGCAATCCGTGAAATTCGGAGCCGCCGATCATTTTCGCCATGGCGTCGGTGAGCTGAATTTCACCGCCCGCCCCTCGTTCGAACCGAGACAAATGCTCGAACACTTCGGGCAGCAGCACATAGCGACCGATGATTGCCAGGCGGGACGGTGCCTCCGACGGCTTTGGTTTTTCGACCAAACCGCACACGGACGCCAGTCGACCGTCATCCGTACCCACATCCAAGACGCCGTAGCGATCCGTATGCTCCTGCGGAACCTCCTCGACAGCGACGACATTGCCGCCGGTCTTCTTATGAACGTCGACAAGCTGCGCCAAACACGGCGTCTTCGACATGACGAGGTCGTCCGCCAATAAAACCGCGACAGGCTCGTTACCGACATGATGCCGGGCGCACCACACTGCATGTCCCAAGCCCAAGGGGTCCATCTGACGAGTATACGATATTTGGCCTGGTTGCAGCCCAATCGCGCGCACCACAGACAGAAAATCGTCCTTACCCCGTTCACTCAACGTTTTCTCCAGCTCATAGGAGACGTCGAAATGATCCTCGATCGCCGCTTTGCCGCGCCCAGTAACGAAAATGAACTCTTCGATACCCGCGGCGGCGGCCTCTTCCACGGCATATTGGATAAGCGGTTTATCGACGACAGTCAGCATTTCCTTCGGCATGGCCTTAGTCGCCGGCAGGAACCGGGTACCGAGCCCGCCAACGGGGAAAATGGCCTTACGAACTGGAGATGTCATGTGATTGCCGACCAACAGGTTCAATAGGTGGACGTGTCTCTGCCACAGGGTGCTTTATGGCGCAATCTCAGGCCTGTTACAATCCGTCAATCCTTGAGCAATAAGTCTTTCGCCTCGTTGATCTTCGCCGCGAGATAATCCGATCCGCCGGTGTCCGGATGGTATTCGCGAATTAAGCGGCGGTGCGCGGCTCTAATCTCATCCTCACCGGCACCCGGTTGCAGTCCAAGCACTTCATAGGCCTCGTCTCGCGTCATCTGAGAAGTGCCGGGTGTCGCACCGGAATTCGATCCACTGCCGGCACTTCCGGCTTCTCCGGCACGCTCCTGCCATTCATCGCCGTGAACCCTGTCCAGATAGCTCTGAATGACCTGCGCCGACTGCGCATCCTCGTTATACGCCAGATGCAATAGATCGAGCAACGAATCGAGGTCGAGGTCGGAGAGCCGCCTGCCTCTCTGCGGTCCTTCAAGAACCTCTCCGTTCATGTCCCCGGTGTCGTGATCGAGTTCCATCGCAACGAAGCGTGTCCGGACCGTGGATCGTTGCCCTTCAGTGCGCGGTTTTGATGCCTGCGCCCAGCCCCGCATGCCGCGCCTCCGCAACATATACGGGATGAGAAAGGCTGCCGCGAACCACAGAAATTGAAAGCCGCCACGGAGCAACATGAACAAGACAAGCAATCCGCCGATCGTCAGGCCGCCCCATTTCAGGACCTTCAATAAGTCACCCGGCGGCGCGGTCGCATACCAGCGGAGAAAAAAAACCAGCGCCATTAGTAGCGCGATGCCCAGGATCATTGTGCCCATGCTTCGCTACCTCTTAGCGCTAACCTGATGGGTAAGGCGTAGGACATTGCCACCTTTCGCTTCGCCATAATCGAGCAAGGCGCGGCGCCCGCCGGCCGCATACACCGCGACCGCGGACAGTAGATCCTTGAGTTGCTGCGCGCTACCCGAATCGAACCGGCTATAGGCGCCACCGGTCAATCGCGCCAATTCACGGAAACCCCGCTCGGCCACTAGATCGCTACCTTCATGAAACAGAAACATCGGCACGCCCAGCAAACCCAATTCGCCCGCTTTATGGCATACCCGGTCGATATCCTCTTCCACGGCGTCGCCGACAAAGACGAGAGCGTTGATGCGATGCTTTTCTGCTTCGCGCTTGGCGTGATCGAGGACTTTCGAGATTTGCGTCTGTCCACCCCGGCATCGAACACCGGTCATCAGGCGTAATAGTTCGGTCGCATTGGGTGCCCATTTGCTGGCCCGGCATTCGCCAAAGCCACGATAGAACACCAGCTGCACCTCTAGCCCACCGAGCACAGCCGTCTCGCTGAACATTTCGCCCTGAATCTGACAGGCTCGATCCCATGACGGCTCGCGGCTTGCGGTGGCATCCATCGCAAAGACAAGGCGGCCACGCTCACCGGGCTTGCCGGACGTCGGCGCCGGCGCGTCCTTAACTTTCTTCAAAAAGGCCGCGACGTCGTCCTTCGGGGATGTCGGAAACTTTGCCATCCCCCTTTATAAAGGGATCAGGGGGCGGTCCGTCCAGTGTTCTTGGGAGAATTTGCAACACTATTCCCCTCGATCCCAAGCGCCGTCACCAACTGGGTCACTTCCTGGCGCGCCGCGATATGCGACATATTGAGCTTCACGTCGTCGCCGACATCGCGCAAATCGAGGAGTGTGAGCCCTTTTGGAAACAATTCCCGAAAGATAACCCGTTCTGTAAAGCCAGGGACAATCCGGAAGCCGACACGCTCCGACAATTCACTTAGTGCCTGCTCCATCGAGCGGTTGTTGTGACTGTCCAACGTGCCCAGCCGATTGCGCATCACAACCCAGTCGATGGCCTTACTCCCCCGGGCTGCGCGTGTTTTGCGCTGCTCCCAAATGACCTCCGCAAAATGACTAAGCCGCAAGACCTTGCAGCCATCAGCATCCACTTGGCCGAGGATATCCAGATCGATGAAGCTGTCATTCATCGGCGTGAGCAAAGTATCCGCATACCCAATCGCGCGGCGCGACAACGTGGAGTCGCTCCCCGGCGTATCGACGATGAGAAAGTCATGACTGGTGCGAAACTCTCCAATAAACGCGTCCAGCATGCTATTCTCACGCGCCTCGGATTCGGATCGGCTCTCCAATTCCATACGCTCAATCACCGCATATGTCGGACTGGCCAGGGTAAACCCATTCGCCTTGATATAATCGAGCCGATTCTTGATATATCGGCGCAACGTGCCTTGGCGTGCATCCAGATCGAGGCATCCCACACGATATCCCTGGCGCACCAGATGCACGGCGATGTGCATGGCAGTAGTCGACTTTCCTGACCCACCTTTCTCGTTACCCAGAACGATGACGTGGGCCGTCCCCTCGCGCGGGGTAAAACTCGTATCTTCAGACATATCGCTGCTCATTGCCTCAGCATGTAGAATGATTCGCGTGAATGGCGAAGCAAAATTTGTGAATGATGGTTGGGTCTGAATAAGGAAAACGAGCATGCGGTGGACGACAGAACAATTCGCAGAATTCGAGCTTAACGGCATCCTGTTTGTCGAACGTCTGTTTTCCAGCGAGGAAGTGGAATCGCTCAACGCGGAACTCCCGGATATCCTTGAGCGCCCAGGGCCGAAGAACCTGACAGAGCAAAAAAGCACCTCCATCCGCTCCGCCATTGCCCCGCGCCATTTAAGCGATCTGTTTCGTCGACTGAGCCGCCATCCCCGCATCATCGAGCCGGCAATGCTGGTGCTTGGCGGGCCGGTCTATCTGCATCAGTTCAAGATCAACACAAAGAACGCCCATGACGGAGAGGTCTGGCACTGGCACCAGGATACCGCACTTGGTTCGAGGATGACGGCATGCCCGAGCCCCGCGTCATCAACGCGGCCCTATTCTTAGACAATTTGACTGAATTCAACGGCCCCACCATGTTCGTCCCCGGCACCCACTAGCTCGACAT
>JBMYRC010000100.1:0-15823 GCA_049601975.1 Alphaproteobacteria bacterium | reverse complement strand
GCGGAGGCCAATCAGACCCCTTGGATTCGCCGTATCCATCGCCACCGGTTGCGCACCTTGCACATGATCTTGGATCGGGTCGAGCTAGCCGGATAAAGCGAAGCCGAGCCCGTCGACAACGATCAGCTTCAGCGCCAATCCAACGAGCACGATACGAAAGCCAAACATAAAATACCGCTCGTCCATCTTGGCGAGAACAGCCCGGCCAACACGGGTGCCGATTATTGCGGCCGGGACCATGAATAATACTGTCGGGCCGAATTCGATAAAGCTGAAACCGATCAAGCTAAACCCAGCAATCTTCAGCAAGTTGCCTAGAAATCCGAAGAAACCGAGCGTTCCGACCATCGCTTCTTTCGAGAGATCCTTGCGGATGATCAGAACACCGAGGATCGGCGCGATCACACCCACCACCATATTCAAAGCGCCGGTGACGAGGCCGATAGGAAAGAACGCCCACAGCGGCACATCGCTTTCACGCCACTTCCCGATCTGACGCGCCGCCAGAGAAATAAGCACGAAACAACCGATCAGAATTTGGATAGCCTCGGTCGGAAGTCCCTGAAACAATTCCAATCCCAGCCACACACCCAAAGGCATGAACGCCGCAAACCGGAATATAACGGGCCAAGCCATATGCTTCCACAAAAGCCAGACGCGCGTCGTGTTCGATGCCAGTTGCACGACCCCATGAACCGGGATGGCCGCCGCCGGTGACATCACCTGCAGCATGATCGCGATCAACGCGGTCCCGCCACCGGCGCCGACGACCGCCGTTAATGCCGACGTGCAGAAGGCCGCAGTAGAGAGCAGGAGTATTTCCAACGGTGTCATGGACGCTGTCTTTCCGATAATTCTGATTGATCTTTAGGTCGATCGCGGTGGTCCACCGAGCGCTATATCTTCCTTCGACAAAGCATCGGCTAGGAAATCAAATACGAGGCGAATGCGACCACTTGTGTGAAGTTCACGATGCGTGGTGAGCCAAATCGGGATCGGCAAAGGATCCAATTCAGGAAAGAGCCTTTCGACTTCAGGGGTCATCGTGGCGAGCTCCTCAATCATGACGCCAATCCCGAGACCTTGTTTGACCAATTCCCAGCTGACGATACCGCTATTGGCCGCAAGCTTGAAGTTATCCTTTGTGACCGAAAGACCGAGTGCGATCAAATGTTGTAGGAACAGATCAGTGCGTTCGAACCCAATGAAGACAGCACCCGTTAGTTCCTTAATGGAGGCAGGATGCCCATAGCGTTCCAGATACGCGGGCGTGGCATAGAAATTCGCTGATGTTTCGCGGACTAATTCGGCAATGAGATCCGATTCCTGCAAGGGCGCGTGGCGGATCGCAATGTCGGCCTCGCAGCGCTTCAGGTCGCTGTTCGCATTCGAAGCGACGATCTCCACTTCTATCGCTGGCGCCAATTTGCGAAGCTGTTTCAATATTCCCGGCAGAAAATATGTCGACATCACATCGGTTGCAGTAATGCATATCTGACCTTCAATCGTCTGTGATTGTCCCGATGCCGCAACCGAAACGCGGCTCGCGGCCTCGCCCATGGCCTGCACAACAGGCCCAACACCGGGCACGAAAGATCTTTGGTAAAATCGATCGGCGGCACCGGTTGCTTCTCCGGCCTGTCGTCCTCGGCCTGCAACACAGATCAACGACGGCGTCAATGCTGCTGGTATGGCACGCATAAAGAAAAGCCTAACGCCCGCCAGAGCAACTGCCGATCACGCCAACCTTGCCGTTGGTGTAGGGTTGCGCGCGCAACCACTGCACAGCTCCTTCGGTATCACCAATTACCTGATCGTCCGGGACACCGCCTTTGGCACGGGCCTTGGCGGCTACATCCTCGGCATTGCCCTCACCGACCCGGTGATAAAGATTGTGGCTGATGGCGGCATAGTCATGATGAGCGAAGCGTCGCGTCGCCTCCAGGTACCACTCGCTCCAGCCCGGCAAATGATGGATGAGCACAACGCCGGGAAACGGGCCGGGCCCAGTCGGGCGCGCCGCATAAGCCGAGACCATTTCGTTGTTATGGCCGTTGATCGATAGAGTCTCCGCAATCATACCTTCGTAAGCCATCTCCATCCCCTTTTCCGAGAGAATTCTAAGCGCTTCCGTCATGTGAGCCACACGGCTCGGCGCAAGCATCACACTTATGAATTGCGATTAGTATATTTGGGATCAAGGGTGAGCTAGCGCAGTTGATCGCCGGAATTTCTCCCATCACGTAAGGTTTCGGAAACATTTAACAATTATGTTGCGACGCAACATAATTACCGTGCATTGCAATACAATTCCTATATGAATGCACCTCCGCTTTCCCAACGTCCCAATCCGAGCATTTCAATTTTGCCGAAACCTTCTCCCTCCGCCACGCCCACTATAGCCTCCCTTCGTACATGCATACCCAATAATCGGGGAAAGCTTTCCGCCACACTCCTCAAGATCGAGATCCTTTCAGGCCTCACCGTGGCGCTTGCCTTGGTGCCCGAAGCGGTGGCGTTCTCATTCGTCGCCGGTGTGCACCCGTTGGTCGGACTTTATGCTGCCTTTATCGTTGGCTTAATCACTGCGGTAATCGGCGGGCGGCCCGGTATGATTTCGGGCGCAACCGGCGCGCTAGCGGTTGTGATGGTAGCCTTGGTGGCCGATCACGGCGTGCAGTATCTCTTTGCCACTGTCGTACTGATGGGGATCTTGCAAATGGCTGCCGGCGTGTTTCGCCTCGGAAAGTTCATCCGCCTCGTGCCACATCCGGTCATGTTGGGATTCGTCAACGGGCTCGCCATTGTCATCTTTATGGCTCAACTGACACAGTTTCAAGTCCCGGGAGCGGATGCGCTGAGCGGAGAGAAAGTCTGGATGACCGGCTGGCCGCTGGCGACCATGCTGGGTCTCGTGGCGCTGACCATGGCCATCATCTATATTATGCCGAAGATAACGTCCGTCGTTCCGGCCCCTCTGGCGGGGATACTCGTCGTGGCTGGCCTTGTCATCGCTTTCGGTATCGATGTGCCGAGGGTCGGCGATCTAGCCTCCATCAAGGGCGGGCTACCCGAATTCGAAATTCCCACCGTCCCGCTGACCTGGGAAACCCTGACGATCATCTTCCCCTACGCCGTCATTCTTGCCGCAATCGGTTTGATCGAGAGTCTTTTGACCTTGAACCTGGTCGGTGAAATTACGAAAAAACGCGGCGGCGCATCCCAGGAATGCATCGCCCAGGGTATCGCGAATACAGTGACCGGGTTTTTCGGTGGAATGGGTGGTTGTGCGATGATCGGGCAATCGATGATCAACGTGAAATCGGGTGGGCGCACCCGCATTTCCGGCATCGCGGCTGCTTTATTCCTACTCGCGTTCATCTTGGTGGCTTCGGGCCTGATCGAACAGATTCCCTTGGCCGCCCTCGTCGGCGTCATGTTCATGGTCGTGATCGGCACATTCGCCTGGCAAAGCCTGACGATCCTGCGCCGCATTCCCCTGACGGACGCACTCGTGATGGCATTGGTGACCGTCGTCACTGTGATGACAGATTTAGCCATCGCCGTCGTCGTCGGCGTGATCGTCTCCGCCTTGGCTTATGCCTGGAACAATGCGACCCGAATTCAAACGAATACAGAAACCACGGCGGATGGGGAGAAGATATATAGAATCGAAGGCCCGCTCTTTTTCGGTTCGGTTGACGGGTTTGCCGAACTGTTCGATCCCGCCGCCGACCCCGCATCCGTCACCGTTGATTTCGCCAACAGCCGGGTCGTCGATCAATCGGCCCTACAGGCTATTGAGGCTTTGGCGGCTCGCTATGAAGCTGAAGGCAAAGCCTTGCAGTTGCGCCATCTCTCTCGGGATTGCCACGCTCTTTTGAACAGAGCCGGTCAGCTGATACTGGATATGGACGACGATCCAGATTACGGCCTGGCGGTCGACTATTCTATCCGTACCGGGATCATGGCGACCAAGCATTAAGCCGGCACTTCTCCCGCGATAGACAAGCGGCGCATCTCGCGGCGTTGGCCGTGGTAGTCGTTCAGCGCAAAATGCTGTGCCGCCCGGTTGTCCCAAATCGCAAATGTGTTCGGCGCCCAGGAATATCGGCAGGTGAATTCCGGGCGGCTCTTATGACGATATAGATACTCAAGAACCGGTTTACTCTCTTCGCGGGTCCAACTGACGAAATGGGTCGTATGCAATGCGTTCACATACAGCGCCTTGCGGCCCGTCTCCGGATGCGTGCGCACCACCGGATGAATACCTTCCAGATCCGCATCGTGCTTGATGAGCTTGACGCTCTGATAGCTGTTGCCTGACGCACGCCCACCATCTTTTCGCGCGGCAGAGCTGTTCACGGCTCGCAAGGGAGCGAGCATTTCCTTCATGCCGTCCGACAACGTCTCATAGGCAAGATACATGTTCGCGAACATGGTATCACCACCCACTTCCGGTACCTCGATGGAATAGAGGCCGGTCGCCATTGGCGGGCGTTCCGTATATGTGGTGTCCGAATGCCAGCCTTCGCCGAAATTCTTTCGCTCGCTTGCCTCTTTGATCAGCGGAATGACGTAAGGCTCCTCCTCCAACCCTTCTATAAAAGGGTAGTAAGCGAGTTCACCGAAGTGTGCCCCCGCGACCGCCATTTCCGGTGCGTTCAAATCTTGCCCGGGAAAAAACAACACCAACCGGTCGTGGAAGGCGGCGCGGATTTCATCCCACGCCGCCGTCTCCACAGATTTCAAATCGACGCCGCGCACCTCCGCCCCGATCGCCCCGGCGATAGGGTGCACGTCGATATATCGATAGTCGCTCATGGCCGTTTCAATCCTCCTCGAAGATTTCAGCGGCGAGCCGGCCGGCATTCACCGCCGTGGGCCATCCAGCATAGAAAGCCAGATGGGCGATCACCCCCCGGATCTCATCTTGCGTTACGCCATTGCCGAGCGCCCGCTTAATATGTCCTCGCAACTCGGGCGTCCGATAAAGTGCGATCAAGGCCGATATGGTGATCAAACTACGATCCCGCTTGCTGAGTTCCGGCTGCTCCCAGACATCGCCATAGGCGACATCGTCCTTCAGGCGGCCCAACTCGGGGACCATCTCATAAGCGGTCTTCGGTGCCATCGTGCGGTCCCTCCGGGTCAATCGTCCTCGAACACCTCGACCGCGATCCGGCCCGCGTTAACTGCCGTCGGCCAGCCCGCATAGAACGCCAGATGCGTGATCATGCCGCGAATCTCGTCTTGGGTGACGCCGTTGTCGAGCGCACGTTTCATGTGGCCGCGCAGCTCGTCGGTGCGATAAAGCGCTGTCAGAACGGAAATAGTGACGAGACTGCGATCGCGCTTGGAAAGTTCTGGTTGCTCCCATACATCACCGAATAGCACTTCGTCGCGCAATTTACCGAGTTGAGGTACAATTTCGTAAGCGGTTTTTTTAGCCATGATGACGTTTCCTTTTCGGTTTAAAGTATCCTGACAATCAATATAGATCGCCTGGCCACATTGCCGCCCCGCAGGCGCGCGCCACGTCAATTCGAAAGTCGGAAGGGAGCGAAACATGGCGGAAAAACGCATTCTCACGACCCACGCGGGCAGTCTGCCGCGCCCGGCAAAGTTGGTCGAACTCTATGCTGCCCGCGCCGGAGGTGCCAAAATCGACGAGGCAGCACTCGTCCACGAAGGCGAAGCCGCGACCCGTTGGGTAGTGGAGCGCCAGCGCGAAGCGGGCGTCGACATCCCCAGCGACGGCGAACAACTGCGCGAGGCGTTCTTCCTGTATGTGCAGCGCCGGATGACCGGGTTTTCCGGCAAATGGAAACGCCCACACGGGGACGAACTGGCCTCATATCCGGAATACGCCGATCTGCGCCGCCGGCAAATTGCAAACAGCGCGTCGGTGAGCAATTTCACACCACCGATGGCGACCGGGCCTGTCACCTATGCGGATACGGACGCCAACGAAGCAGAACTCTCCACCTTTGCCGATGCCTTGCGGGAGGTCGGCGGCAATTTCACCGACGCCTTCATGACAGCTCCCTCGCCCGGTATCGTCACCGCCGCGATGAAGAACGATCATTACCCGAGCGATGACGATTATCTCGACGCCTTGGCGGAAGCTTTACGGATCGAATACGAGGCAGCTCACCGGCATGGCTATCTGCTGCAAATCGACGCGCCGGACCTCGCCTTGGAACGCCATCTATCCTATGCGGACCGGCCCGTCGGCGACTTCGTGCAATTCGTCGAACGGGTCATCGCGCGGATCAATTCGGCACTCCGCAATGTGCCCCGCGAACGGGTACGCCTACATGTTTGCTGGGGTAACTACGAATCGCCACACGATAAGGACGTGCCGCTGCGGGATATCCTGCCCGCGATCTTGGAAGCCGATGTCGGTGCATTCCTATTGCCGTTCGCCAATCCGCGCCATCAGCACGAAATAAAGCTCTTCCGCGATGCCCCGCTTGGCGCCGACCAATCACTCGTCGTCGGCGTCATTGATACATTAACCAACTTCGTCGAGCATCCGGAAGTCGTCGCTGACCGCCTGGAACGCGCCGCTGAGATGGTTGGCGATCCCACCAGAGTTTTGGCCGGAACGGATTGCGGTTTCGACACCTCGGCTGGCATGGGCCGCGTTACCGCTGACATTGTTTGGGCAAAACTACGGGCAATGAAAGAGGGCGCGGAGTTGGCGAGCGCGCGCTTGTTCTAAGGAGTGTTCCGACTTAGCGGAAAATCGAGAAGATAAGCATCATTTCCGCCAATTCCCCCCGTTGCGAAACGGCAGCATTACCCGCTCAATTTCAATGAAGGATTTCTCATAGGTCATCAACGGTCGTCCTTTGCGACACAAAGGCTGGCCGATTTCGATGGTCTCGATCATATCGGTTTTAGTTTTGGTTTTATCAAAGTGGGGAAATGCCACGTCCATCCACCGACCGACCAAATTCGAACCATGATGAAGCACGATTTACTCGCCTAACAGTCGAAATCGGAAACGCCACGGATTATGTGAGACGTCCATTAATGCTACACCTGGGAGGTGTTTTGGAAATTAGACCGGATCAAGCTGCGTACGATCGGGCAGTCGGGCGTCTTCGCGAAGGGAGGACCAATACGAGGTGATTTCCGTAATCAATACATCGCAATCATTGGGTAACGTATAATCCATCCTGGGATATGGTCCTGCACTTATTATTTTTTTGTTTTATCGCCGGAGCCGTTCGAGTGACGTATGAGGTCTCATAACCCGTCTTAACGAAAGATTAACACAAGCGATTTCCTTCCCACGGTTCGCCAGAAACCTAACTTGAATAATCCACTCTGATAAACCGAAGTAGGGCACCGAAGATGGCGGAATTGCGCGTTGAAGATCACGGAAAACATATTGCGGTCATCACTCTGGTGAATGAGGCCCGGCGTAATGCGATGACGCGGGCCATGATGGCGGAACTGGCCGACCTCTGGGACGACCTCGCGCGCTCGGACCATCGGTGCATCGTAATCACCGGCGTCGGCGACAAGGGGTTCTGTGCGGGCGCTGATGTTAGTGGCGATTTGACGGCCACGCCTGAACTCGCGGAGACGGTAAACCGGTCACTCCTAAAGACGCAGATGTTTCCGAAACCCATCATCGCGGCGGTCAACGGCGATTGCGTCGCCGGTGGTGTTGAGTTGATGCTGGCATCCGATATTCGCGTTGCGGCGACCCATGCCCGTTTCGGCCTGCCGGAAGTGCGTCTGTCGATCTATCCCTTCGGCGGCGCGACGGTGAAGCTGGTCCGTCAAATCGGCTATGTGCATGCAATGAAGTTATTGCTCGGCGGAAATTTGATCGATGCCGAAGAGGCCGCCCGCATCGATCTTGTGAACGAAGTTATGCCTAGCGACCAGTTGATGGACTGGGCTGTGAACATGGCGGAGACCATTGCCGCCAACAGTCCGTCCGCCGTCCAAGCGGTAAAGCGCAAGATCAGCACCGAAATCGCCGAGCACGCCCTCACGCAAGAGGGACTTGACCAGGAGTTGGGCGATATCGTCCGCGAGAGCCCGCACTTCAAGGAAGGGGTCGCGGCGTTCCTGGAAAAACGGAAACCGAACTACGAGTGACCCGACCTAGTCGTCGCCCGCCGCCGCGCGCTCGGCCTCTTTCGCGGCCATCATCGCCTTCAGCTCTTCCGGTGACATGCGGATAATGTCTTCGTTCTGGTGGCTGTACAAATCATAGGGCTGCGTATCCAAATCCTCGAGCGCAATCTTACCATCGAGGACATCCTGCTTCCATGCTTGGTGCGCGGGTTCTTCCGCCGTGAACTCCGGCATAACTTCCTTCGCGAACATTTCCAGGCTCTCGCAGATATCCTTGTGGCTGGTCTTGCCTGCCTGGTTCAGCAAGATGACTTGATCTACATGGGATTTCTGGAACTGCCAGAGTTTTTCACGGATCGTCTCCGGCGAGCCCACCAGCGCGTTGTCGACGGCTTCCTTGGCCTTATCGCTATCGCGCCACAACTGGTATTCCGCCCAGAGATCGCTCTCTCCCGGCGCATCGATGCCTTTGCGCCCATAACGCGAAAGCGCGAAGATAAAGAACGTCCAACCGGCTGCCTTCTCACGCGCTTCCTCATCGGTCTCGGCGCACATGAAGCCGGAGACCATGGCAATGTTCGGGTTCGCCGGATATTCCGCGAGGCGGAACGGGTGGTGCAGTAAATTATTGTAGTAGCGATGCACCCAGGCCTTCGCCGCTTCCGGCGAGATGAAGGTAAAGCCGAGCGCCCCCATGCCCCATTGGCCGGCTTGTCCGATGGTCTGAATGTTGGAACACGCGACCCAAAGCGGCGGATGCGGTTTTTGATACGGCTTCGGGATCACGTTGCGCGCCGGGAAATCATAGAATTCACCGTGATATTCCCAATTGGTGGAAGTGAACATCGGAATAATCGCTTCAACAGCTTCCAACCAACGCTCCCGCTTCGAGCGCACCTGCGTCCCGAAGGGATGCAACTCCGCCGGTCCGCCACCTTCGCCGAGACCGAGTTCGACCCGCCCGCCCGACAACAAATCGAGCGTCGCGACACGTTCAGCGACACGGTGTGGTTGGTTCGTTGTGATCTGAATGACTCCGTGGCCAAGACGGATATTCTTGGTCCGCTGGCTCGCCGCGCCCAAGAAGACTTCCGGTGCCGAGGAATGCGAATATTCTTCAAGAAAATGATGCTCTACTTCCCACGCATAGTCGTAGCCCAATTGATCGGCCAATTCGATCTGCGCCAAGGAATCCTGCATCAGCTGGTATTCGCTTTGCTCTACCCAAGGCTTGGGCAGTTGGTGTTCGTAGAAAATACCGAATTTCATGGCGTCGATCCTCTAGGCCAAATTTGTCCGTTCAAGTTACTTTAATCGCAATAGAGCGAAAGAGAACCGGCCAGTTTGTCACACAGCAAGATGTTCCCGCACCAACGGCAAATTCTCGACGCCCCAATAAAGCTGGCCATCGACGATAAAGCTGGGGACGCCGAAGACACCCTGCTCGTGGGCATCTTCCATAATGTGCTCCAACTCCGCGACGCCCTGTCCGTCCATAAACGCCTCGAAACCGGTGATGTCCGCTCCCACTTCCTTGAGCACGTTGGCGATGATCTGGGGGTCTTCGATGTCCAACTCCCGCTTCCAGAATCGCTCGAAGACGGCGTTGTGGTAGTCCATGAAGACGCGCTTGCGCTGCGCGTAGAGCATGCCCACATGGGCGACCGTCGAGTTGAAGATGTGCCGCGGCCCGCGGATGGTGAGGCCCATGCGTTCGGCCCGGCGTCGGCAATCCATGTAGCTGTATTTTACCCGCCGCCATTGATGGGCATTACGCTCTTCGGCGATCACATTGCCGCTCTCATCTACTTCCGCATTACCGAGGTATGATGGGATATCCAGCGTATAGGGCCGCCACTCGATCTCCGCGCGGAAATCGTCAAACAGGCCATAGGTCGCGTTCTTCGCAAGGAACGCGTACGGGCTTTTATAATCCGTATAGGCGATCACGGTTTTGGTCATTTCAGCCCCTTCCCGTCATTCGAAGATTCGTTTTGTCTGGCGCCGCTTCGTGGAACTGGATCCCGGCTCTTCGGCCGGGAAACGGTGCTTCTCGTTCCCCGGAAATACGTCAGCGTTATCCGGGGCCCAGGTTGGCAACTTGCCCACATCCTCACGCCGAAAGCCGGTTGCGCACCGACGGGAGATGCTCATTGCCCCAGAACAATTCGCCGTCGAGGACGAAACTGGGGACGCCGAAGATGCCGATCTCGTTAGCTTGCTCGATCGCAGCCTCATGATCGCTTTGCCCTTCACCCACGTGATACGCCTTGAACGCCGCCGCATCGCCGCCCGCCTCCGCGATAGTCGCCGCGACCGCATCCGCGTCGTCGATATCCAGCTCCCGCTTCCAGAACCGGTCGAAAACCAGATCGTGATAGGCTCGGAATATACCCTGTTTCTGCGCATAGAGCGTTCCGATATGAGCGGTCTTGGATTTATAAACCCGCGCCGGGCCCTTGATCATCAGGTCCTGGCCGGTATCTGTCGCCAGTCGCCGCGCATCCATATAGAGATAGCGGGTGCGGCGCCATTGATGTTCGTTCCGGGTCCCACCCACGATCTTACCATTCTCATCCACATCGACCGTACCCAAGAAGTCCGGGATGTGGAGCGAATAGGGCCGCCATTCCACCTCAAGCCCGAAATCCTTCTCGAGTTGATAGATCGGTGCCTTGGCCACGAAGGCGTAGGGACTCTTATAGTCGAAGTAAACGATGAGGGAGGACGGCATATCAATTTCTCCATTTCTTCGACATTCCCGCGAAGGCGGGAATGACATATTTACAACGTTCTCAATTTCGCGGCAACGAGCAGTCAAAACGAGCACGCCTATTCCGGCAGCATACCGCCCATCCGCGCCCGCATTTTGACGAGCGCCAGCACCGTGTCGAGTGTGGGCGTCGGCACACCTGCCAGCGCGCCCATTTCCGTGGCCGCTCCAATAATCGGGTTGATCTCCATCATCCGGCCCCGCTCCAAATCCTGTAGCATCGATGACTTGTGCGGCATCGCGTGTTGGCGCGCGTTCTCGATCCGGAAATCCACCGTATCGCTCGGCTCCGAGCCGAGCGCCCGCCCGACGGCGGTAACTTCCTCCATCATCCGGCGCAGCAGCGCTTCCATCTCCGAATCGTTGATCATATCACCGACGGTGCCGAGTGTTAGCGCGCTGGTCGGATTGAAAGCGGAATTGCCCATGATCTTGAGCCAAAGATCCTGACGCAAGTCGGCACGGACGCGGGCCACGATGCCAGTCTTGGCAATGACCTCCGCGAGGCGGAGACAGCGTTTGGACTCCGTGCCGTCGGGCTCGCCAATGAAATAACGCCCCGACGCGCCGGATTTCACGACACCTGGTGCCACAACCTCGGCCGCGACATAGGTGATGCAGCCAATCGCGCGTTCGGGCCCGATGCCGTCCCACTGCCTGCCCTCGGGATCGACCGACTTCACACGGGTGTTCTCGTAGGGTCCCGCCATTTTATAAAAATACCACCACGGCACCCCGTTCATCGCCGTCGCCACCGTCGTATCGGGGCCGAGCAACGGCTGCATCGCGTCGACGACGCCCGGCGCCTGATGCGATTTCAGCGAAACGATGACGTAGTCTTGCGGACCGAGCGTCGAGGGATCGTCCGTCGCATGCGGATGCACCGTGAACGGTTCCTCATCGCCACGCTGCAAGATCAACCCGCCGCGCCGGATCGCCTGCAGGTGCCCGCCGCGCGCGATCAAACTGACGTCGACGCCGTCCCGGCTCAGCAGCGCACCCAGATGCCCGCCGATGGCCCCGGCGCCGTAGATAGTGATTTTCATAGCGATCTTTCTTCGGTCGATTGGTCGTTTACTGACACTTGGCAACTGGCGTGTTTTAGGAAGGGATCAAGGTGTGGCCCCCGGCCCAAACCAATGCTAGCCGGATTGGATAAAGCTCTGTCTGACTTTCGCGATGTGACTGTATGGCCCGACCGGCGTCATCGTGTTGGCCGGTGTCGACGTTTCTACTTTCGAAGACATGATGCCGCCTTTCCAAGCGTTTTGATCTACCCCGCGCAGGAAACCAGGGACAGGTTGAGCTATCCCCAATCAGCCGTCGTTCCCGCGAAGGCAGGAATCCAGGTAATCACCACCGAGCCACTAGATTCCCGCCTTCTCGGGAGTGACGGGACGGCGGACCGGACAGCTTAAACCGGCACGTCCCCTTGCACTGTGGTCCGGTGCATGCGGCGTGCGTATTGCCGGTCGTACTCGGTCGCCTTGTGCATGGTGACCCGGTTATCCCAGAACACCACGTCGCCGACGGACCAATCGTGAGCGTAGATGAAACGGTCTTGCGTCGCATGAGCGTTCAGCTCGTCGAGAAGGGCTTTGCCTTCGGCCTCGTCCATGCCCTCGACACGCACCGTGAAGCCTTCATTGATGAACAAGGCCTTGCGGCCATTCTCCGGATGGGTGCGCGCGATGGGATGGACAACTTCGGCCAGCTCCGCCTTCTGTTCGTCCGACAACTCGAACTGCGCCTTTTTGAAACCGTCGTCGATCTGCCGCGAGGCCATGAAGCGCGGCAGGTAACTGTGCACCGCCTTTAAGCCATCGATCTTAGCTTTCATCTCATCCGACAGCGCGTCGTAGGCGGCCGCCATGTCGCAATAGAGGGTGTCGCCGCCTTCCGGCGGTATTTCCATGCCGTAGAGGATCGAGCCCATCGGTGGCTGCGCCTTGTAAGTGATGTCCGAATGCCAATAAGCACCGCCATTAGCGATCGGCTTCGTGCCCTGCTCTCCACGGTTGGCTAACGCAATGATTTCCGGAAAATCTGGTAACAGGTATTGTTTCACCGTATGAATTTCGGAGGGGCCGAATTTCTGACTAAACCGGACGTGCTCCTCGTTCGTCATGTCCTGGCCATGGAACACCAGCATGCCGTGCTCCAACAGCGCCCCGCGGATGGCGGCGATTTCGTCCGGCCCGTGGTCGTCGGACAAATTCACGCCGCCGACCTCGCCAACGAAGGTGTCATTAACGCGTTTAACCAAAAGGCTCATGATATTTGCTCCCAATGCGGAGGCATGGCGCTCGGGTATTAGCGCTGCATGCCCCATTTCTGGAGGGTCCGGATTTCAACGCTCCGGAAGATAACGTTCTCGACGAGCAGGCCGATGACGATGACCATGAAAAGAGCCGCGAAGACATACTCGGTATCGAGATTGTCGCCCTTCTCGAAGATCATCCAACCGAGGCCGCCATTACCGGCGGCCGCGCCGAAGACCAACTCCGCGCCGATCAGAGTGCGCCACGCGAAGGCCCAACCGATCTTCAGGCCCGTCAGAATAGAGCCGAACGCCGCCGGGACGAGAATTTTCAGGATGTACGGTATGCCTTTCAGGCCGTAATTCCGTCCGACCATCCGCAACGTCTCACTGACGCTCATGAAACCCACATGGGTGCTCAGCGAGACCGCCCAAAGCACCGAATGAATGGTGACGAAAACCAATGCTGGAATGCCAAGGCCAAACCACAGCATCGCCAGCGGCAAAAGTGAAATCGCCGGCAGCGGCTGAAACATCGCTGTCATGGTGCTAAGAAAATCGCTGCCAATCCGAGTCGAAACCGCAAAGATCAAGAATAATGCCGCAAAGGCTAATCCAGCGGCATACCCCAAAAGTAGGACGTAGATGGTGATACCAATTTTCTCAAACATCTCACCAGACAGAACCGTCTTCCACAGTGTCTCCAAACTGAGAAAGAATGACGGGAACAACAGCGGTTCGACATTGCTGTACCAGGTATAAAATTGCCACAAGGCGACGAGCCCCAGCAGGATGGAAAACTTGCGAACGGCATTGATGTTCGAGAACTTCTCCCAGAGCGACAGTTCACGCTCGACATCGACGTCGGTCGCAGCACCTAATTCACCGCTCTCGAATTCGGGCCTGATATAAAGCTCAAATGCCTTGTCGCTCATACCGTGTTCGTCCTCATCATGCCTTCTGCATGCCCCATTTGCGTATTGTCCGGTCTTCGATGTTCCGGAAAATACCATTCTCGATCAGAATGCCGACGATGATCACCGTAAACAGTCCCGCGAAAACATAAGGGGTTTGGTTTTCCATTTGATTGGCGAAAATGATCCAGCCGAGGCCACCGGCGTTGGAACCCTCGGCGCCAAGGCCACCAGACGTATCTTGCACTTGGCCACCGAACACGAGCTCCGCTGCGATTAACGTCCGCCACGCAAACGCCCAACCGATGCGTAGGCCGGTCAGGATGGCGGGAAAAGCCGCCGGCACCAAAATCTTGAAAATATACGACAATCCGCTGAGGCCGTAATTACGCCCAACCATCCGCAGAGTTTCGCTGACCGCCTGGAAGCCTGCGTGGGTGTTAAGGGCAACCGGCCAGATGATCGAATGCAATAAGGTGAAGATAATCGCTTCCTCACCGAGCCCAAACCAAATCATCGCCAACGGCAGGAGCGCGATTGCCGGTAGTGGGTTGAGCATCGCCGTCAGGGTCGTCAGTAAATCTCCGCCAAAACGCGACCAAACACCGAGCACAACTAGCACCGCCGCGATCGAGATACCAATGCAATAGCCAACGAACAGGAGCCGGATGGAGTTCCAGACATTCTGCAGCAGACCTTCATTAACCAATGCGGAGGCCAGCGCTTTCGCCGTAGCGCTAAATGTCGGGAACATCAACTCATTGATGCCGCCAATCCGTGTATATAGTTCCCACGAGACGACCAATAAAATCAGCACCGAGAACTTTCGCACCGGGTCCATATTAGAGAACCGCTCCCAAAGCGAGAGACGGCGCTCGATATCTCCAACGACAGCCTCTTCTACCGCCGGATTTTCGAATTCCGGCCGGACATACAAGGCGACGTTGCCATCATTCGCCATGCGCGATTACCTCGTCTTCCAAAACGCGATCCGCGAAAATCATATTGTGGATTTTGTTTTGCAGCTCAGCAAAATCCTCCTGACCGATAGTCGCCAGTGATTGATCATGCGCGTTCAACTCCGCCTTCACCTGTCCCGGATGCGGCGACATAATAAGGACACGACTACCCACAATCACCGCCTCTTCGATTGAGTGGGTGACGAACAGCACCGTGAAGCGGGTTTCGTCCCACAGCTCGAGCAATTCTTCCTGCATCTGGCGGCGCGTTAGGGCGTCGAGTGCCGCGAACGGTTCGTCCATCAACAGGATATCGGGCTCCATTGCCATGCCACGCGCAATGGCGACACGCTGTTTCATCCCGCCCGAGAGCATATGCGGATAGGTGTTCTCGAAACGCTCGAGTTTCACCTTTTGAATATACTCCATCGCGATGTCGTTTGCTTCCCTGGCCGACGAGGTCTTGCCGCCATTCGTCAGCGCGAATGTGATGTTTTCCTTGACCGTTTTCCAAGGTAGGAGTTGATCGAACTCCTGGAAAACCATAACGCGGTCGGGTCCTGGGTCGCGCACCACATTCCCCTTAAGACGCATCTCGCCTTCAACCGGATGGATGTATCCCGCCACCGATTTTAATAAGGTCGATTTGCCGCAGCCGGATGGGCCAAGGATCACGAATCGATCCGCCTGAAAGACCTGAAAGCTAACACGATATGTCGCCGTGATCAGGTGTTCCTTAGTCTTGTACTGAATGGTAACGCCGTCGACATCAAGGATCGGGTCGATTGGCGAAGAGGCGGCGGGCTGCACGCCC
>JBMYRC010000099.1:0-15837 GCA_049601975.1 Alphaproteobacteria bacterium | reverse complement strand
TATCGAGAACCAGCGCCACTTCCGCGATGTTGCGGGCCGGGCGATCGTCGGTGCCGCCGAAGATTACGTCGTCCATCTCTCCGCCACGCATTTGCTTGGCGGAGGTCTCGCCCATGACCCACTTCAGCGCTTCCACAACATTCGATTTACCACAGCCGTTCGGCCCAACGACTCCCGTAATGCCGTCCTCTATCTGGACTTCAACCGGATCGAGGAAAGATTTGAAACCAACGAGGCGTAATTTCTGAAAATGCACTGCGGTCGCGACAATCGTTTAGACGGCGGACAGACCGATGGCTCATTTCACCTTCTTCGAAAGGATTTTGTCGAAATCCTCATAAGGCTGCGAGCCAACGATTTTATGGTCACCGTCGATGATAAAGGTTGGTGTGGCGTTTACATTAAATTTCTTCTGACCTTCAAGGCGCTTTTCGACAATACCGTCGACGAAGGCCGCATTTTTGAGGCAGGATTCGAAATCCGAGGGGTTCAATCCGCCTAATTTCCCGATCCGCGAGAGTGCTTCGAAGGGCTGCTTGCTCCGGCTCCAATTGGCTTGCTGCTGGAATAAAACGTCGACGAAACTGAAGAAGCGTTCCGATGGAGCGCAGCGCGCCATGACGGTAGCTAGTAGGCCCATTTGGTCGAATGGAAAGTCGCGATAGATCAGTTTGACCTTGCCGGTATCGATGTAGTTTTTCTTAATTTTCGGCAGGATATCGACGTGAAACTGCCGACAACTCGGGCAGGTCAGCGATGCATATTCGATGATCGTGACCGGGGCATTAAGGTCGCCGAGAATGCGATCTGCTAGCGCCTGTTCCGTTGTGGGAGGGGCAGCCGAAGCGGCGAAGGTGAAGAAAAATGTAATGGATATCGCCGCGGAAATTAGAAATCGTTTCACGCCGTCCTCCTGATAAAACATGCGTTTGTGAGCGGATGGGCGGACGGATGTCCGGTCCGCAAGTCAGGCGAGTATAGGGATGTGATTATGGCGGTATCAAGGCTATCAAGCGGTCAATTTTTTGTGGATTCACCCGACTCGGACAGGATAGCCGTCCCGAGTCTCTGGAGTGTTTCGCGTAGTTCGGCGTCCTCGATGCCCTCCAAACGGTTTTCCAACGCTCTTATTTCACCCGATTTGGGTGTGCGGTGCGGGCGGGGCTTCGCCTGAATTTTAGCTTGTTTAAGAGGTGTTTGGATAAGACGGATGCTTTCGACCGCCGCATATCCAAAATATCCATTGATACGGTCGATCAGTTGTGGCGAGTCGTGTTGCAGCTCAAGAGCCATTGTCGAGGTCACCCGTAGATGCAGAGTGCCGTTGTTGCGTTGGCCCCGCGGGAAAATGAGTTTTTCCGGTTGGCAAGCTGTGGCTTTCTCCTCGCCAATAATACTCGGCCAATCGACGATCAAGTTGGCTTGCGCCAATCCCCGCTTGCCGAGCGCGGTTTGCGTTAGTTTCGGCACCATCTGCGCCATCGCCCTTGGCTTGCCGCCTCTTCGCGGCTCATCCTTTGGTTTTGACGTCCGGCGGTGCTGGGGTCCTTTTTCGCTGCTCAACTCTCTAGCCTCCAACGGGAAGGGTCTTATAGTACGCCCATGACCCCCGGCGACACCACCCGCGCATCCGAAATTCTGAATTGGTACGACCGCCATCGCCGCGCGATGCCGTGGCGCCCGCCTCCCGGTGAGCGGGCGAACCCTTACGCAGTCTGGCTGAGCGAGATCATGTTGCAGCAAACAACGGTGGCGACAGTGGGGCCGTATTTCATTGAGTTTTTGTCCCGTTGGCCGAATGTCTCAGCACTGGCAGCGGCCGCGCTCGATGACGTGCTGCATTGCTGGCAGGGCTTGGGGTATTACGCGCGGGCGAGAAATCTCCACCGTTGCGCCGGCGTCGTCGCCAATGATTTCGGTGGTGCATTTCCCGAGTCGGAGACGGAATTACTTTCTCTGCCCGGCGTTGGTCCCTACACGGCGGCGGCGATCATGGCGATTGCCTTTGATAAGCGCGCCGTCGTCGTCGATGGAAATGTGGAGCGGGTAATGGCCCGTATGTTCCGTGAGACGGACCCGTTGCCCAACGTTAAACCGATCCTGCGAGAGCGTGCTGATACCCTCACGCCGGAGAATCGCCCGGGCGATTACGCACAAGCGGTCATGGATTTGGGTGCGACGATCTGTATTCCCCGGCGGCCGAAATGCATTCTGTGCCCGTGGAAGGATCACTGCACCGGTCGAGATATCGCGGAGTCTCTGCCCGCACGCCGCCCGAAGCCGGAGAAACCGACACGCCGGGGCATGGTCTTTTGGATCGAGCGTCCCGACGGCGCGGTTCTTCTCAGACGACGCGTCGAGAAAGGGCTCTTGGGCGGAATGATGGAGTTTCCGTCGACGGAATGGAGCGAAGATATTTTGAGCGAAGATGTGACGGTGATCACCAGCGAAGCACCGCTTGCGGTGATGGAATGGCTGCCGCTTGCGGGACAGGTGCGCCACACCTTCACGCATTTCCATTTAGAGCTTAGCATTCTTAAAGGCTGTGTTCCCGCAGAGGCCCCACTACCCGACACTTGTGTGTGGAGCAGCATCGACGGCTTCGCCGATCACGCCCTGCCCACTGTCATGAAGAAAGTGGCGAACCACGCGATCAGCGCCGGATAAACTCTAGGCCGCGAAGTCCCGCAACACGTGCCCTGGTCCTTTGGCGAAGGAAACGTAATCCTCGCCGTCAAAGACCTGGGTCCCGTTGATCCACACGCCATAGATACCGGTCGGCTTGCGGATCGTGCGCGGGCCGCCGCCGGGCAAGTCCGCGATCCGTTGCGGATCACTTACCCCGATGGTTGCCGGGTCGAACATCACCATATCCGCGTGCGAACCAGGCGTCAGGCGCCCTCGCCCTATGATGCCGTAAAGGTCGGCCGGATGACTGGTAAGGCGGCGCACGCCTTCTTGTAAGGTGAAGAATTCCAGTTCCCGCACCCAACGCGACAGCAGGTGCAATCCGTAACCCGCGTCGCACATATAGATCAGATGCGCACCCGCGTCCGAGAGCGAGACCACGCCGTGCTCGTGTCGCAACAATTCCCCGACACCTTCGTCACCCACATTGAGGAATTTGCCGAGGAAGGCAGTCTCCAGACCCTCCGATAAGGCCAGGTCTAGCATGACGTCGAGCGGATCGGTGGATTGTTCGGCCGCGAGATCGGCGATGGTGCGATTTTGCAAATGGCTGTTTTCTTCCTTTGCGACCGCGCCAATAAAGACCTGATCCCAGGTGCCTTTAAAAATCGTGCCGACGACCGGGTTTTTCAGATTCTCGCGGAAGCGGTCACGGAACGCTGCATCCTTGAATACCTCCGTTAGTTGCTCAAGGCTGTAGGCCTTGATATCGGCAAAGGCCTCATGGCTGAAGAACGGGTAGGCGTTCGCCATGGTGAAATCGAAGGACAGCGGCTGACACGGAATTTGGACGTAGAGCTCGTTGCCGCGTTTCTTGGCGGCGGCGCAGTCTTCGAACCAGCTGCGACCTCGGTCCGGATCGCCGGCGTTGTACATCGCGGCGCCGGTGGTCAGGAACATGCGGCGGCCGATTTTCTCAACGATGGGCTCCATTGCCTCCACCGTGCCGCGTCCGCCTGCGGACATCTGGACGATGCCCTTCCCGGCGTCGCCGACCGCTTCCGCCAAATGGCCGAATTCGTCGATCGTGGCGATGGTCGACGGCATCGGAATGCCGCCATGGCCGACGTGATTGATGGAGAACGAGGAGGCAAAACCGACGGCACCTTGGCTGAGCGCCGATTCGATCAGGCTGCGCATGATTGCCATCTCGTCGTCGGTCGGTGTCTCCCGCACCCAGGCGTCGTCGCGCATGACCGCTGTGCGGACGGCGGAATGCCCAACGAGGACCGCGAGATTGGGATATGGCCCGATTCGTTCCAAGGCACCCATATAGTCGGAGAAGTTCTCGAACTGCCAATCGATACCGGCGCGCAAGGCGTCTAGATCCATGCCTTCAACGACTGAGAGGTTCTTCATGATCGTGTCGCGAACCTCGGGCGGACTTGGCACGATACCGAAGCCGCAATTCCCCATCACGCAGGTGGTCACGCCAAGCGACGGTGAAGGAGAACAGGTGCGGTCCCACGTAATTTGCGCATCGTAATGGGTGTGAAGGTCGACAAACCCTGGCATGACCGCGAGGCCGTCGGCGTCGATCACCTCCCGGGCTTCAGGTGTGTCCGCACCTGATCCGGCAACTTTCCCGTCTTGGATCCAGATGTTCCCTTGCACAGGCTCACAGCCGGTACCATCGATAATTTTCGCGTTCTTAATCAAAATATCAAACATCACTTACCCCATTTCCCGCTTCGCGCCATTGCGTCGATTTCCTATCCATTAAATTGAGATAGATCAGGTTATTGAATTAGGGAGGCCGGTTTTCGAAGCTCCCAATCGGTTGGTGGTCCCTAGGGTTACCAGTTAGAAAGAAATATTTCCGATGCATGATTTTTATTTGGACACAAAAACCAAGCCGTAGATGGTAATGAACGAGGCCGTCCTCGGCGCCGATGTTGGAGACGAGCAGAAAGACGAAGATCCGATGACATTGGCGCTGTGCGACCGATCCTGTCATTTAATTAATTTCGAGACCGGTGGCCCAGCGGCGCTGAGCGGGGTGATGATCTCTCCCATTGATGGCGCGCACGGTATATTCAATGCGGATCAGGTCCGCGCCGCGATTCGGCCACGCACATGGATGGCGCGCGCCTCCTCAACGCGGTCTCACGATCGTACTTGTAGGCTCGGAGGCGTGAATTCAGATCAAATGATGATAACTTTACGGAGTCGTCGAGACTGCCCTCTAAGTGGTTGATCCGGTTTTGCGGCTGCTGGACCGATGACCGCGGATGCGGCCACCAGTCTAGTTAAGAAGATTCGGCAGTTCATCCGTCGCGCCTTATGTGAGAGAGCCGACCATCATCTCGGCGTGGCGCTCGTGAGTTCAGAATATTTTGAGACCGGCTTCGAAGAGCGCCTTCACCTCGGCGTTTTCGATATTCGGGATGAAAGCTGTCTCGACAAGATTGTTCACCGCCTGATGATAGGCGATTTCGTTCGCCGCATAGCGTTTTTCGAATGCCGCACCCTGTAATCGGCTCATCTCCTCGACCAGCTCAATCGAACCTTCCGTTAATTGACGGCTGAGAAAATTATTCTGCGGCTGCGCGTTTAGTTTTGTGAGTAAAGCCAAAGCCTGTCAGTTGACCGCGTTATGGTCGCGGATCATGGTCTTAGCGAACACGTGTATTTTTGGGTTGGACGAGATCGCCAGCGCTATGTGTGCGTAGCCGATATCGATGCTGTTCTCGGAGCGAGATGGTTTGGTGAGATTTGCCGATGAGCGGATTTTGCGGGCATTACAGACGATCCACGCAACCCCGGATTGGCCGTGGACTGTTGCGGACTTGGCGTGTGTTGCGGGGTTGTCGCGCACTGCTTTTTCGAATTGCTTCCACGAGTTGCTGGATCACACGCCGATTGGTTATTTGACCGATTGGCGCATGCAGCTGGCACGAAGGTTATTGATCGATTCCGATCTGTTGATTATCGACGTCGCGTAGACAAGCGGCTATCAGTCCGAAGCCGCGTTCGGTAGGGTGTTCAAGGAACATTTCGAGACACCGCCCGCCAGCTTTCGCCAATTTCGGGATGCCACACGTCTAGTCCAATAATCCGAACTAGGCCGCCGTCCCGGTAATCACTTCTTCCTGGTCTTCCGGCACGTAGAAATACGATCCCGGACGGAAGTCGTAACCGAGGTCACCCAGCAAACGGCGTTGTCGCGGTGTACACTCCTTGGCCACGTCGGGCACCTGACCCAAGTCGTAGCTGCGCACAAACATCTGGCAATAGTTATAAAGCAGTGTCTTGCGCCCTTTGCCGGAACCGTTCGGAGCTGGGCCATGCCAAAGCGAATGGGAGAAGAGATAACAATCCCCGGCTTTGCCGTCGAGTTGCACAGCACCTGGTGTGTGCGGTGTCAGCTCCGCATTGTCTTCCGGGAAGGGCCGCAGGTGGCTGCCGGGGAAGACCGTGAAATTACCGCTATCGGCACCGTCGACATCGGAGAGGAGGTACATCGCCTTCATCGCAATCGGGCGGCTGGTCTCGGTCACGCGGATGCGGCGCAAACCTTCGCCACCGTCGGTGTGGGTGTATCCGGGAAACTGATCTGTGGAGGCCCGAACGATGGCCTGCGACATGCTGAACAGAATATAAGGGCCCATGATATCCACGACGAGGTCGAAGACCTCCGGCCGGTCGATCAAATCCCGGAACGCCTTGTGATAGGGCAGCAGATCGCGGCGATCCATGAAGCCGTCGGGGTTGAGGTCGTCCGCATGGTCGACCCAACCATAGTGGCCGCGTGGAAGCTCGCCGGGCCGTGGCTCATAGCCCGGCTGTTTGCGGACCTCGTCAAGCTCATCGTTGAAAAACGCGACCTCGTCCGGATTAAGGGCTCCCTTGAGGATGATATATCCGTCTGTTGCCCACTGAATCCGTTGTTCCGCGGTCAGCGTTCGCATGTTGCGCATCCGAAAACTCCCGATGTCATTCGTTCCATAAAGTAAATTAGCGCGAATTTATAGGAAGTCAGCGGGATGGGATGTGTCAGATGATTGCGACCGGCATGACCGGCGAGGCAGTGGCCCCTTTGAACTTCACCGGTAACAGAATGAAACAGAAGCTCGAGATGCCGTCGCGTACTAACTGTTCCGTTACCAAGTTCTCGATCAGGTAGACACCGCACTCTACCAGCGCATGCTGGTGGACCGGCATCATTAACTTCGGATGATCGGTGCCGGGCAGGACCTCAACCGCCATGTTATCGCACGCGATGGCGAGCACATCCTGGCCTGTCAGCCATTTGGCGGCGGGCAGGTCCACGCCGGGTTCACCCGCGACATATTTATCATTGTCGGTCATGAAGAACCGGCCCCATCCCGTATGGATGCAGACCGCGTCGCCTGGCCGTAATTCGACGTCGGCTTGTTCCAGTGCCCGTTCCAGATCGTCACGGCCGACGGCGCGGCCCGCATACAAATATTCGCCCCCGTCCAATCCGGAGACATCGATACAAACGCCGCGGGTAATCATCGGCGGCGCATGTTCAATGCCGATATTGTGTAATCCAAAATCACCGACCTCGTCATCGGCGCTGCGGCCGCCATACATTTGATCGCCTTTGGTGAAGTGACCCAGGGCATCGATATGGGTGCCTACATGGACGGTCATTTCTATCCGTTCCAGATTGGAGCCAGCATCATTTTCCGCACCCATCTCTCGGCGGCGTTTGATGCCGTTGGCGGCGGTCGAACCTGAATGGATGACATAGGGCGACTGCACTGGTTGGATTCGCGGCGCTCCCATTTCGATCACTTGGCTGAGGTCGTAAGTTCGACCTTCCTTCACGAGTGTGAGGGAGGCCACGGTATGTTCGGGTGTCAGAAGATTGGCGGCACCCAATTGGTCGCCCGCACCCCAGCGGGCATGATCGTGTATGCAATTCGTCATCTCTTCACACTCCCTCTGCACACTCCCTCTTCGCCAGACCTTTATTAAGCCTATGTGGGGAGGTGGGAATTCCGACGGTGTTTCAAGTTCTATTATAAGGCGTCGCAAAAGGAATTTCACCTTCTGGAGCCGGGCATTGCCCATGACATCGCTAGATATCGGGTGCAGTTAATTCGCCAGTATCACGACAATGATGCCTTTGGGTACCGTTTCGAACGGCAAGGTAGCAGTATCGTCTATTCAACTGATTGCGAATCATGAGATGGACGATTTGGAGCGAGAGCAGGCCTTCGTGGATTTCTTCGACGAAGCAGACTTGATCATCTTCGATACCATGTACACGTTCGCCGAGGCGTTGATGATGAAGGAAGATTGGGGCCATTCGAGCGGGATGACCGCAGTTGAACTGTGCCGCAAGGCGCATGCGCAAAAATTGGCGATGTTTCATCATGAGCCAATTTTTGACGACGCTACCATCGAGCGGCATCAAGACGGCACCGCACGGTATGAAGAACTTACACGTGACGACGCACTGCCGCTGGAGATTCTGTGTTCTTATGATGGGCTGGAGGTTGAGGTCTAAGTAATCCCCAACAATCGCCGCGCATTGCCGCCAAGAATGAGATCGCGATCAGTTTCGGGCGTCCGCGCGATGGCGTCGAGCGCCAATGCGCCCTCCGCATTACCGATCTTGAACGGGTAGTCAGATTCGAACAAGACGTGGTCGGCACCAACCGTCTCCACCAGGATATTGAGTGCCGGCCCGCTTGCGACGACGGTGTCGAAATAGAGCTGTTTTAGATATTCGCTCGGGCGTTTAGAGATATTCGCGCGGCAATTCGGATTGGCCTCTTAGTCTGGCGCGAGGTAACCGAGATCAAGCCGTCCAGCGAGCCACGGTAAGGTACCACCATCATGGGCCAGCAACAGTTTCAGGTCCGGCCGTCGCTCGAACAAGCCGGTGTATATCATGCGGGCGACCGCCAATGTCGTCTCAAACGGTCAAGCGACCAACTGCAATAAAGTGTAGTCGCCGAGTTCCGCACGTTCACCTACGGTCGTCGGGTGTATGAAGATAAACAAACTCAGTTCCTCGCAAATCGCGAACATCTCATCGAATTCGGGTTGGTCGAGCGGTGTGCCCGCGGCCGAGCTGGCGATGGTGACGCCTTTGAAGCCGTAATTGCCGACAGCAGGGTGCAAATCCGCCGCCGCACGTGCGGGCTAGCTGAAAGCCGGTGTAGTGAGGCCGCCGAGCAAACTCGCTCCCAGCGTTACGGCGTTGGCGGTTTGTCGGTCAAGGCGGCGAGCGAATTCCACATCCGCCGACCAAGTAGCGTGCGAGAACATACGTGTTGGAGAGGCGACGAGTTGTAGGTCGATATCTCGAGCGGACAGACTCTTGATTCGGGCATCGATGTTTTAGAGCCAGTGGTCGAGCGGGCCCTAGCCCGGAAATACGTAAGCCCCGTTCTCTCCATGCTAGACCCCGAATGCACCTTCATCGGCGAGTACCGAGAGGAACATCTCCGTCAGAATATGCGCGTGTATGTCGGTGATCATAATTCTAAATCTTTCCAAGTGCCCTCAGAATACGGTCCGGCGTGCAGGGCGTCTCCGAAATTCGCGCGTCGAAGGGCGAGAGGGCATCGTTGATGGCACCCAAAACCGCGCCTATTGCGCCCGCCGTTCCAGCCTCGCCCGCGCCCTTGGTTCCGAGTTCCGATGTCGCGGTCGGTGTTTCGATATGGTCGACCTCGATATCCGGCATCTCGGCGGCCATGGGAACGAGATAATCGGCGAAAGTACCATTCTGGAGTTGGCCTTGTGCACTATAGATACATTCCTCGAACAATACGCCGCCCAATCCTTGCACGACGCCACCTCGGATTTGTTCCTTCACCATCAACGGGTTCAGCAATCGTCCCGCATCATGCACCACCCAATGGCCCAATAGTTTTACGAAACCCGTCTCGGGATCGACTTCCAAATAGGATGCTTGGATGCCGTTGCCGGCGACAAAGAGTCGGTCCCGTGACGCGTAATGCTCCACCACGGCGAGTGCGGGCTGCATGTCTTTTGGAAAGGCGAAAGGTTTGAAATGCCCGGTATTGGCGATCTCCGCTAAACTCATCCGAATTTGGCCGGATGTCGCGTCGACGATATTTCGCACCCGGATATCCAGTGTCGATGCGTCGCACTGCAGTAGGGTCGCCGCCAGATCGAGGATATTGCGCCTTAGTGCCCGTGCCGCACGCAGGGCAGTCTCACCTCCTAGCACGGCGCCGCGCGAGCCCCAAGAACCGCCACCATAGGGCGATAGTTCGCTGTCGCCGCTTTCCACCCGGACGTCGTCGACCGGCACGCCAAGCACACTGGCGACGATTTGTTGGATGCCGGCATCGATGCCTTGCCCCTGGTCAGTGACGCCGGTCATGCAGCGTATCATCCCGGAGGGTTCGATCCGAACGAAGCAGCCTTCCTGGGCGCTGATGTGTTGTCCGCCACCGCCGTAATATTCGGGGCCGATGGCGGTCAGTTCGACGAAGGTGGTGAGACCAATGCCACGATAGACACCTTTCTCGCGAAGACGGTTCTGCTCCGCCAAGAGAGCAGGGCGGTCCATCATTTCCAATATCCGCTCGAGGCAAGCATTGAAGGAGAGGTGCTCAAAATCAACGCCGCCGGGCGACGTTAGGGGAAAATCCTCGTCGCGCAGATAGTTCCGCCGCCGCAGTTCGACGGGATCGATGGCGAGACTCACTGCCGCCTTGTCCAACAATCCCTCCGTCACCGCCGCGGCCAACGGATGGCCGACCGAGCGGATGTGTCCGATCAAATTCTTGTTCTGGTAGAGCATCCGCAGATGGGCGCGATAGTCAGCATGGCGGTAGGGCGCACCACAGAGGCGGGAAATTTGATTGCCCTCAGCGATGCTGGAGCGCGGATACTGCGAATAGGGCCCGACCAGAAACAGGTCGTCGACCTCCATCGCCGTGATTTGTCCCTCATCATTCAACGCCATGCGAGCAGTGATCTCATGGTCGCGGCAATGAATATCAGAGAGGAAGGATTCGAGGCGGTCGGCGACGAACTTCACTGGCCTCCCTAACTTGCGGGAAAGAACACAGGCCGTGATCTCGTCGCCGTGCAGGTGATGTTTCAGTCCGAAGGCACCGCCGACATCGGGACAGACGACCCTCACCTTGTGCTCCGGAATGCCGAGTAACCTGGAAAACAGGTCTTGTTGTTGATGTGGCGTTTGATGGGACTGATGGACCAGCAGACTGTCCTCCGCCGGGTTGTAATCGGCGAGGATCGTGCGGGGCTCCAGTGAGACGCCGGTATGCCGGCCAAAGCGGAAGCGCTCTTCCACGACCAGATGTGCGGCCGCAAAGGCGGCTGATGCGTCACCGGCTTCGACTGTCGTCTCGAAGCCGATATTGCCGCCGAGTTCCGGATGAATGGCCGGACCGGAGAGCGCAGTCGCCGCATCCGCTACAGGCGGGAACTCTTCCCATTGCACTTCGATCAGCTCGACGGCGTCTTCCGCTTCGGCCCGTGTCTCGGCCACGACGGCGACAACCGGCTCTCCATGCCAGTAGACGCGGTTGATCGCGAGGGGCGGTTGCTCGACAGCGACGAGCCCGGGGAACAGGTCGTGGGTGCCGCGCCAACTCGCGCAATCGTCGCTAATCTCCGCGCCGGTTGCGACCAACAGAACGCCCGGTGCGGAGGTCGCGGCGTCCCGGTCGATGGCAACAATTCGCGCATGGGCATAAGGGCTCCGCAGATAGGCAACATGGGCAATCCGTGCGGCGGAAATATCATCGGTGTATTTCCCACGGCCGGCCAAAAGACGCGGTGCGCGCGGGCTCCGCACGTCTTCGCCGATCGGGGCGCGGAAGGGCCCTTCAGTCATCGTTTCTCACCGATTTCGTGACAGTTTCGATGGCATCGACGATGGCTTGATATCCGGTACACCGGCAGAGGTTTCCCGAGATAGCCTCGCGGATGGTCTCGCGGTCCGGGGATGGATCACGCGCCAACAATGCCGCCGCGGTCAGTAGCATGCCTGGCGTGCAGAAACCGCATTGGAGCGCGGCGCGGTCATGGAAGGCATCCTGGAGCGGTTTGAGCCGCCCGCCCTCGCTCGCACCTTCGATGGTCTCGACAACAGCGCCGTCGGCTTGCACCGCGAACATCAGGCAACCGCGCACAACGTCCCCGTCGACGACGACGGAACAGGCTCCGCACGCGCCGTGTTCGCAACCGACATGCGACCCAGTCAGGCCCAATTCGTGGCGCAAGAAATCAACCAGATTGAGTCTTACCGGTACACGGCGGGTCACTGGCATTCCATTGACGGTCAGCGTGATGTCGAGCGCGTCATCCATCGATTGTGCCCTTCGGGAGCCAAGTATCGACCGCGCGCCGTAACAGCACATGGGCAAACTGCCGCCGGGCGGCGCTGCTGGTTTGCGGGTCGTCGATGGGATCGAGATCTACTTCAAGCGCCGCCTCCGCCCCGGTAGCATCGCCCTTCTCAAGTGCTGCCTCGGTTGCCTTGGCACGGTGGGGGCGGTCTTCGACGCCGAAGAATACCAATCGGATATCTGATAAGCGGCTTCTAGTGATGCTCGCCCGCGCCGCCAGTCCGGCCAACGCGTAATCGCCACGCCGTCGCGACAACTCCTCGAAGAACGAAACAGTCTCTTTCTTAATCGGGATGTGGACAGCGACCAAGGCCTCGGTGTCCGTGCGTGCCGTCTCATAGGCGCCGAGAAAGAAGTCGGTGGCGGGAACCTTTCGTGCTCCGGCTTGCGAGCGCAATTCGATCTCCGCATCAAGCGTCAGACAACAAGCCGGGAGTTCCGCCGCCGGATCGGCGAGCGCAACGCTGCCACCGAAAGTTCCGCGATTGCGGATAGCGTCGTGGGCGACATGCGGCATCGCGTTGGCGATCAATGGAGCATGCCGGCGCACGTCCGGCGAATTCAGCACATCGACATGCCGGGTCAGTGCGCCGATCACCAATCTATTGTCCTCGACGCGAATGCCCGATAGTTCGTTCAGCCGATTGATATCCAGCAGAACGTCCGGGCGGGCCATGCGCAGGTTCATCAGCGGGACCAGGCTTTGGCCTCCCGCCAGTATGCTGGCCGCTTCGCCATGCACCGCCAGAGCCCCCAACAACTCATCGAGGGTTTCCATTCGCCGGTACTGAAACGGGGGCGCTTTCATGGATCGACTAGCGCGCGGTCCAGCCGCCGTCGACCAGCAGGCTGGTGCCGGTGATCATCGCTGAAGCGGGCGAGCATAAGAACACGACGGCTCCGGTGATATCGCGCATTTGCGCCAGATGTCCCATCGGGATGCAGGACATGATGAAATCGCGGAATTGCGGGTCGGCCAGCGCCGGGCCTGTCATCGGCGTCTCCACCCACGTGGGAGCTACTGCGTTGACTCGGATACCGGTTGTCGCCAGCTCCGTCGCCATGGCCTTGTTCATGCCCTCAACTGCGTGTTTGGTCATTGAATAGACGCTGCGGTCGATCAGCGAGACATGTCCCAATTGCGATGAGATATGCACGATGGCGCCGCCCCGGGTGTTACGGTCGTCGTCCTTGAGCATGCGGCGCGCGGCGGCTTGCGCCACCAGAAAGGCCGCCTTCACGTTCAGGGTCAACAACGTGTCGAGGCTTTGTTCCTGCACGTCCAAAAAGGACTCCGGAATGTTAGTACCCGCGTTGTTGACCAGGATGTCGAGTTTGGGAAGATTACTGATGGCGGCTTGCATGTCGCCGGTCTTGGTGACGTCACAAACGAGGGGCGACGCTTCGCGACCAAGAGCTCTAATCTCTCCCGTGATACTTTCGAGTTCTTCCGCCGACCGACTCAGAGCGACGATATCCGCTCCGGCTTCCGCCAACCCCAACGCTAGCGTGCGCCCGATACCGCGCCCGGCACCGGTCACCAGGGCGGTGCGGCCCTCCAGATTGAAACTCGGCAATGCGGACTCGCTCACGACGCTCTCTCCCATATTCTACTGTGTAATAGCGATAGTAAGGTGAAGTTTGCGTTTTACAGGCCGGAAATTCACGCCTGATGTTTAATCCGTGTGGCCAAGTCCGCCCGGTCTTTGTAAAGTCCGCGCCGATGCCACCACCTATTCTCATTCTCCGCGATATTCAATTGACCTTCGGGGGACCGTCGCTGCTAGAGGGCGCGGCCTTTTCCGTCTCTGCAAGGGATCGGCTTTGCCTTGTCGGTCGGAACGGGTCAGGGAAATCGACGTTGCTGAAGATAGCGGCGGGGATAGTGACGCCCGACGATGGTGAAGTCTTCCTGCAACCTGGAACGACGATCCGCTACTTACCGCAAGAGCCCGACTTATCCGCGCATGCAACCGTTCTGTCTTATGTCGAGGAAGGACTCGATCCCGGGGTCGACCATTATCGGGGCGCGTATTTGCTGGAGCAGCTTAAGGTCAACGAGAACGCCGACCCGAGCACATTGTCCGGCGGCGAAGCGCGGCGCGCGGCCTTGGCGCGCACCCTGGCGCCCGAGCCGGATATTCTGTTGCTGGATGAACCGACGAACCATCTAGATTTGCCCGCCATCGAATGGCTGGAGAGTGAGCTCTCCGCCAACCGATCCGCACAAATTCTCATCAGCCACGACCGCCGGTTTCTCGAGAACTTGTCGCGGGTCACCCTGTGGCTCGATCGGGGGCATACCAAGCGGCTCGACTCCGGTTTTGCGAAGTTCGAGGAATGGCGCGATCAGATTTTGGAGACCGAGGAGACCGAGCTTCACAAACTGGACCGCAAGATAGCCTCCGAGACGCAGTGGCTGCGCAAGGGAGTGACTGCGCGGCGCAAGCGCAATCAAGGCCGCTTGCGGGCGCTGTTCGATCTGCGCGATAAACGCCGCCAGCACCGGCGCGCCGACGGCAATGTCGCCATGGCGGCGAGCGATGCAACGGCCTCCGGCAAACGCGTGATCGAGGCAAAGAATATCTCCAAGTCGTTCGGTGAGAACGAAGTTATTCAAGATTTTTCGATCCGTATTCAACGCGGAGACCGGGTTGGTTTCGTCGGCCCGAACGGTGCCGGGAAGACGACATTGGTGAATATGTTGATCGGCAATTTAGCATCGGATACCGGAGAGGTCCGGGAAGGCGCCAATGTAGAGATGCTGACCATCGACCAGCGCCGCGAAAGCCTCGACCCCGGCACAACGCTGCGCGACGCATTGACCGGTGGCGGCGGAGACACAGTGATGGTCGGCGGGCAGCCGCGTCACGTTGTGGGCTATATGAAGGATTTTCTGTTCGCTCCGGAACAACTGCGCACGCCCATCGAACGTCTGTCCGGCGGCGAGCGGGGCCGGTTGATGCTGGCACGGGCGCTCGCCAAGCCGTCTAATTTGTTGGTTTTGGATGAGCCGACCAACGATCTCGATCTGGAGACATTGGACCTGCTGCAGGAGTTACTGGCGGATTATGCCGGGACCTTGCTGCTGGTCAGCCACGACCGCGATTTCCTCGACCGTGTGGTCACGTCAACCGTGGCCTATGAAGGTGACGGTCGCTGGACCGAATATGCGGGCGGTTACTCGGATATGCTCGTGCAGCGGGGAGCGGATCTCGAGAGGTCGGACTCGGCGCCGAGCCTATCGAAAGCGGGTGTGCCGGAAAAGAAACTGGCGGCGTCAGGTCCGAAGAAAAAATTGTCTTTTAATCAAAAACGCGCGCTCGAGATTTTGCCCATCCGTATGGAAGAACTGCAGAGCGCCATTTCCAGTTTGGAAGCGACACTGTCCGATACCGGACTCTACGCCCGTGACCCAAAGAAATTCGAGAAGGCTACCGCAGATCTCACCGCCCGACAATCCGAACTCGACGCCGCTGAAGAAGAGTGGCTGGAGCTGGAAGTGCTGCGCGAGGAGATCGAGGGCTCCTAGTCGATATAAAAACCTCATCCAGAGCTTATCGAAGGATGAGGTCACATATTCCTAAACCGTCATTCCGGGGCGCGGAGCGCACCCGGAATTACCGCCTGAGCGTTCTCAAGCGATAGGTCCATCACATGCTGAACTCAGGCCAAAAATCCGGGTTCATGCTTTGCATGCTCCGGAATGACGGTTTTGGGAAAGCCCTAATCCACGATAAACAGCTTGGCGCCCCCTTTGGTGCGGGAGCGGTGCGGCGAATCGCCGTTGTCGGAGACCTGGTAGCTCATGCCG
>JBMYRC010000098.1:0-16142 GCA_049601975.1 Alphaproteobacteria bacterium | reverse complement strand
GACCGCGCGCCCTCGGCCATCGTTCTATCCTGGCCGATGTCCGCTCGGCGGAGAATTGGCGGCGGGTGAATCAGGTCAAGGGACGCGAGCCTTGGCGCCCCTTCGCCCCATTTGTCTTGGCGGAGAAGGCGGATGACTGGTTCACCGGCTGCCCGATGCCGTCGCCCTATATGCTATTCACCGCCGAAGTGCGCGGAGACAAGCTTCCGGCGATCACCCATGTGGACAGCTCGTCGCGTATTCAGACCGTCGACGAGAGCTGCGGCGGCGTGCGGCGAATCCTCGAAGCATTCGACCGCGAGACCGGCATTCCGGTCCTCATGAACACCTCTTTCAACGGTCCGGGCGAACCCATTGTCGAGACCCCGGCGGAAGCGGTCGCCTTCCTGCTGAATTCGGAGATCGATGTGGTCTATATCGAAGGAATACGGCTCACCCGCGCCTAGAGCTATTTCTTAAGACCGCTCAAGGTCTCGTTGATATATCGCTTCGATTCGCCGGTCTTGACGGCTTCGGCGATGGTATCGATGCCTTGCAAGATACCGTCCTGCAGTGACATCCGCTCCCAATCCCGCATCAGCGCCTTCTGCGTGCGAATGCCGACCGCCCCGTTCGAGAGGATTTTCTCGACCAGTTCGTCAACATCGGCGTCTAATTCGCCTTCTGCCGACCGTTTCTCGATCAATCCCCAACGTTCCGCCAATTCCGCGTCGAGGAGGTCGCCGCGATAAATCATCCACGCGGTCCGGCCCCAGCCCATCATGCGGGGAAACAGTGCCGATTCGACGACGGACGGCAGATCGAGAGCGACCTCCGGCATACCGAGCCGCGCATGTGCCGCTGCGATCCGGAGATCGCAGGAGATCGCCACTTCCAAGCCCGCGCCGATGCAGACACCGTTTATACGCGCGATAACCGGCACCGGCAGATTGCGAATCGCCGAGTTGACCTCGCTTAGCAGGGTCAAGAAAGTGCGGGCGTTTGCCGGGGTGAGTTCCTTTAGCTCATGCAGATTTGCGCCGCCGAGAAAACTGCGCTCACCCTCCCCCGTGAGAACGGCGAGACGCAGGTCATCGTCGTCTCGCAACGTCAGAAATGCGTCCCGCAACTGCGTCATAATCGGCGTCGAGAGGCAGTTCGCCTTGGCCGCGTTCTCTACCGTGATGCGGGCATAGGGACCACGCTCGTGTTGGATGATTTCCGTCGTAACCCGGCCGTCACTCACCAGCCTTGTCCTCGGCCGTTGACCGGGATGACGACGCCGTTCACCCAATTGGATTTTTCGGAGATCAGCATCGCCGTTACCGTGGCACATTCTTCCGGCATCCCCGGCCGATTGGCGGGCAATCCTTTGTACATCTCTTTGTAGCGGCTTTCGTCACCAAATTCCCGCTTCGCCATGGCTTTATATAACGTCGTAAGGCGGTCGGTCTCGATCGCACCCGGATGGATGCCGAGAACGCGGACGCCGTGATCCATGCTTTCGCTACCAAGTGCCACCGTCAGCGCGTCGAGTCCCGCGTTGCCGACGCTACCGGCCACGTAATTGGCGCGCGGAGCAAGGCCCGCCATGCCGATGACATTGAAGATCACGCCGTGACCCCGCTTGCACATCGCCGGATAGGCCTCGCGACACATGTTGATGTAGCCAAAGACCTTCAAGTTCCAGGCTTCGCGCCAGGTTTCCTCGTCAACCGTCTCGATATCGCCGCCGGGAATGGCACCGGCGTTGTTGACGAGGATATCGATACCGTCGGTATCCTTGACCAATTGCTTCACATTGGCGCTGTCGGAGAGGTCGAGTGCGTGTATCGTTACCTGCACTCCATGCTTCTCATTGATCTCATCTCGCGCCGTCGCTAGATCAGCCTCCGTGCGCGACGCTAAATGCAGACTGCAGCCTTCTTCCGCCAAAACTTCCGCGATGGCGCGGCCGATACCCTTCGACGCGCCGGTAATCAATACTCGTTTCCCCGAGAGACCCAAATCCATACTATTCTTCCTTTATTGGACGGCCCGCCCGGGCCTTGCATTAAGAGAACCATAGGTCTATAAGCTGCGCTCGCAAGAAGGACCGGATGGCTATGGGTATGCCTCCTCGGTTCAACGAAGATTTGCAAAATAAGGAAATCAAAATGCCCAAGCTCAAAAACAAGAGCAGCGCGAAGAAGCGTTTCAAAATCACGGGGACCGGTAAGGTCCGCTTCAATAGCGCTAAACTCCAACACATGCTGCGACGTCGGTCGCAGAAGATGAAACGCACGAACCGCGGCACGCAGATCATGTGCTCGGCCGACGCGCGGATCGTCAAACGCAACTTCCTGCGGACGTGAGGAGTATCACATGGCACGTGTAAAACGCGGCGTTACCAAACAGAATCGCCACAAGAAAATCCTCAAGCTCGCCAAGGGCGCGCGGGGTCGTTCGAAAAATACTTTCCGCGCCGCTATTCAGCGGGTCGAAAAGGATCTGCAATACGCCTATCGCGATCGACGCGCACGGAAACGGAATTTCCGGGCACTTTGGATCCAACGCATCAACGCGGGGACCCGCGAGCATGGCGTGACCTATTCGCAGTTCATGAACGGCATGAAGAAGGCCGGCTTCGAACTCGACCGTAAGGTGCTCTCCGATCTCGCCATTCACGAGCCGGATGCCTTTAAAGCGCTGGTCGACCAATCCCAGGCCGCCTTGGCCGCTTAGCGCCTCCCGGCGCGGCCTCGGCCTGCTGGCGGAACCCCTGGCGATGGAAAATCCCGAACAGTTGAAGGACGCGCTGCTGGCGGATGTCGCGGCAGCAAGCGACCTCGATTCCCTGGAACAGCTGCGCGTCTCGGCGCTCGGCCGCAAGGGACGAATCACCGATCTGATGAAGGGCCTCGGCGGCCTCGATCCGGACGAGCGCAAGGCCACCGGCCAGGCGCTGAACCAGGTCAAGGAAGCGGTGCAATCCGCCATCGACGCCCGCAAGACCGATCTGCAGGACGCAGAATTGGATGCACGGCTCGTCGACGAGGCCGTGGACGTCACCTTGCCGGTTGAGTTCGGCGGTGGCGGGCGACTGCATCCGATCAGCCAGACCTTGGACGAAGTGATCGCGATCTTCGGCGAGATGGGATTTTCGGTCGCCGAAGGCCCGGACATCGAAGATGATTTCCATAATTTCGAAGCGCTGAACATTCCGCCCGAGCATCCGGCCCGCCAAATGCACGACACTTTCTATCTGCCGGAGAAGGATGACAGTTCGCGAATGGTGCTGAGGACCCACACTTCGCCAGTGCAAATTCGGACGATGGAGACGGAAGAACCGCCGATTCGGATCATTGCGCCGGGGCGTACATATCGCTGCGATTCAGACCTCACACACACGCCGATGTTCCACCAGGTCGAAGGGCTCGTGGTCGATAAGACATCCCATATGGGCCATCTGAAGGGCTGCCTGATCGAGTTCTGCCGCGCTTATTTCGAGGTCGACAACGTACCGGTACGCTTCCGGCCGAGCTACTTCCCGTTCACTGAACCATCGGCAGAAGTCGATATCGGCTGCTCCCGCGACCGCGATAGTATAAAGATTGGCGCCGGCGACGATTGGCTCGAAATTCTCGGCTGCGGCATGGTCCACCCCAGTGTGCTTCGGGCCGGTGGCATCGACCCAGATGAATACCAAGGCTTCGCCTTCGGCATGGGGCTGGAACGCATCGCGATGCTGAAATATGGCATTCCCGACCTGCGCACCTTCTACGAAGCCGACCTTCGATGGCTGCGTCACTACGGGTTCGTACCGATGGAAGTTCCCACCCTTTTGCGGGGACTGACACCATGAAATTCACCCTGAAATGGCTGAAGGAGCATCTGGAGACGGATGCTTCCCTTGACGAATTAGCGGAACGCCTGACCATGCTCGGCCTCGAGGTCGAGGAGATCAGTGACGCGGCCGCGGGCCTGAAAGGTTTCCGCACAGCGAAAGTCGTGAGCGCGGAACAGCATCCCGACGCCGACCGCTTGCGCGTCTGTATTGTCGATGCGGGCGACGGCGAGCAAGTACAGGTCGTTTGCGGCGCGCCGAATGCGCGTACCGGCATGATTGGCGTGTTCGCCCCTTCCGGCGCGCATGTCCCGGGCACAGGGATCGACCTCAAGCCGACCAAGATACGCGGCGTCGAATCGAACGGCATGTTGCTCTCCGAGCGTGAGATGGGCATCTCCGAAGAGCACGACGGGATCGTCGACCTGCCGGATGACACGCCCATCGGCCTCGAAGCCGCGGATGTGATGGGGCTGGACGATCCGGTCATCGAACTCGGCATTACGCCGGACCGAGCCGATTGTTTCGGGGTGCGCGGCATCGCCCGCGATCTGGCGGCGGCCGGTATCGGCACATTGAAGCCACTCGAGGCGGAAGAGATACCGGGCGGTTTCGAGCCACCGATTAAATGGCAACGGGATTTTTCGGCGGACAACCAAGACGCCTGCCCGATGGTGGTCGGCCGGTACTTCCGGGGCGTGCAAAACGGCCCGAGCCCGAAATGGGTACAGGACCGTTTGAAGGCCATCGGCTTGCGCCCCATCTCCGCACTCGTCGACATCACAAATCTGGTCACGTTTGACCTGTGCCGCCCGCTCCACGTCTTCGATGCGGACAAGCTGTCCGGCGATCTCACCATGCGCTTCGCCCGCGACGGCGAGAAAATCCTCGCGCTCGACGGTAAGGAATACACGCTCGAAGACGGCATGAGCGTCATTGCTGACGAGGGTGCCGTATATGCTATCGGCGGCATCATGGGCGGCGAAAATACGGGCTGCACCGAGACGACAACCAACGTCTTCCTCGAAGTGGCGCTGTTTGATCCGATTCGCACTGCGACGACCGGCCGCAAGCTCAGCATCGAATCTGATGCGCGTTATCGTTTTGAGCGCGGTCTCGACCCCGAATCCGCTTATTGGGGCGCCCATGTCGCGACCCGCCTAATCCTGGAGTTCTGCGGCGGCGAGGCCTCGGAACTGACCGTCGCCGGCGACATGCCGCAATGGGCACGTCCCGTGTCCCTGCGCCCAGAGCGCTTGAAGACATTCGGCGGCGTCGACGTCGCAACCGACGATGCGGTCTCGATCCTCGAGCGCCTCGGTTTCAACCCGAACGTCGAGAGTGGCGTCATTCACGGCACGACGCCTTCATGGCGCGCCGATGTAGAAAGCGAATACTGCCTGGTCGCGGAAGTTCTGCGGGTCAAAGGCTTCGATGATATTCCGGTGGTCCCGCTGGAGCGCACATCCTCGCTGCCGGCACCGGCCATTGGTGTGCCGCAACGCCGCGCGTCTTTCGCCAAGCGTACGCTGGCGCAACGCGACATGATGGAAGCGGTCACCTGGTCATTCATGCCAGGAACCGATGTCGATCTGTTCGGCGGCGTCACCGACAACATGCGCCTCGCTAATCCAATCAGCGCAGACCTGGACGTCATGCGTCCCTCTATCTTGCCGAACCTGCTGGCAGCGACGAAGCGTAATGCCGACCGAGGGTATCCCGATATCGGCTTGTTCGAAGTCGGCCCGGCCTATCGCGATGACACACCGACCGGACAAGATGCGGTAGCAGCCGGTATCCGCCACGGAAATTCTGGGCCCCGGCATTGGCAGGACACGCCGACACCAGCCGGTGTCTTCGACACGAAGGCGGATGCCTATGCGGTTCTCGCTTCGATCGGCGCGCCCGTCGATAAATTACAAATCAGCGCCGATGCGCCTGCTTGGTATCATCCGGGCCGTTCCGGCACCCTGCGTCTCGGCAAGACCGTGCTCGCTTGGTTCGGTGAGATTCATCCAAAGATTCTCCGCCGTCTCGGGGATCGGGGACCAGCGGCCGGGTTCGAAATCTTCCTGGATCACGTGCCGCAACCGAAACAGCGTGGCGGCAAGGCCCGCCCGCCACTCAAGGCATCATCCTTCCAGCCGGTGCATCGTGACTTCGCGTTTGTAGTCGAGGCCACGGTCAGTGCCGACCAAATCCTGCGCGCCACTCGCACGGTCGACCGAAACTTGATCACCGACGCGGGCGTCTTCGACGTCTATGAAGGGGAATCTCTTGGCGCGGACAAAAAATCCGTTGCCATCTGGCTCACTCTGCAGCCGACCGAACAGACTTTGACCGACGAAGAAATTGACACGGTCGCCGCCAAAGTCATTGCCAATGTCGAGAAGCAGACAGGCGGCACTCTTCGCTGACCAGTGCACTCGCAGTTAACAGAGTTGACGTTAATCGGCATCTTTCGGCCCGACATCTCGTAGGCCCGTATTCACGGCCTACAAAATATTGAGATAGCAGACGTACCTTCACCGATGGCTTCAAATACCGGCTCCAATCAGAAACGTTCCTACGCGGTCCCTGGTGCGTCCGCCTTCCGGGATGCGGTCTCCGCGCTAGCGGGAAGTCGCAAGGTTAACGTCGGTGATTTGGCACGCTCGGTCTTACTACTGGTAGCGCGTGACGTGGTCGCGAAATATCCCGACCCGGGCGAACCGACACCGGATGACCGGGAACAGGTGGTGCTCAAATCCGGGCCAAGCGCCAACAAACCGTGGCGACGCAAACCGCGCCTTCAAGTCCGCCTTCCTGCCAGGTTCAAGATACCGGAGATTCGCCGCGCGCTTGGCATGGCCTTGGCGATGGAGCAGGGCGGCGTCGCGCTGACCCTCGAGGAAGGCAAAAAGCCGAAACTGGGCGACCGTTTACGAAAAGCGGAAGGCGAGATCGACCGCCTCAAAGGCGCGGTCATGGCACTCGCCTTCGAACCGCTGACGAATGGTGTGCGAACCTCCGCCGAGGCACTCCATGTTTTGGGTTTCCTCCCCGAAACGCGCCCAGATCAAAAAGAGATTCGATCCCGGTATCGAATGCTGGCGACGGTACATCATCCAGATAGCGGCTTCGGCCATCACGACCGCATGACGCAATTGAACGAAGCCCTCTCTGTTCTCAAAAAATAGCCCTCTCCGGCGGTATTTTACGACTTGATCGATGCCGGTTCCGGGCAAAGTTCCTAGCAGATCAATCAAAGGGCGCCGCAGTTGTCCCGGCAGTCCCTAACCAGGAGAAATAACATGGAAGTTCGTTTGGACGGTCGTACCGCCCTGATCACCGGCGGCAGTCTCGGCCTCGGCAAAGCCATGGCGATGATGTTCGCCGAATCCGGCGCAAAAGTTGCTATCGTCGCCCGCCGTCAGGACGTGCTGGACGAGACCAAAAAGGAAATCGAGGACGCGACCGGCGGCACGGTCGGCGCTTATTCCTGCAATGTGCTGGAGAAATCGGAAATCGAAGCCGCCCACGCAGCCGCTGTCGCCGACCTCGGCCCCATTGATATCTTGGTCAACAATGTCGGCACCTCGAAACGCTCTCCCTTCATGGATTTGAGCGATGAGGATTGGGAACATGACATCACGCTGAAATTATTCTCCAACATCCGCTTCAGCCGCCTCTGCATTCCGCACATGAAGGCGCAGAAATGGGGCCGGATCATCAACTCGCTCAACACCGGGGCCAAGGCAACACCGGCGGAAGGCGGCCCGACCGCGATCAGTCGCGCCGCCGGGATGTCGTTGACCAAGGCAATGGCATGCGAATATGCACCCGACAATATCCTCGTCAACGGCTTGATGGTCGGCCGCATCGAGAGCGACCAATGGGTGCAACGGCACAAAAATGCTGGTGACAACAAAGGCTTCGATGAATGGCTTGCCGATTTCGGCAAGGGTCTTCCCATGGGTCGGGTCGGCAAGGCGGAAGAATACGCCGCGATTGCCTGCCTTTTGGCGTCCGATCACGGCGGCTACATCACCGGCACCGCCATTAATGTCGACGGCGGCCTTTGCCCGGTTGTTTAGGCCATATTAAATGGGGGCGTCCTACTACCGGTCGCCCCCTTTAAATCCGAAACCGACGACGAAAACGCCGACAGCAACCACCGCGCCGGTCAACAACCATCCGCCACCGTAACTCCCGGTCGCATCGACAATCGCGCCAAAGGCAGGTGGGCCAATAATCCCACCAAGATGGGTGCAGATGCCGTTATATCCGACGGCAGAGCCGGTGAGACGCGGCGCCACAGCTTCGACCGACATGGTTTGCATGAGCCCCGCATAACTCGCGACCGTAATGCCGAGGCCGGAGACGATCAATAGAATCACGAAAACCGGCCAATCTTCCAACATCAGCGGCATCATCGCCAACAACATTGCCGAAACAATGCCGATCCCAACGACGAGGCCCTTTCGCCTACCGCCCATAAACATATCGCTGACAACGCCCCATCCGAAACGGGCGGCGGCGCTCGCAGCCTGTGCCACACCTAGACAGAGACTAGCGAATTCCTGACTGGCCATCGCCGCATCACGGATGAACAAAGTGAGGAACGCGAAGAAATTTCCTTGCCCAAAATTGTAGAGCAGATTCGAGAGCACGAAGCGCCCGTAATTCATATCGCCAAACAATTCACGTAATCCCGCGAAAGGACTGGTTCGGACTTCAGGCTGTTCTTTTTGTGGTTCGGTCAATGTCATACAAGCAATGCCGAAAATCAGCGTTATTATGACGACACCCCCCAAGACCACGCGCCAGTCGATGGTGGCCGCGAGTGCGCCAAAGCCGGCTGCAATCACACCACCGAGGGGCACGCCCGTCTGTTTCGCGCCCATCGCTGTCGCGCGGCGGTGCTGCGGAAACCAGTCGCACACACCCTTCGCCGTCGAGGGATTCGTGAAGGAATAACCACTGCCCATCAACAACATGCCGAACAAAATGAAAGTTAAATTGGGTGCGGTCGCAACCACTATCGTGCCTAGCGCAATCCCAATCATGGCGCCAATGAGACTACGCCCCACCCCAATGCGGTCGACAAACGCCCCCGCTGGTAGAGACCAAATCGCCTGGCCACAATAATAGGCTGTCATAACAAGGCCGACTTCGGTCGCGCTGAGATGAAGCTCCCGCTGGATCACCGGTGCCATAGCCAGAACAGACACAACATTTATCGTGCCCACCACATGCGCGCCCATCAGCATAGCGATCCGCAAGCGCCATGGGCCCTCCAACTGATTCTCGTCGGAAAGCGTCATGACGTGCGGCGTGTTTTCTTAGTAAGGATTGGCGTCGATATCGAGGAGCGGGAATCCACTTAGCGCGTGCGGGTCGGACAATGCCGGAGCCGGAGCCAGGTAGCTGCGGTCGACTTCCGCCAGGCTGTTGACGCCCAAGAGGCCCAACACCTTGCTGACTTCGTCCTCCAATATCTCCAGCATTCGCACGACACCGGCGGGCCCGGCGGCAGCGAGTCCGAAGCCCTGCATCCGGCCCATCCCGACCGCATCAGCGCCAAGAGCTATGGCTTTCACCACATCGGTACCGCGGCAGATACTGCCATCGACCACGACGAGCGATTTTTTATCGATGGCGTCAACGATCTCCGGCAGGACGGCGCAAGAACCGAGGCCATGATCCAGTTGACGGCCGCCGTGGTTCGAGACGTAGACGCCCTCGACTCCGAGCTCGACGCATTTCACCGCGTCTTGCGGCGTGGCGATGCCTTTGATGAAAAGCGGAATGTCGTGCTTTGACTTGAAGCGCTCCAAACATTTCCAGTCGAACGTCGCTTGGTAGTTCCAATTGGCGCTGTTCCGCCGCGCCCAGGACTTCTCGAACCGTTTGGCGATATCGCGCTCCCGGCGGCTGTAATGCGCGGTGTCGACGGTGATCGCGAAAGCGTCATAGCCCGCATCGATAGCGCGCTGCGCCATCTCGTCGACGAAGTCATCGCCGCCCCGGACATAGAGTTGGAAGATTTTCATGTTGTCGGCGCATTTGGCGACTTCCTCGAGGCCCGGTCCCGAGACGGAACTGAGCATGTGGCAGACGCCGAATTCCGCCGCCGCTTGGCTGGAGCTGACGCCACCGCCCGGATGAAAGGATTCGAGCGAGCCAATCGGCGCCAGGATAATGGGAAGGCGCAGCTTGCGGCCCAATAACTCGGTTGAACAATCAACCTTGGAAACATCATTCAGAACCCGTGGCCGAAAGCCCCAGCAATCCAGCGCATGCCGGTTCCGCTTCAGGGTCATCTCGGTCTCAGTCCCGCCCACGAGGTAATCCCATAGATGCCGGGACAGGTTCAGTTTCGCGCGCTGGACAATTTCGTGGAGCGTTTCAAAGTCCACATTTGGTTCGTTCGACATGTTCGGATCTTCTCGTCAGGTAAGGGGCAAAGCTCCATTACACATAGATCGCCCACAAGCCGGGACCATTGGCTAAACAGATAGTCCTTCACTTCAGATTAAGACGTTGGAGGCAAATAGATCAGACGTCCATCCGGCGTCCGGCAATAACATAGAGCGCCATCGAGGGCGGGGCATCGGGCTCATCGACGAGCTCGAGCTGAGAGAACGACGGAAAACGATCGGCGCAGAAGTGATTGTAATCCGCCACTTCCTGCGATGTCGGTGTGTCGTAACCTTCCATCAGTTGCTTTCCCTTCTGCATCGTCTTCTCTATCACCGTCAATTCGCAATGGATCGGAATTCCCTTCCGAAACTTGCCGTGGTGACTTAATAACTCTGATTTGGTTAACGACCGGTTAATCGAATCGTAAAAAATTTTACACATTCACTCCGGAATTCCGCCCTCAAGCATTACCCGATGCATAACTCGGGGCTGAGACAGATCGTATTCCGCGTTGGCACGATGCATGGTGCATCGGTTATCCCAGATCACGAGATCGCCCGGCTGCCAATTGTGGTGGTATTGGAACTGGGGCTGGAAAGCGAATTCATACAGAGGATCGAGCAGGGCATCACTCGCTTGGTCGTCCCAGTCAAGAATATGGTCGATCCGGTTCGGGTTGATGTAAAGCGACTGGCGCCCGCTCAAGGGGTGGGTACGGACCATCGGGTGGTCAACATCGGGGGTCTCGTCTTCCTCTTCGCCGGAGCGTTTCGCGACCCAGGATTGGTTGCGCCGGCTGAGATACTTATGCACCGCCCGCAAACTATCGATCCGGCTGCGCATATCCGGCGGAAGTGCATCCAGCACCGCGTAGCAATTAATGAACTCGGTATCTCCCCCAGCGCCTGGCAACGTGACCGCATGCAACAGGGTCAGGGTCGCAGGGTCGGCAAGATAGGAATCGTCGGTGTGCCATTGCTTCGCCTGGACCAAGGGCTTGCCGCCGAGTGAAGGCGGCCGGTTGGAGACGATGGAGACCTCGGGCGCACCTTCAATTCGATCGTTGCGCAACACAAAGGTCTTGGGTTTACCGAACAAGTTCGAAGCTTCGGCCAATTCCGTGGGCGATAAGTCCTGCCCGCGAATACAAAGGACCAAATGATCGGTGATCGCTTGGCGCAGCGTATCGCGCTCCGAGGGCGAAACCCCTGTCTTCAGATCGACGCCGACTGCCTCAGCCGCCATTACGTCGCTCAGCGACCGAATTTCTATACCCATTGGCTCGCCTCCTAGTCCTTCACACGCTATATTACAACAATCGCCAACCGAGGACGAGACCGTGTCTAACTCTCTCCATCAGATGACAATGAGTTATTCGGCAACCGAAGACCGGTTGCTCCTGCGTGTCAGCACGACAGCGCATGACGAGCATCAAATCTGGCTCACGCGGCGTTTCATCAACGTGTTGTGGCCGGCGCTCATCAAAGGCGTCGAAAAGCAGTCACTGCCACCGGAAACAGCGGCCGCGCCGACGACCACGCCGCAGGTCAAACGCGCGGTGATGGCGATGCAACATAACGACGCCCTGCAAAAGACGGACATGACGAAAAAGCACGACGAGGAGAAGATCAACAAACCCTCGACGGAGAAACCGATGCTGGCCATCGGCGGGCAGTGTACACCGCTGCCGACCGGGGGCATGCGGCTTAACCTGAAGACTGCGGAGAACCTGCAGATCGGATTGAATCTAAACGAACATCTGCTGCACGCTTTCTGCCATCAGATCACCTCGCTGACGGAAAAAGCCGAATGGGGGCTGGCCGTGGGCGTCGGCGATCTCAATGTTCAAGCATCGGCGGGCGAACAGGCGATACACTGAATCCCCCGAACCGGTCACGGAACGATTGCGCTATTGCCGCGCCGACCCTACATTCCACGCGACTCCTTAGGATACAGAATCAATTGCGATGACCGACACCGCGCATATCCGTAATTTCTCCATCATCGCCCATATCGACCATGGGAAATCGACGCTGGCTGACCGCTTGATCGAATTTTGCGGCGGCCTCGAGACGCGGGAGATGAAAGAACAAGTGCTCGACTCGATGGATATCGAGCGCGAGCGCGGCATCACGATCAAAGCGCAAACCGTACGCCTGCAATACAAGGCCTCGAACGGAGAAATCTATACGCTAAACCTGATGGACACGCCGGGACACGTCGATTTCTCCTACGAAGTCAGCCGCAGCCTGGCCGCCTGCGAGGGCTCACTCTTGCTGGTCGACGCCAGCCAAGGTGTGGAAGCGCAGACATTGGCCAATGCGTATCTCGCCATTGACGCGGATCACGAAGTCATTCCGGTCCTCAACAAGATCGACCTGCCATCTGCCGAACCTGAGCGCATCCGCCAGCAAATCGAGGAGGTCATCGGTCTCGACAGCGAATACGCGATTGATATTTCCGCAAAGACCGGAGTGGGCATCCCAGACGTCCTGGAAGCGCTGGTCGAACGCCTGCCACCGCCCGTGGCAGGCGACCCGAGCGCGTCCTTGAAAACGATGCTGGTAGATTCCTGGTACGACCCCTATCTCGGCGTCGTCACCCTGGTACGGGTGCTTGAGGGTACACTGAAGAAAGATATGAAAATCCAGATGATGGCGACAGGTGCCGTCCATCAAGTCGACCGCGTCGGCGTCTTTACGCCGAAACGGGTCGAGACCGGCGAACTCGGCCCGGGGGAGATCGGCTATATCACCGCCAGCATCAAATCGGTGGCCGATTGCAAGATCGGCGATACGCTGACCGAGGATAGACGCCCGACGGAAACGGCGCTGCCGGGCTTCCGCCCGACGATCCCCGTGGTGTTTTGCGGCTTGTTCCCGGTCGATACCAACGATTATGAGGATTTGCGCGAGAGCCTCGCAAAACTCGCGCTGAACGATTCCAGCCTACATTTTGAGCCGGAAAGCTCCGCCGCCCTCGGTTTCGGCTATCGCTGCGGTTGCCTCGGCATGTTGCATCTGGAGATCGTCCAAGAGCGCCTCAACCGGGAATTCGATCTCGATCTGATCACCACCGCGCCATCGGTCGTCTATCGAATCCACAAAAACAACGGCGACCTGATCGAATTGCACAATCCGGCGGATTATCCGGACCCGGTCGAAATCGCCGATATAGAAGAGCCGTGGATCAAAGCGACGATCCTGGTGCCGGACGATTATCTCGGCGCGGTATTGTCGCTCTGCACAGAGCGGCGCGGCGAACAACTGGACCTCACATATGTCGGCAACCGGGCCATGGCGGTCTACCGCCTGCCGTTGAATGAGGTGGTGTTCGATTTCTATGACCGCCTGAAATCAATCTCGCGCGGTTATGCCAGCTTCGATTACGAAATGCTCGATTACGAGAAAGGCGATCTCGTGAAGGTCTCCATTCTGGTCAATGCGGAGCCGGTCGACGCACTCTCGATGATCGTCCACCGGGGCCAAGCGGAGCACCGTGGACGCCAGGTTTGCCAAAGGCTTAAAGACCTGATCCCGAGACAAATGTTTAAAGTGCCGATCCAGGCCGCCATCGGCGGCAAGGTAATCGCCCGCGAGACGATCGCCGCGATGCGCAAGGATGTTACGGCCAAATGCTATGGCGGCGACATATCACGTAAACGCAAACTGTTGGACAAACAGAAAGCCGGCAAGAAGCGCATGCGCCAATTCGGCAAGGTGGAAATCCCGCAATCGGCCTTTATCGACGCGCTCAAGATGGAAGAAGCTTAGGCGCGAACTCTTACTTTGGGCCTGTCGAAGGGTGGGTTTGTCGAAGCACGATAGCGCCATCGCTGCCGCCGGAGACGTTTGATGGAATTCCACGACATTCTCGGTACCATCGGCGTCGGCTTTATCGTCGTTATGTACGTCATGCTGCAGACGGAGCGTATTGATCCCGGACGCATGGCATTTTCGATCTTCAATGCGGTCGGCTCGATTCTGATTCTGATTTCCCTCGCGTACGAGTTCAATTTCTCCGCCGTCCTGATCGAAGGCGTATGGCTGATTGTCAGTGTATACGGGTTGTGGAGGGCCTGGCGGAAGCGCTGCGCCGCGGGCTAAATCGCGCCGCTCCTGCGCAAACCCAGGCAGATCGCCGCATAGTCGGGCTCGGAATCCGGATCGAGCACGCCGTGGCGGATCAAGAAATCGATAATCACCAAATTACAATTGAACTTGAATTCGAATGTGTCGCGTACGACCTCGGCGACCTTTTCGATCGGCCACAACATGAATTCCCCAACTTCACCGTCCGCCGCCACCGGCTGGAACGTCTCGGGAAGTTCTAGGTCGTAGCAATATTGCCGGTCCGGCTTCGCTGTATCTTCCGATTGGTGACTATAGTCGATCATACCGACGGCTCGAACGGTCCGGGCGATCTCCTGCGGAATGCCGGCCTCCTCGGCGCATTCCTTGATCATATTTTCCTTCAACCCCAGGCCGAGCGGTTGGCCGCCCGCGACCATGTTGTCCAACATTCCAGGATAGGTCATCTTGCCACTAGCCCGCCGCGCTATCCACATATGCAAGCCATCGGCACGGCGCACAAATCCATTCATATGCACGCCGGACGCCTGGATGCCGAAGAACGGCACCGCGCTGCGCTCAATTTGCATCAACGGCGGCAGGTGGCGGTCTTCTGAGATCGCATAGAATTCCGCGCGAGGCGCGAGAGTTGCGCCCGATGCCGCCAATCCCTCGACGACAGGGGCGACCGCCGCCGAGCGCGTCTCGAAATCGTCGAGACCGGACGCCAAAGTCACGCGCTCTTCATTGATGAAGAAGACATCGGCATAAGCCGTCAATGTCTCGATGTTTTTACGATGGACCCAACCGACGGCACGGCCATCGATCTCGAACGGCCGGAAATGTGCCAGATCTAGATTGTTACAGGCGCGAATATGATCGAGATAACTCATGATAGGCGCTGAGAATTAAACCTCTCCCTCCCTTCGATCAAGGAGAACCGAGCGTCAGGTCGACGGACCACACCACAAAAATCTCCTGAAGGCACCGACCGATATAAGCCGCCAAGCTTGGATCCATCCCCTCCATCTCAATCTCCACCCGCAGCTCTTCATCGATGGTCCGGGAACTCAAGGAAGCAGGTACCAAACCGCGTTTCGCGAAGGGCTCAAAAATGCGAGAAAGGGTTCCCGGGTCCGACGCCGCGAACACAACAAACCGCGTGTGTTTAGAGGTTTCGTCGGGATTTATGAAAGTAGCGTTCAATGGGTCTGAAGCGGTCGCTAACGGCATCGCTTTGCTCCTTAAAACAATTTTCGATCTGGAAACGAAAAAGCCGATCCCGGCCCTAACTAGAGAACCGGGTCAATAATTCGGAGATCGATAATCGTCTCAGCAAACGTTTGCATGACGATATTTTAATACCTTTCGACAGACCGCTCAATCGATCTCCTTCAGCATTTGTTAACCTTTGCGCGTTAACTATAACCATGGACGATGAATTGACTGCTTGACCAGATTCCGGCAGACGTTCAGATTAATGGCTTCAAAGAGCCTCAAGGGCGAAAAATATTATGTCGAACCTGTGGATTTACTTCAGAAGACCAAGTTCGATGGTCCGCTACCGTCACGGTGGCGATACCGCGATCTATCCGATGCTGGAGCAACCGATCGTCGGAACACAGGACGCGGTACAAGCGACCGTGGCGGCGGGTGCCGCCGACGTGCCAGTCGTACCGGAAGACAACGTCCTTGATTTCGCCTCGGGACAACGGCGTGCCGAACGGAGCCGCCCCGCCCGCAGTCCACGCTCCGGCGGAAAACCAAAACGCCGCGAATAGACGACACCTCTAGCGAGGTTTGCCGGCCGCAAGCCAATCCGCATATTCAGCCCTAATCGTATCGTCCGGCGGGTAGAGGCC
>JBMYRC010000097.1:0-16233 GCA_049601975.1 Alphaproteobacteria bacterium | reverse complement strand
GTCCGGAGACCTGTTCCAGCGACCTCTTTTGTGAGGCTTCAAGGTCCGAAGATGCGGCTTGAAGATCTATATTGAGCGGCGTGCCGTTGCGCAGGACACACTCTTCATCCACATAAACGTCGCGAATTGCGCGATCCGCCGCGACATATATCAGGCTCCGCAACGGTTCGCGGACCGACATCATCGACGGTCTCCGCCATCGTGCGCGCGTGATTGGCGGTGCTCCGCATCTCTTCCAGAAAGTTATGCGGATAAGTGTCGGTTCCGATACCCACGTTCACACCGGCCCGCACATAGGTGCCGAAAGTTCTTAGCGTGATGCCGCGGCGCAGGAAGACGGTTGGACAATGCGCGACCGTGGTGCCGGTCTCCGCCAGGAGATCGAGATCCTTCCGCGTCGTCCAATGCAGCCAGGGGTGATGGTCGAGAAAGATGCCGTGGCCAATGATGGAATGGCTACCAAGCGCGCCGATATAATGCAGCCAGCGGATCGGCGTCTTGCCGTGGCGGCGGAACATCTCGTGGAATTTGGTGACGTTCTGCGCAGCGTGAATTTGGAACGGTAGATTCCATTCTTCCGAAAAACCGTGAGCTTCCTCGATTAGGGCAGCGGAACAAGTATCAACCTGGGCTGGGCACACCATGCCGGAAAGCCGTCCTGAGCGGTGTTGATTGGCGAGGTCGATTTGCCGTCGCGCTTCCGCGAAAGTTTCTTGTCCAGCCCCCTCGTCCCAATCGTATTGCAAGGCGTGGCCGTCGGTTGTGAACCAACGTGCGTCGCGGAACATTGGTGCCGCGACCGCGCGGATTCCGCTTTCCGCGTTCTCTTCATAGGAGCCACCGGATTGCTCAAGCCCAGTGCCGGGATAGAGCAGCGATTGAGCTACTATCTTGGGCCGTTGCGGTCGCGCGCCGCCAATGCAGTAGCGGCGGACAGGTTTCCGCCGGCGCTGTCTCCAAAGACCGCGATTCGATTCGTGTCGATACCGAAACCCGCGGGATTCTCCGCGACATGACACTGGGTTCCTTAGACGTCGTTGAAGGCGGCGGGTAACGGATGTTCCGGTGCCAAACGGTAATCGACGCTGACGACGACGGCGCCGCAATCTTGCGCCGCGCCCCACGCGAACTTGTCGGAGCTGTCGAGATCGCCTTTCATGAATCTACAACCATGAGAATAAATCACGCAGGGCGCATCGCCGGAAGCGGACGGCGGCGTATAGACCCGGACCGTGACTTTGCCGTGATCCAGCGACAAAACACGGTCTTCGACCTTCATGTCGGCCGGGTGCGGTGTCGAGAGCGCTTGGCTATAGTCTGTCCACGCGTCGCGCTGTTCTTCGATAGTGACCGTCGGACCTGATGCTGCGCGGGCGTCTAGCATGGCTTTCATGTCCGGGTGTAACGTCTTGCCACCTATGATGACGACATCGTTCATGATTGTGCTCCCTCCGTCGTGCGCCCGAACCAGGTTCCGGGTCTAATGAGCGAGATAAGTAGAAATCCTATCAAAACCGCGCTGGCAAAGTCGAAGGTCATTTGAAAGCCGTGAATGAAACTTTGATCCGGCCTCTCGCCGTTTTGTATGTTTCCCGCCTCAAGGCTGGCGAATAACCAAGTTAAGAGTGACGCGGCGCCGACAATGCCGATGGTGCGTGTCAGCATGGCGAGGCTGCCCGCGACACCGCGGTCCGATAAGGGCAAGGTGCCGGTGACGATGTTCATATAGGCGACTTGAAACAGACCAAGGCCAACTCCGGACATCAACAATGGCAAAGCCATGGCGACCATTCCGGGTGTGCCGTCCCAACGCCCTACCAAGAACGTGCCACCGCCGACCAGCAGCACGCCCAGGAAGGCCAGCCGGTTGGCCGCGACCTTGCCCATCGACCACCCACCCATGGGAGAGGCCAAGACCACGCCGAGCGGTGACATCGCCAGAACCACGCCTGCCAACCCGACTTCCAATCCCGAATGGGTCGCCAAATAATAGGGGACCAACAACAACACAGAGAAGCCGGTAAAATTGATCGCGACATTGCCGCAATTGAGAAAGGTGAACTCGATGCGACGAAACACGTACAAGCGAATGACCGGGGACGGGTGGCGTGCCGCGCGGCGGATATAAGCGAGGATCGCGGCAAGCGCGGTGAGAGCCAGCAGGCCGACGGCAATTGGATAGTCTTCCGCCCGCTGCAATTGCGTTATCGTCAGCAGAAAGCTCGACATCGCGGTGGCGACGAGCACTGCGCCGGTCGAATCGAAGTTGGACGAGTCCGACCGGCGTGGCGGGTTGGGCAGAACGAAAACCAATAACAAGGCGACGAATGCAATGGGGGCACGGGCCCAGAAGACCGCCGGCCAATCCCATTCGGCGACCAAGATGCCGCCAATCGAGGGTCCGAGCGCGCCACCGATGCCGAACATCGTCAAATACGCTCCGAGCACCCGGGCCCGGTATTCTTCCGGAAACAATGACGTCGCGATGGCTGGCCCGCAACTCATCACTAGCGCGGCGCTAACACCCTGCGAGACGCGGAAGAGCAGTAGATATTCGAACTCCCATGCGATGGCACACAGTGTGAAGGTGACGACGCTCAGCGCCAATCCGGCGGTGAAAATCCGCTTGTGCCCGTGCAGGTCGCCGAGCTTGCCGAAGACCAGCATCAGGCTGGTATGCGTGAGGACGTAACAGATGATGACCCAGCGGATATCCGCCAAAGGAACGCCGAAATCTCCGGTAATCCGTGGGAACGCAATGTTCACTGCGCTGTCGAGGGGTGCGACCAACGTACCGAGCCCGAGGACGATAAGGCCAAGATAGCTACGCGCGGTGACCGGCATGCGTTGATCCGTTGGAAGCGGAGGAGAGGACGTGAGCATGGAGTATGTCGAGCCTTACCATATACTGCAAAAGTCTGTATCTGGAATGGCGGCGTTTGGGGATCGTCGTGGGAAAGCTTGACCCGGACCTTCGCCCGTCGAGATCATTGAGAATTAGAGAATATGAAAGGGAGTGGGAAATGGCTGTTCAGTTCGACCTTACGGGTCAGAGAATCGCGATTACCGGCGCTGGTGGCGGTATTGGCTCGACGACGGCGCGGCTTGTTGCGGAGATGGGCGCGGATGTCATGCTCTCCGACATCAAACCGCCGCAAGCGTTGGCCGATTACATTACCTCGAAGGGGCGGAAGTCTTCAGCAGCTTCGCTCGACGTAACGGAGCGCGATGCGGTCGAAGCATGGGCCGCTGATTGTGGCGCCGTCACCGCGCTGATCGATTGTGCTGCGGTTTGTCCCTTTGATGATTGGAACGACGATGGTTGGGACGACGTCGCAGCCCGGGTGTTCAACATCAATCTACACGGCCCCTTGAACCTAACTCGCGCTTTTATGAACGGCATGATTGAGCGCGGCAATGGCGGGCGGATCGCATTGATAGGTTCCATCGCCGGGCGAATTGGCGGTGTCGCGGCGGCCCCTCATTATGCGATGGCGAAAGGCGGCATCCACGGTTTCGTGCGTTGGGCGTCGCGGCGCGGAGCCCCGCACAATATCTTGATCAACGCTGTGGCACCGGGACCGGTTGCGACGCCGATGACACAAAGCCAATCTTTCGCTGGTGATATTTTTCCGATGAAGCGTATCGCCGAAGCGGATGAAATCGCGGGCCCGCTGGCGTTCCTTGTCTCACCGGCGGCGAGCTATATCGCCGGTGCGGTATTGGATGTCAACGGCGCGATGCATTTCAGCTAATCATAAAAGGGAACAGCTACCCTCATGGAAGATCCAATTGGAAGTCACCCGACCCGGGCAGAACAGCTCGATATACTGGCCTGCGTCGTCGCCGACACCGCAAGACCAGAAGACCGAATTCTTGATTTTGGCTGCGGGACTGGATATGTCGCGAGTTTAATTTTTGAAAAGCGCGCCGATTTGCAGCTGATTGGGGTCGACCTTAAACCTGAGTCTCTGGCGCAAGCGAAAGAAAACCTCGCGGGGCATGGTGATCGCACCGATTGGTTCGCGGGCAATCTCGAATCGTTGGAGGAGATTGGAATACCGGAAGGGCCCTACCGCTTCGCTCTTACCGCGTTGACCTTCCACGATCTTCCGGATGAAGCAAAGCAAGGGGTGATCTCCTTCGCGGCGAACCGTTTAGCGGCGGATGGGTATTTCTTTTTGTACGACCGATTGCGTCTGACGCAAGCACCACACTTCCCGTTGCAACGCTCGATCTGGAATCGGATCGAGAGGGAATATGGCCGCGGCATGCGGACGGCGGAGTCATTTGAAGCTTATGAAGGCGATATCGCCCCCAACAATCGGCCCGGCCGATTGAGCGACTATCTAGAGTGGTTCGCGGCTGCTGGCATGACAGCGCAAATTCTCCATCTACATGGTAATGTAGCGCTTATTGCCGGCGCTAAATCCGCATAAGCGACCGGACAGGGAAGGAAGAACGATGCCCGATTCAGCGATGGACCAAAATGTGACCGCATCGACGGCGCAAATTCTTCGGCGGATCGACGCCGTGGCGCCCATCATTGAAGGCGAAGCGGACGCATCCGAAGCACAGGGTCATTTGACGCAAAAACTGGTTGATGCACTGCATGAGGCGAAGCTGTTTCGCCTCCTCATGCCGAAGCCCTATAACGGCGAGGAAGTGACGCCGCCGACTTTCATGCAGGCAATTGAAAGAGTGGCGCGCTACGACGCCAGCACCGCGTGGTGCATGTGTCAGGGAAACGGTTGTTCGATGAGCGCCGCCACCGCGCAGCCCGATGTTGCGCGTTTGATTTGGGGAGATGATCCGGCTGGTGTGCTGGCTTGGGGTCCCGGTAAAGCCACGGCGGTTGCCGTCGAGGGTGGCTATAGCGTGAACTGCGATCTGGCATTTTGCAGCGGTATGCATAACGCCACCTGGCTCGGAGCGCATTGCATCATGCTCGATGATGGCGAGCCGATGAAAGACGCGGACGGCAAGACTGTGGTACGAACCATGCTGATCCCTAAATCCGAGATTGAAATCAATGTTATCTGGGACGTGATCGGGCTACGGGCGACTGGCAGCGATGGCTATGCCTTGAAAGATCATTTCGTCCCGGCCGCGCATTCAGTCATCCGCGACAAGGACGAAGAACTGACTTACCGTGCGCCACTCTATCTCTTTCGGCAAACCAACCTCTATGCCGCAGGGTTTTCCGGTGTGGCGATGGGCATCGCGCACAGCATGCTGCAGGCGTTTAAGAAACTCTCCATCGACAAGCGTCCGCGCTTGGCGAAAACCGTTTTGAAGGAGAACACAGTGGTGCAAGCGGACGTGGCTTTGGCCGAAGCGCGTCTAAACGCGGCCCGCACTTTCCTGATTTCGGAGCTCGACGATATCTGGGCCGCGGTTTTGGAGACTGGTGAGCTGACAGTGGATCAACGCATGCGGATTCGCTTGGCGACCACTCACGGCATCCACGAAGCAAAATCCGTGGCTGAGGTAGTCTATGACGCAGCGGGCGCTTCGGCGGTGTTCCATTCCAGCCCGTTTGAGCGGCGCTACCGCGACATCCGCACCGTGACCCAGCAGATGCAGGGCCGGAAGGCACACTATCAGACCGTCGGCAAATACTTGTTGGGCGGAGAGCCGGATTTATCGTCGGTTTGAGCTTTCACCTACACATCATACTATCCGCCGGTTATACGACGGCAAAATCGCGATAACCTGGGACGATGCCCGCACCTTAGCGTTTTCCCGCACTTAGGCGTTTTATAGGAAACATCTGGGTTAAGGGAGCTCTTTTGCCCCAATATGTTGATTGGGGGCTTCCTTCTGTGCGCGAATCGCGTATGTTCGAAGCGCGCTCATGACCCTACCGTATACAGGCCCTTTTACCGCTAATTTCACCGATCTCGGATCGGCATTGCACGACGTCTTCGGCTTCTCGGAACTTCGCGACGGACAACGCGAAGCGATCGAGGCGGTGATGGAGGGTCGCAACGTCTTGGCGGTCATGCCGACCGGGGCTGGAAAATCGCTTTGTTATCAATTACCAGCCATCGTGCGCGGCGGATTGACGGTCGTGATCTCGCCCTTGGTGGCGCTGATGCGCGACCAAGTCGCGGCCTTGCTGCTCAATGGAATCGGGGCGGCGACCATCAACTCCGACCTCTCGCGAGAGAAAAATATCGAGACCTGGTTCGCGGTGCGCGATGGTAAAATTCGGCTTTTGTATCTGTCGCCGGAGCGTTTGATGACCGACCGAATGCTGGCCGCACTGTCGCAATTGGATATCGCGCTCTTCGCCATCGACGAGGCGCATTGCATCTCGCAATGGGGTCCCGCCTTTCGCCCTGAATACGCAATGCTGGCCGATTTACGCCAACGCTTTCCGAACGTGCCAATCATGGGCCTAACCGCGACGGCGGACGGTGCCACCCGTGAGGATATCGAACAGCGCATGTTTGCGGGTGACGTAATCAGTATCGTTACCGGTTTTGATCGCCCCAACCTTTGCCTGGGCGTCACACTTAAGAGCAGCTGGAAGAAACAGATCGCAGATTTCGTCGCCGAGCGAAAAGGGGCGTCGGGCATCGTTTATTGTCTGTCCCGCAAGAAGACCGAGGACGTCGCGCAGATGCTCCGCGATAAGGGGCATAGTGCCTTGGCCTTTCACGCGGGGATCGATAGCTCGGAAAAGGCGGTCATCCAGAACCGCTTCATGACCGAGCCCGGCATCGTCATGGTCGCGACCATCGCTTTCGGCATGGGCATCGACAAGCCGGATATCCGTTTCGTCGCTCATACTGACCTGCCGGGAAGCCTGGAGGCGTATTACCAGGAGATCGGCCGCGCCGGTCGGGACGGCGCACCGGCGGAAACAATGTTGTTCTACGGACTCGACGATATTCGCATGCGCCGGGTCTTCATTGAGGAAGCGCAGACCTCGGACGACCACAAACGGCGCGAACATAAACGCCTCGACTCCTTAATCGCTTATTGCGAAGCGCCAGACTGCCGACGGCGTATGTTGCTGCGCTATTTTGGCGAGGCGACGGAGAAAGCCTGCGGCAATTGCGACGTCTGCATTGATCCGGTTGAGACAACGGACGGGGTCCACGAAGCGAATATGGTTCTCGCCGCCGTTCAAGGGACCGGCAACCGCTTCGGCGTGGCGCATATCGTCAGTGTGTTGCGCGGCGGTTCGAACGATAAGATCGAGCAGCAGGGGCATGACCGGCTTGATGTTTACGGAGCCGGGGCGTCGCGGACTCAGAAGGAATGGCAAGGTATCGTACGCCAGATGGTGGCCGCCGGGTTTTTGGAAATCGATGTTGCTGGTTATGGCGGCATTAAGATGACGGCGGCAGGAATGGCGCTGATGCGCGGCGAGGGTGAATTCCGCTATCGTGCAGACCGCATTGTCAAAACATCGACGCGAAAGCGCCGGGCCTCCGCAGAGGTCGAAAGCCTTGATTCGGCGGGGACAAAATTGCTGGCGGTATTGAAGGCGAAACGTCTGCGCCTTGCCGAGGAGCGCGGTGTTCCCGCTTATGTGATCTTGTCCGATCGCTCCCTCGCGGATATGGCAGCGAAACGTCCGGCGACTCGAGTAGAGTTCGCGGAAACCTTCGGCGTTGGCGAGGCAAAACTAAAAGATTTCGCCGACATCTTTATCGACCTGATTGCTGCAAACTAATAGGCCATCGTCGCCGACTAGCCCCGCTTCTCCCGCCGCAGGCCAAGCTTCTCCTGCACGGGGCGGTCGGAGAAACTGAACAGGACTGACTCGGCGCTGGCTTCGTGGACCACCGGATGCCAGCTGGGTGCGACAAAGATATCGCGTGGTCCCCATTCAAGATGGGTGCGGCCAATCCGGGTCGAACCCTTTCCTTCGACACAGACGAAGACCGTGGCGTCCGTCGACCGGTAACGTTTGCTCGTGAAACCTTTCGGCAAGAGTTGAATGAACGCGCCAATGGTCGGCATTGCGTGTCCGCCGTCGTTCGGGTTCGTGTAGCGCATTTTCAAGCCGTGGCATGGGTCCCATTCGTCGCGCTGTTTCATTACCTCCAAGGCCTCCCGTGTCCGCGCATAGGGATAGGCGAAGAGGGGCGATACCGGTGAAGAAGATCGATAATCGACCGGTAACATATTGGCACCGTAGCGCGCGCCACTGTCGCCATCCGGTATCGTGATCGGTTGTTCGTCTGCCGGGTAAACTTCGGCAAAAGAGGCGTCGAAGAACCGCACCAAGGGAATGTCGAGCCCGTCGAGCCAGATCATCGGCGCATCCGTGTCATTGCCGTGATCGTGCCACGACCAAGGTGGCGTGATGACGAAATCCCCTTCCTTCATGATCGTGCGTTCGCCATCGACTGCTGTCTGGCCGCTGGAACCTTCAACGATAAAGCGGAGCGCGGATTGACTGTGCCGATGGGCCGGGGCCAGCTCACCCGGCAAAACCAATTGCAGGCCCGAAAACAACGAGGTGGTAATTCGTGCCTCGCCCGCGAACCCGGGGTTTTCCAATATCAAAACCCGGCGTTCCGCTTCCTTCGCGGAGATCAAATTACCTGCCTCCATCAATCGGTCCCGCAACATCTCGTAACGCCAAATATGCGCACGGCAATCGCTCTTCGGCTCTTTAGTGATTAGGGTACTGAAGACTTGCCAAAGCGGCGCCAGATTATCGCCTCGGATGCGGTCGTAATAGGCGAGGCGCTCTGGTGATTCCGTGGGTGTCTCGTTTAAGGACATACTGTCACTCTCCAAAGCTTCGGGCATTGTCATTCCCGCGCTGGTGGTAATCCAGGGTACACCGCCTCATTTATGGCCTTCCGCTTGCGCGGGAATGACGGGGCTTGTGGCATCCAACTACAAAACTTGCGCGCCGTCGTCGTCGACGCCGTTATAAAGCCAATCCATGCCCTGATAGGCCTGTTCCGGTGTTCGCGGCGACAGCGTCATGTTACGCAATTCCCGGGTCACTCCCTCCGCGTGATAGACGTCGCCGTAGAACCGGGCCGTCAGTTGAACCCGTCCGGTCCGCAAATAGCGGTTCGCCTGATAGGCTTGGAAGGCGGCGGCAATATCCTCGCCGTGAGCAGTAACTTGATGGGCGAGACAGACCGCGTCCTCGATGGCCATGCAGGCACCCTGCGCCAGGTACTGCAGCATTGGATGGGCGGCGTCGCCGAGCAGCGTGACTCGTCCTTGGCTCCAGTCTTTGATCGGCTCGCGGTCACAGAGCACCCACATCCGCCAGGACTCGATCTTACCGAGCAGTTCCAGTACATGAGGATGTTCGCCGGCGAACCGTTTAAATAGCTCGTCGGAATCCCCAAAGACATCCCAGCCCTCTTCGTAACGGTCGCTGTGAAAGACGGCGACGAGGTTGAAGATTTCGCCGCGCCGCAGCGGATACTGCACCAGATGGGTGTGTGGTCCCGCCCAAAGCACGACTTCGTTCCAGCGGAGGTGCGCCGGCATCTCAGCGGCGGGCAATACCGCGCGATAGGCAATATGACCGGAGACGCGGGGAGGGCCGTCGCCGATCAATGTCTCCCGAACTTTCGACCAAAGTCCGTCGGCGCCGATTAAGGCGCTTGCGTCGATCCGACCACCATCTTCCAAGGTGGCGACGACTTTCTCGTCCGATGTATCGAAGCTGGTCACCTTCGCCGCCGTTGCAAGCTCGACTAAGGGATTGTCCTGGCAGGCGTCGATCAGTGCGTTGTGCAGGTCCGGGCGATAGGTCACTGCGTAGGGAAAGGGGAACTGGGTGCGGAACGCATCGTCGTTGAGGGGCACGCAGGTGACGATCTCGCCGTCGAGTGCATCCCTCATCACAAGCGCATTGGGCCGCACGGCCGCCGCGTTGATGACCTCCGTCAGGCCGAGTTTTTGGAACATCTTATATACATTTGGGCCGAGCTGAATACCGGCACCGATCTCCCCGAAGTCCCGCGATTGTTCGAGCAGCCGCACCGCGCGTCCTTGCTGGGCTAAAGCCAGCGCTGCGGCGGCGCCGCCAATGCCACCACCGGCGATTAGGATTGGGTTGTCGTTCATATCCAATCTCCTGCCGATAGGTCCGATAGGTGCCGTTCGATGATGGCAGCCACTTGTTCTGGATGGGTCAGGGGCGACATGTGCTCGGCACCCGATATGACCACATAACGCATGTTCGGCAGTGTATCTCGCAACAGTTCCGTTACCCGTCGGTCCGGCGCGGTGGTTCGTTCGCCGCAAACAACGGTGACCGGCACATCGAGTGAAGCGATATCCGATAGCGTCGTTGGGTTCGCCAAGTTTGACTGGAATGCCTTATAGGTAGCGTCCGTCTGGCCCCGGAACCGGGTTTGGGCTTTCTCTGGGAACTTTTCCCAGCTGCCTTCTCCGTTTCGGTAGTCGAGAAAAAAACGCCAGGCATCGATCTCCTCACCCGCGGTGACCCGGTTGAGAAACCCATGGGCTAAATATTCATATTCGGTAAAGAGTTCACTCTCGCCTGCTTCCGGCAGCAAGCGCGCGAGCATCGGCTCGATCAGCACCAAACTTCGGATATCGGCGAGCTTTCGCAATACCATTCGCACGGCCCCCGCTCCGCCATAGGAATGGCCGACGATATCGATCGTGGACGCCGCGAGTCCCGCATCCCCGATAACCGCTGTGACGAGATCCGCTTGATCGTCATGTTGCAGGATCTCCGGACGGCTCCAGGCCTCGCTGCCGCCATGGCCGTAGAAGTCCGGTGTGAGTAGGCGGTACTTTTCATCGAGATTTTCCCCCGTCTTGCGCCATTGAGCACCGGAACTGCCACCCGAATGCAGGAGCACTAGCGGGTCGCCGGGATTGCTATCTCCGTAATGAAGGGTCGCGCCTTGATATTCAAATTCCGGCATCCGGTGTTCCGCCTGTCTTCACCGACAGAAATATTGGACTATCTAGTGCGGTAATCAAATGCTGTTTGTAGGGATGGATGGCGGAAGCTGGCATAAGCGGGTCGACCGAGACCACATTGGAGGAGCTCGCTGAACGCTATGGCGCGGCCTATCCATGGCTGGTCGCCGTGACCGTGCTTTCCGCCTTTGCCACAGCCGTCCTCACCAGCAGTATCGTCAATGTCGCGGTGCCGGACGTCATGGGAGCGTTCGGGGTGGGGCAGGATCAGGTGCAGTTTATCGCGACCGCCTTTTTCGCGACGATGACCGCGAGCTTGCTGATCAGTCCGTGGACAGTCGAGAAGTTCGGCCCACAACTTACGTTTTCCGTCTCGCTGATTTTGTTTGCGATCGGCTCACTGATCAGCACTTTCAGTCCCAATCTGCCCGCGATCATCTTCGGTCGGGTGGTTCAAGGCTTCGCGTCGGGTGTCATTCAGCCTTTGGTCATGGTCGCATTGGTACAAGCCTTCCGGCCCGAACGGCGCGGTCTCGCGATGGGATTGTTCAGCATGGGAATTGTGTGCGCGCACGGTGTGGGGCCCTATTTGGGTGGCCTCACGATAGACGCGTTCCATTGGCGGTTGATTTTTCTACTACCGCTTCCGGTGGTGGCCTTTGCCTTCGTGATGGGGCTGATCGTTTTGCCGCGCCGGGCGGTGGGAACCTCGGTGCTATTTGACTGGCTAGGGTTCTCGCTCTTGTGTCTCTCACTATTCTTCTTGATGACAGGGATCGCCAACGGCCAAAGGGATGGATGGCTGTCCGATACGATCATTCTGCAATTCATCATATCGTTTGTGTCCGCCACTGGCTTCGTGTTGTCGCAAGTATATGGCGGCCAACGGATTCTAGAATTTACGCTTTTTCGCCATGCTCCCTTCTCCGCCGCCATCGCTGTGGCGTTCGTCTATGGGTTAGCGAACTTCTCTGCCATCTATCTCTATCCGGTTTTCGGACAGTTGGTGCAGGAATATACCCCTTCCGCTGCTGGATTTCTGATCTTGCCGGGCGCGATTATCGCGGTCTTCATTCTACCTCTCACCGGAAAGTTCGCTGATGCAGTACCGCCTCAATTCGGTATCGCGCTCGGTGTAGGACTGTTCGGGATCAGTAATTTGATCCTGTCCTCCTCCGACATCAGTTCGATGTTCTGGGGTGTCGCCGCTCTCATCTTAGTTGGACGGGTAGGTCTAGCATTTATGACACCGTCGATGATGAGCGCCGCCTTGGGCACTTTACCTTCCAATAAACTCAGCGAAGCTTCCGCAATCGTGAATTTCGTCATGTTGGGTGGCGGCGCGATCGGTATCAATGGATTGGTGGTCCTACTTGACCGGCGCACGCAATTTCACAGCGAAGCTTTGACCGCGACGCAAACCGCGGCCAATCCAGCGACGCGGGAGCTACTCGAAAACGTTTCGCGATTGCTCGGTGAAGAAGGATTTGCCGAAGCGTTGCGTTCTCCGGTCGCGTTGAACTACCTGGCCGATATGCTTCGCGCCCAAGCCAGTACGCTGGGATTTCAGGACGGGTTTACGGCCATCGCGGCCATTGCATTCTTCGGGCTTATTCCGGCGCTGGCACTGCATATAGTGTCCCGTCGCGGGCGGCAGACCTAAGATGGCTGAATGACCGCCAACGAAACCAGAAGCCGATTGATTGCGCTTGCCCTGATGGCCGCGGGCTCGACGACGATCAGTTTTGGCGGATTGGTGATCCGCAACATCGAACAGGCTGATGAATGGCAGCTCGTATTCTATCGGGCGCTGGGCATGTTGTTTTCCGTCACCCTGTTGCTCACCATTCGGTATCGCCGTCATACGATCTTTCGCCTGCGCGATATCGGTTGGCCCGGTATTTTTGGTGCGATATTGGTGGCGGTCGCCAGTATTAGTTTCGTGCAATCCGTAGCCCATACGACAGTCGCCAACGCTCTGTTTATGCTGTGTGCGATTCCATTTATCAGCGCTGGTCTGGCGCGGTTCTTCCTGAAGGAAGCACTGCCGTGGCGCACCGTTATCACCATGGCGATCGCGGCGGCCGGCGTGGCGGTTATGTTGGGTGAGGGGGTTGGCGCCGGATCGATCTTCGGCAATGTAATGGGTCTGCTGACCGCGATTTCGTTCGGCGCCTATGCGGTCATTGTCCGCTGGCGTCGCGACGTGGATATGTTGCCCACACTGATCGTCTCCTCCCTGATTATTATGACAGCGGGGGCCGTGGTGAGCGGCGGGCAACTCGACGTGCCACTCCGTGATATCGCGTTGTGTCTGCTATGGGGGGGTGTTCTCTCCGGCTTCGCTAATTGGATGTTCATTGTGGCGTCGCGGCAATTGATCGCGGCGGAAGTGACCTTGGTGATGCTGTTGGAGTTCGTCTTCGGGCCGATTTGGGTTTGGTTGTTCGTCGATGAGGTGCCGACGCAACTTACTCTCATTGGGGGTTCGCTTGTGATCAATGCGGTATTGTTCCGCGCGCTTGCTGAATTGCGCAGCGCTGGGCGCGAATAACATTAGTGATGGGTGTCGCCGTGCCCGATCTCAAGCTCTTGCAGGCGCCCGTCCGCCTGCCGGGTAATTTTTTCACTGATATTCGGATGACGCTTCATGAGATTGCGAAAACCGGTTACCGGAAGCGAGAGTAATTGGCAATCTTTATTGGTGATCACCGTCGCCGTTCGCTCGATGTGCTTCAGCAGGGCGATCTCACCGAAATACTGACCTTCTTTCAAACGTACGGGGTTCGGTGTGATTTCGACCTCGACCTCGCCCGACATGATGAAATACATGGCGTCGCCAGGATCGCCGTGATGCACCACCACGCGATGCGCGGGGACGCCGTGCGGACGCAGAAGGCGGGTAATTTCAGCGATTTCCCCGGCATTTAATTCAGAGAAAAGCGGCACATCGGCGACGGTTTGCCACGTGACGAGAAAGTTACGTCGCCGCATCTCGCTGGCAAAACCACTGGCTAAAATGCCCGCCGGCATTGCGAAAGTCGCTACACCCAGGATCATAATCAATCCACCGAAGACGCGGCCAAGTTCCGTCGTTGGTGTCATATCGCCGTAACCGACCGTCGCGACGGTTACGACTGCCCACCAGATCGTTGTGGGGATTGAACTGAAACTCTCCGGTTGGGCTGCATGCTCGAAACGATACATCAGGCCCGATGCCAGCACGACCAAGATCATCAATAACAGCAGGACGGAAATTAGGGAGCGGGCTTCGTTCCTTACCACTTGTGTCAGCAGGCTGAGACTGGCCACGTAGCGGGCGCTCTTGCAAAGAGAGAGGAGTGTGAGTTCGCCGATTTCGCTATGAGACATCGCTCCCGTGAAAATCAGGAAAATGGGCAGTGCCGACAATAGATCGACAATACCGAGGCCGGAGGTGAGATACCGTCGACGGTAAACCCAGGCGTTAACTGGGCGCAGCTCTTGCTGAGGTGCGAGCCAGATACGAAGGAGATATTCTGCCAGAAAGACGTTGCCACACACCCAATAAACGCCGTTCGCAGCGTCAATTGTGCGCGGTGATAGGGAGGGAACGGTAATCGTGGCAAAAGCCGTTGCCGCCACCACGGCCGCACCGAGGAAGACCGTTGCCATCCCCATTTGGGACGGGCTCATCGAGCCTGACGGATCAAGCAAATAAGCTAGGCGCTGGCGACGGGTCAGTTCCATTCGGGTATTATACCGGCCTTTTGTATTAGAAGATGGAAATATCCACTTCTTGCGAGGTGATGAATTCGAGCAGCGCCGGAGTGCCGTTCTTCGTTTGCTCTATACCGCGTTGGATGGCCGGAATGATATCGTCGGGTGCTGTCACGCGCTCGCCATAACCGCCGAAGGCGCGTGCCATGGCGGCGTAATCGCCGGAGATATCGGTGCTGCGGTATTTCTCTGTCGACACCGGCATGACTTTCAGTTCGATGGCCATGGAGAAATTGTTGAGCAATATCGAGAGGATCGGAATCCGCTCACGCACCGCCGTCTCGAAATCCATGCCGGTAAAGCCGATCGCCGCGTCGCCCCAGACATTGATACACAGCTTGTCGGGGCAGGCGAGTTTGGCGCCCATCGCGAGACCGAGGCCGTAGCCCAACTGCGTTGTTTTGCCCCAACCGATATACGAAAGCGGCGTCGTCGCCTCCCAGAATGGCGAGAGTTGATCGCGGGGGCTGCCTGCATCATGGGTGATGATGGTGTTCGGCCGGTCCACCGTCTTGGCCAGGTCCCAAAGTACCCGGTAGGGATTCAGCGGAGCGTCGTTGCAAGTAAGCTTCGGCATCCATTCGGCGAGCCAAGCTCTCTTGCCCTCCGCGATCTCGGCAGTCACGGCAGACGTGTCCGGCGGCGTTTGTCCTTGGGCCTTTATCTCGGTGATCAAGGCGTCGAGCGTCAACGCGGCGTCGCCGACCATGGCGTGCTGGCTCACCACATTCTTGTTCAGGTCGACCGGATCGAGCGTTGAGTGGATGATCGTCTTTCCCTTCGGCATGGTGACGCCGAAACTTGTCGAGGTGAAGCTGCAACCTATTCCGAAAATCAAATCGGATTTTTGCAGAAAATCGTGCACCGTGCGCGGCATCGAACGACCGCCGGAGCCTAGAGAGAGCGGGTGATCCTCCGGAAACGCGCTTTTGCCTTCGAGGCTGGTGGTGACGGGCGAGCCCATCAGCTCGGCCAGTTCCCTCAATTGCGGCCAGGCTTCTGCGTAGTGGATGCCTTGACCCGCGTAGATGACGGGTCGTTTGGCGCGGATCAGCATTTTTGCTGCCGTCTTGACCGCTTCGGGATCCGGTCCGCTGCGCGTGGTGTAGACCGGTGTGTAATCAATCTCGCCCTCGAAATCCTCGGATAACACGTCGGTTGGCACTTCGATCAAGACTGGGCGGCCACGGCCATTGCGGAGTTGCGTGAAGGCGCGGCGCATGATGTCCGGGATATCTTGGACATTGGTGACAGGTTCCGTCGATTTCGTGATGTGTTTGAAATTCAGCACCGAATTGAACTGTGGATCGGTGTGCGCGATGTTGCGCGCGTAGCCCATGGGCATGACCAGGATCGGCACTGATTCGCCGTAAGCCTGGGCCACGCCGCCGAACGCGTTTTCCGCGCCGGGGCCATGTTGCATCAAGAAGATGCCAATCTTCTTGCCGCTGGTCATCCGCGACATGGCGTCCGCCATGTGCAGGCCGATGCGTTCCTGTCGGACGATGATGGGGCGGATATCGGCCCGGGCGGCAAATTCAAGAATATGGTTCACCGGATACCCGATGACGATCTCGA
>JBMYRC010000096.1:0-16266 GCA_049601975.1 Alphaproteobacteria bacterium | reverse complement strand
ATCCATCGAGCAGGGCTTGAAACCACTGGTGTTGGAGAAGGGCAACGAGCCCGACTATCCTTGCAATGCACGCTATTCCGGCGGCGTCATTCATGTCGCCGAGAAAGAGATGCGCGCACCCGAAGCGGATATCCTGGCCAAGATCGATCATCTGACGGACGGCACCGGCAGCGGCGGCCTTGCTGCGATTATGGCGAAGGATGCCGAACAAGCGTTGGAGTGGCTGCGCGGCAATGGCGCCAAATTTGTGAAGGGCGGCGTGTTGGAATTCATGCGCTGGGTCTTGGCCCCGCCACGCCCGAGACGCCCAGGCCTGGATTGGAAGGGCCGGGGGCCGGACGTTCTGTTGCGCAACCTTACAGCAAGCATCGAAGCTGGCGGCGGCACTCTCGAGCGCGGTGTGCGCGGACGGGAACTAATCATGGAAGATGGCCGTGTCGTCGGCCTGACCGCGGAGCGCCGCGGCGAGACGGTCGAATACCGCGCCGCCGCTGTCGTCATTTGCGACGGCGGATTTCAAGGCGACCCTGATCTCGTGCGGAAGTATATCAGCCCGAAACCGGAAGCTCTGTTCACACGGGGGGCCGGCACCGGTTGCGGCGACGGGTTGCGCATGGCCGAAGCGGTCGGTGCGAAATTGGTCGGCACCGACCGATTCTACGGCCATCTGCTCGGCCGCGAAGCGTTCCAGAACGAAAAGCTCTGGCCCTATCCCACGGTCGACGCCATTACCCGCTCTTCGATTCTCGTCGACCAAAGCGGCAACCGCGTGCTGGACGAAGGCAAGGGCGGTATCTTCCTCGCCAACGAGATCGCGAAGCTCGACGATCCGCTCTCGATCACGGTTATTTTCGATGATGCGGTCTGGACCGGATTGGCCGCCGACAATCGCTATCCGCCCTGCATGAACCCGGCCTTCGTCAATGAAGGCGGCACTGTTTTTGCGGCGGATTCGCTCGCTGATTTAGGCAATCAGATCGGTGTGCCGGGCGAGGCGTTGAGCGCTACCGTCGACGCCTACAACCAAGCGCTCGACGCGGGCACCTGCAGCGACCTCTCACCCGCCCGCAGCTCGGAACCGGTCGCCCCGCAGCCGATCCGCACCACGCCCTTCCATGCCATCGAACTCTGCGCCGGAATCACCTATACGATGGGAGGGGTCGCCATCGATGGGGAAAGCCGAGTGCTGAACGCGGACGATCAACCGATCGCAGGCTTGCACGCGGCAGGCTCCGCCACCGGGGGAATCGAAGGGGGGCCGAACGCCGCCTATCTCGGTGGGTTGTCGAAGGGCGTGATCACCGGGCTGCGGGCTGCGGATTCAGTCGCCGCCGCAAAATCGTAACACCAGTTCGTCTTGCCTCTTGACCCGGCGAGCTAACACGCCAATCTGCCGAACGAGTTTAGCCCCGCGTACCCGAAGGATTGCTTGATGGCAGATGCATCACTGACCGAAACCGTGCGAGACCGCGCACGCCGTTTCACGGAATCCAATGGCTTTCAGAATTTCATCCTGGTCGTCATCGGCGTCAATGCCGCCGTACTCGGTCTGGAGACGTCGAAAGGGGTCACAGATGCCTACGGCGTCTGGTTGATTGCCCTCGACCAGATCGCTCTCGCGATATTCGTGGCCGAGATTGGTGCCAAACTTTTCGCCCAACGCCTGCGCTTTTTCCTCGACCCCTGGAACGTGTTCGACTTCGCCATCGTTTGCATTGCCTTACTCCCGACGGGAGACGGGCTGTCGGTATTGCGGGCGCTGCGCATTCTGCGCGCCTTCCGGCTAATCTCAATGGTCCCGAAAATGCGAATCGTGGTGCAAGCCTTCCTCAAGGCCATTCCGGGCATGAGCTCGATCATGCTGCTGATGATTCTGGTCTTCTATGTCTTCGGCGTCATCGCGACGAATTTCTTTGGGCAGGATTTCCCCGATTGGTTCGGCGATGTCGGCGCGTCCCTCTATTCGCTTTTCCAGATCATGACCCTCGAATCCTGGTCGATGGGCATTGTCCGCCCGGTCATGGAGACGCACCCTTACGCCTGGGCTTTCTTCATCCCCTTCATCCTGGTCACCACCTTCGCGGTTCTCAACCTGTTCATCGCCGTCGTCGTCAACTCGATGCAGGAAGTGCACGAAGCCGAGGAGCACGGACACGAAGAGCGCATCGAAATTTTGACGGAACTAAAAGCGCTGCGGGAAGAAATCGCGGCGCTTCGCAAAGAGCGCGGCGGTTAGAACGCGAGCGGGGGAAAAGCGAAATAGCGGGTCTCAACGAACTCCACGAAGGGGACGAGGACCGGGACCCATTCGGCAGCGAACACCGCCAACATCAACAAGTGCCCCGACCACAGCAAGAAATTTCGAACACCAATACGCAAGGCGAATCCGCGCCGATGCCAGATCCCCAAAGCATCCGCCGTCGCCCGGGAAGCATGAAATTAGCGTAGAAATAAAGCTCCACCTGCAACACCGCGCAAGATAAAATCAGATAGCCCATCTGACCGACCAAGGCATAGAGCTCGAGCCCTTCTTTCACAGTTTCCAGTCCTGGATTAAGCCGATTGCGTGTAGCAAGAGCAGGGTGGATAGAAGAGCGAGTAACCCCGCCCTCCAGGGTTTCCAATGCTGCTCAAACCGGGCCGCCGCTATGCCCGGATCACCCGCCATCACAGCCACAACGGTTTCCCACCCCGAATTGAGCGCGAAAACCGACGGCCACCAAAACCAGCAAGTTGATTTGAGGCTGAGACGGTAAAGCCAAGCGGGGATGAAGAAAGTTGGGATCAAAAAACATTTCAAAATACTCAAGAATATTCTATTCCCTCCCTCTTCGCCGTGATCAATTCTACTAATCTCGCGCATGGAAAACCGTCTAAATCGGTGGCGCGCTCTATGCCCGGTAACAATTCCGGCGGGCGCAGGAAGTCTTGCATCCATACCAGCTCGCGCTAGTTTTCAGCGAGAGAGGATCAACCTTCCGACAGATGGCAAAGTGTCTCCTTGATCCTCTTGACGACGGACCGACTCAATATGCCTGAAGCAATTCCCGCTACGGCCCAAAGGAACCACATACCCCGCGCGGATTTCAACGATACTCTTGTCTTGTTGTTATCGTATCTTTTGAAGCCCTCTAACGCCGTCCTGATCAATCCGGTCGAGCGGAGAAACAGAAACGGCGCGACGATAACCGAGATCAGCAGATGTATCGTCACACCGAACCAGTAGGGGATTAGCTAAATACCAACCATCACCTCGATACAGGCAAGGACCGAGATCGCGCCCCGCTCCTCGGTCGACCAACACACCCATTTCGGTCCCAGCTTCTCCAGTTCACTCGCTTTGAACAACTCGCACACCTCCCGCAACCGGGCCTTTATGGAATGAGTCAGGTTACTGGAATGTCATTCCCGCGCATGCGGGATGAAAAGAGCGGCGACACGTCATCCCCAAAGGGCGCTGAGCTCTACTTTTCAATCGGCTTGATCATCCGACCAAGGTTTTTCCCGGCGAACATATGAAGGTGGAAGTGGGGCACCTCTTGGTGGCCGTCCTCGCCTTGGTTGGAGAGGATGCGGCTGCCCGCTTCCGCAATGCCGAGTTGTTTCGCAACCGCGCCGACCGCGCGCATGAAACCAGCGAGCTCGGCCTCACTCGCAGTCTCTGCGAATTCCACGTAGGAGAGGTAGGAGCCTTTCGGGATGACGAGGACATGGATTGGAGCCTGTGGCGCAATGTCCCGGAAGGCGAGCGCGTGATCGTTTTCGTAGACCTTGTCGCAGGGGATTTCGCCCCGCAGAATTTTCGCGAAAATATTTTGATCGTCGTATGACACGCGCTTAATCCCTCGCTCTCGAATTTTTTTCCTCAATGCCCGAAATACCAAATCGCTCCGCCAGAATGCTCCACACTTCGTCCGGACGCACGCCTTTATCCGCCCATAGCACCAGCAGGTGATAGAGCAAATCAGCACTTTCATCCGCGAGCTTGCCGCCATCGGCTTTCATGGCTTCGATGACAGTCTCGAACGCTTCCTCACCGACCTTCTGGGCGATCTTCGGTGTGCCGCGCACCAGCAATTTCGCGGTATAGGACGCGTCTGTATCGCCGCCCCGGCGGCTTTCTATCACGCCGAACAATTCATCAAGAATGGCGGCGGTGGTTTGAGTGGAGCTGTCAGTTTCTTTTGCCATGGCGGCAAACCCTAGCAGAATTATACGCCCCTGTCAGGGACGAACCGCGACCCCTTGCGCGGTCATATGCGCCTTGGCTTCGGCGATCGTGAATTCGCCAAAGTGAAAAATCGACGCGGCCAGAACCGCCGAGGCGTGTCCTTCAACGACGCCGTCCACCAAATGCTGCAAGGTGCCGACGCCGCCGCTGGCGATCACCGGCACGGGCACCGCGTCAGAGACCACGCGAGCCAACGCGACATCGAAGCCGCTTTTCGTGCCGTCGCGATCCATCGAGGTCAGCAGCAACTCGCCCGCGTCCGCCGCCATGCGGCGCGCCCATTCGATGACGTCGATGCCGGTCTCGTTGCGCCCCCCATGGGTGAAAACTTTCCATTTGCCGGGCTCCGTCGCCTTGGCGTCGATGGCGACGACAATGCACTGACTGCCAAACCGCGCCGCGGCTTCTGCCACGAATTCGGGGCGGTGCACCGCCGCCGTGTTGATCGAGACTTTATCGGCCCCCGCGAGGAGCAACTTGCGGATATCGTCGACCGTGCGCACGCCACCGCCGACAGTCAGCGGCATGAAGATTTCCTCCGCCGTTCGCGCCACCACATCGTAAATCGTGTCGCGCGCTTCGTGCGAGGCGGTGATATCGAGAAAGGTCAGTTCGTCGGCGCCCGCCTTATCATAGATACGAGCCTGTTCCACAGGATCGCCCGCGTCGCGCAGATCGACGAAATTCACGCCTTTCACGACCCGGCCTGCGTGCACGTCCAAGCACGGAATGATTCGGGTTTTTAGCATAGCGCTTTCAACGCTTGGCCGAGATCGATCCGCCCGTCATAGAGTGCCCGGCCGCTGATAGCGCCCGCAATATTGCCCGCGTTCCGCAACGCCAAAAGATCGTCGAGCGAAGAGACACCGCCACTGGCGATCACTGGAATTGAGGTTGCTGAGGCGAGCGCCGAGGTCGATTCGATATTCGGGCCCGCAAGCACGCCGTCCCGGTCCACGTCGGTGTGTATAATCGCCGTCACCCCCGCGTCGGCGAATTGCGCCGCCAGCGCTTCCGACGTCAGTTCGGAGACTTCAGCCCAGCCTTCAATCGCGACCTTGCCACCCTTCGCATCGATCCCGACCGCCACATGGCCCGGCCATTCGCGGCAGGCCTCGCGCACAAGGTTGGGATTTTTCACCGCCGCCGTGCCAAGGATGACACGCCGGATGCCGCGCTCCAACCAAGCGCCGATGGTCGCCATATCGCGAATACCGCCGCCCAATTGGACTGGAATACTCACGGCGGCCAGGATTGCCTCGACGGGCGCCGCATTGACCGGCTTGCCTTCGAAAGCACCGTTCAGATCGACCAAATGCAAAGATTCGCATCCGGCATCGACGAAGTCCTGCGCTTGCGCGGCCGGGTCATCATTGAACACCGTGGACTGATCCATATCGCCGAGTTTGAGGCGCACGCATTGGCCGTCTTTTAGGTCGATGGCGGGATAGAGAATCACCCGTCGTCCTCCTGATCCAGAAGTTTGTGATAGTGATAGCCCGCGACCCATTTGCCATCGACGCGGGCGTAATAGGGATTTTCCGCCCAGCGAATAAAACCCAAAGAATCGTACCGCCCAATCGCCGCTTCCTGCGTCGAGCGCACATCCAGATTAAGAACACTGAAGCCATCCGCCCGCGCGCGGCGTTCGACCGCCTGAATGATGCCGTGGCCAATCCCGTATCCGCGCGCCCAGGGAGCTACGAAATTCGTCGTCAGCGATGCGGCATGAGATTGTGCTTCGTTATTCTTTGTCGGTCGCACCAATTGCGCGGACCCGGCAATGACGCCGTCGAGGCGACCGACGAACAGCGTGCGTTCCGGCACAAGCTGGACGCCACGCCAGTAGGTCTCCAAAATTTGGCGGGCGGGGACCGTGACCCATCCGAAACCGCCGCCTTCCTCGATCGCGGATCCCGCCGCGTCACACAAATCATTGAGATCGCTGCCTGTTGTCTCTTCCAAAATTTCAACGAAAACGTCGGCCATAGATCAGGGCCTCCAGCTCAAAAAGTTTTCGATCATCCGCAGTCCCGTCGCCTGGCTTTTCTCCGGATGGAATTGCGTGCCGATCATATTGTCGCGCGCGACAATCGCGGTCTGTTTGCCGCCATAATCGGCCGTCGCAATCAGATTGTCCGGATCTTTAACCACGAAGTGATAGCTGTGGACAAAATACACATGATCGCCATTTTCCAAACCAGCAATCACTGGGTGCGGTTTATCTAGGATCAGGTCGTTCCAACCCATATGCGGAATCTTAAGTGCCGGGTTGTCCAGCGCCAGAGGGACCACATCACCGGCAATCCAATCGAGACCCAAATGGCGGCCATGTTCCTGACTTGCGGTCGCCATCAGTTGCATGCCAACACAAATACCAAAGAACGGCAAACACCGATCGAGCACCGCATCTCGAAGTGCCTCGATCATCCCGTCGAGTGCCGCGAGGCCGCGATAGCAATCCGCGAAAGCCCCTTGGCCCGGCAAGACGATCCGATCCGCCGCCGCGACGGTTGCCGGATCGGCTGTGACCACGACCGGCACTTTCGAAAATTTCTCGAACCCTTTTGCCGCCGAGCGTAAATTGCCCGAGCCGTAATCGACAATCGCAACAGTCATGTCAGAGCGAGCCGCCCAGCACACCTTTGGTAGACGGTACCGCATCGGCCTTAAGGGGATCGATCGCAATCGCCGTCTTCAACGCCCGCGCCAACCCCTTGAAACAGGATTCGACAATGTGATGATTATTCTCGCCGTAGAGGGTCTCCATGTGCAGGGTCAAACCCGCCGATTGCGCGAACGCCTTAAACCATTCCTGGAACAACTCGGTGTCCATGTCACCGAGCTTAGGACGGGTAAATTCAACCTTCCACACCAGATACGGCCGGTTAGAGCAATCAAGCGCCACCCGAGTCAGGGTCTCGTCCATAGGAATTAACACATCGCCGTAGCGCACGATCCCCACCCGATCACCGAGAGCCTTGCTCAACGCTTCGCCCACCGCATAACCGGTATCTTCCGTAGTGTGATGAAAATCGATATGCAGATCGCCCTGCGCCCGTACCTTCAGATCAATGAGGCTGTGCCGAGAGAGCTGCTCCAGCATGTGATCGAGGAAACCGATTCCCGTGGACACGTCATAAGAGCCTGTGCCGTCGAGGTCGACTTCGGCGGATATCTGCGTTTCTTTCGTATTGCGCTCTACACTTGCCTGACGCATGGCGCGATCTCCCAATTGATTGGCGCGGCATCTTTTAACAGGAAGTGCGCGCAGACGCCACCCGCGCGGCACCTCTTCTCGTTCTTGTGAAAACGGGCCCGGAAATTTCTCCGGCTAGACCTAAGTTAGAGAGCAACACCAAAGCTCTGCGACACATTGAAGAAACTGTAAGCAAGAAAGGATAAATAAATGGCAGGATTATGCGAAGGCCGGGTTGCGATTGTCACCGGCGCGGCACGCGGGGTCGGACGTCAACATGCGCTGCAATTGGCAAAAGCGGGCGCTAAAATTGTCGTGAACGACCTCGGCGCAGGCGTCGACGGTAAGGGTGCCGATGTCTCTCCGGCACAACAAGTGGTCGACGAAATTAAGGCCGGCGGCGGCGACGCCATCGTCAACGGCGACGACGTCAGCAGCTTCGACGGCGCCAAGAACATGGTCGACACCGCGATTAACACGTTCGGCAAACTCGATATCGTCGTCAACAACGCTGGAATTTTACGTGACCGCATGTTGGTCAACATGACGGAAGAAGAATGGGATTCGGTGATCGCCGTGCATCTCAAGGGCACGTTTGCACCGGCACGTCACGCAGCCTCGTATTGGCGGGCAATGTCGAAACAGAACGACGACGGCAAACCGGTGATGGGACGCATTATCAACACCAGCTCGACCTCGGGTATCTACGGTAATGTCGGTCAGACGAATTACGGCGCTGCCAAAGCAGGCATCGCCGCTTTCACGATTATCGCGGCGCGCGAATTGTCGCGTATTGGTGTGACGGTGAATGCAATTTCGCCGACGGCCTATACCCGTATGACCGACAATCTGCGTGAGTACACGGAAGACGAAGTAGCGGTTCGGGATCCAAGCTGGGTATCGCCAACCGTCGTCTACCTCGCCAGTGAGGAAGCCCAAGATATTACCGGTCGCGTAATTCAGGCCGGTGCCGGACGGGTCGCCGTCTGCGAAGGTTGGCGGCGTGGCGCTGAAGTCGACCAAATGGACGACCCGGCGGCTCTCGGTCCGAAGATCCGCGAGATGATCGCGGAGTGCCGGAAAAACTCCGGCATGGACGGACTCGAGCTCGACTGACGCAAAAATTCCACCGAGCCAGGGGCGGCGGTGTGACCCGCGCCCTTGACCCGGCGGGGTTTCCACGCCACATGGGAGCGACGATCAACTGTATCGGACGCATTATGAGCGAGCCCCAATCCTGGCACGGCACCACAATCCTCTCCGTTCGCAAGGACGGCAAAACCGTGGTGGCCGGCGACGGCCAGGTCAGCCTCGGCCAGACGGTCATTAAATCCAACGCGACCAAGGTCCGACGGATCGCCGACGACAAGGTCGTTGTCGGTTTCGCCGGCGCTACCGCCGACGCCTTCACCTTGTTTGAACGGCTGGAAGCGAAACTGGAACAATATCCCGATCAGCTAACGCGCGCCTGCGTCGAGTTGGCCAAGGATTGGCGAACCGACCGCTACCTGCGTCGCCTTGAAGCGATGATGGCAGTGGCCGATCCAAAAGTATCCCTGATCTTGTCCGGAACTGGCGATGTGCTCGAGCCCGAGGACGGCTTGATCGGCATCGGCTCCGGCGGCAATTACGCGCTCGCTGCCGCCCGCGCTCTGATGGATCGCGAAGATATGGATGCCGAGGCCATCGCCCGCAAAGCCATGCAAATCGCCGCCGATATTTGTGTCTACACCAATGAATCCGTCGTCTTGGAGACAGTATGACCACGTTCAGCCCGCGCGAGATCGTATCCGAACTCGACCGCCACATCGTCGGCCAAAATGACGCTAAGCGCGCCGTCGCCATCGCACTTCGCAATCGTTGGAGGAGACAACAGCTTTCCGACGATCTGCGCGAAGAAGTGCTGCCGAAGAACATTCTGATGATTGGACCGACCGGCGTCGGCAAGACAGAGATCGCGCGCCGCCTCGCGAAGTTGGATCAAGCCCCCTTTATCAAGGTGGAGGCGACCAAGTTCACCGAGGTCGGTTATGTCGGTCGCGACGTGGAACAGATCATCCGCGATCTCGTGGAATCCGCGATCCATATGATCCGCGAGAAACATCGAAAAGATGTGCAGGCGAAAGCGGAACTCATGGCCGAAGAGCGCGTCATTGATGCCCTGGTCGGAGAGAACGCCAGCGAAGCGACCCGTACGAGCTTCCGCCAAAAACTCCGAACCGGCGAATTGGACAACAAGGAAATCGAGCTGGAAGTCGCAGATACCGGCTCGATGGGCTTGCCAACTTTCGACATTCCAGGCTCGCCCGGGGCGCAGATGGGCATGATTAATCTCAATGATATGCTCGGCAAGGCTCTTGGCGGACGTACCAAACCGCGACGGCTGAAGGTTTCGGAATCTTATGAAGTGCTGCTGAACGAGGAAGGCGACAAGCTGGTCGACGAGGAGAAGATCATCCGCGAAGCCGTCGAGATCGTGGAGCAAAACGGCATCGTCTTCCTGGACGAGCTCGATAAGGTTTGCGCGCGCAGCGAGCACCAAGGTGCGGATGTCAGTCGCGAGGGCGTGCAACGCGACCTCCTGCCACTGATCGAAGGCACCACCGTCTCGACCAAATACGGCCCGGTAAAAACCGACCACGTGCTGTTCATCGCCTCGGGCGCATTCCACATCGCCAAACCGTCGGACCTATTACCAGAACTGCAGGGACGCTTGCCGATCCGCGTCGAATTAAAAGCACTGTCGGAGGATGATTTCGCTCGCATACTACGCGAGCCGGAAAACAGCCTGATCAAGCAATACGTCGCCTTGATGGGCACGGAAGGGGTAACCCTCGACTTCACCGAGGACGCCATCGACGAATTGGCCCGTCTCGCCGCCGAAGTGAACTCCCATGTAGAGAATATCGGCGCCCGCCGCCTGCACACGGTCTTGGAAAAACTGCTGGAGGAAATCTCATTCTCCGCGACCGACCGCAAGGGCGACACCGTCACCATCGACGCCGATTACGTCCGCGTCCAAGTCTCCGAACTCGCGAAAGACACGGATCTGAGTAAGTTTATTTTATAGGTTGATCGCCTACCGCTTCAGCGTTCCCAGCATCGTTTCAATCTTCGCTTCGCTGAGCTCCCCAATCTGCTCCGCTAAACGATTCGCCAGTTCGGTCGCTTCCGGTGACAGGTCCGATGTGTTGATGGTCACTTTCGGGCGGGAAATATCGGCGAGGCGGCGGAGGTCGTCGGCTTCATCCCAGATGATTTCAAAATAGGCGCAGATTTGGTGGAGACGGAGCGTTGTCGGACGGCCGCGTTTACCGTGCTCTAACGCTGAAAGATACGCTGGCGTCACTTCCAGCGCTTCCGCCATTTGTGACAGGGTGACGCCCTTTTCTTCCCGAAGGGCGCGCAGTTTGACGCCGAGCGGGGTCACCCGCCCGTCCGCCGTCGCTTCATCAGTACGTAAAGTGCTCCGGCGCCGCCATCTTTTTGCCGCGCGTACTCAAACGCTAATACTTTCTCTCGGTTGGGAGCTTCATTCAGCCAGCGCGGCACCGCGGCGCGGAGCACGCCGCCGCCGTCCTTGCCCACACCCTTGCCGGTGACCACGATGACGCAGCGCTTTCCCGTCATATATTGGCGCGACAAAAACCCATCGAGCTCGCGATGCGCTTCGGCCTGGGTCAACCCGTGCAGATCGAGGCGCGCTTCGACCGGCAGTTGGCCACGTTTGAACCGCTGGCCGGTGCGGCGATCGAGCCCGGCGATGTCACCATGGCCAATAGAGGATTGATTTGGCCTTGCGGGAGGCGGGGGCGGCGGCGCCACCTGATGCCGAATCGGCGATTTTTTCGCGGTAGCTTTTTTAACCGAAGCCGGTTTAGAAGGGGACCCCGGCGGCGGGGCCGCGCGTGGTGTGCGGCGCTTCAGCGGTTTGACGTCCTGCATCACCGCGCGAAACAGATCGGTGTCGTCGGCGTCTTTTTTGCCCGCCATCATTCATCCTCGACCAACACGATATGCATACGGCGGGGCCCGTGCGCGCCCATGAAAATGGTCTGCTCGATATCGCCGGTGCGCGACGGGCCGGTGATGAAATTCACTGTGCGCGGCATCTCGCCATCACGAATTTTATCCCAGGCGTCTTCGTAGGAACCAACGATCTGACTTTTGCGAATAACGACCAAATGAGAATCCGGCAAAAAGTTGAGCGTGGTGGGATGTTCCGGGCCGGAGCGCATGATCAAGGTGCCGGTCTCCGCCACCCCGGCGAAAGCACCGGTCAACCCGACCTCGTCGGAGCCATCTGTCTTGCCACGGGTAACGGTAAGGGTCGGGCGTTTCTCCCACGGGATGCCGTCGAGCGAGGGATCAGGCGCCACCCGCAAATTAGCGGGCAGGTTCTCACGTGCGAGATAATCCGCCACCCGGTCGGGTACATCCTCCATCGAAGCGACACGATCGACCGACATATCGACGCCCTTGGCATAGTCGACGAATAGATCCGCAAGCCCGTCCGAATCGAGATCAACTCGAGACGGCCGCACCCCGCGACCACGCGCCGCGATGCGATCCTCGAGCGCTGCCTTTTCCGCATCGCCGAGTTCGCCTCGACCCAGGCCGCTTCGGATCGTGCCCAGAATACTGTCGCGCCCACTCATGCCGCTGGCCTCCGGGCACCGCCCTTTGAAGACCATTGAGATTGGAACGTGCCCCCCGGTTGCGGCGCCGGGAAATCGCGATGTTTCGTCCAACCGCTAGCACCTGGCAAGCGGCGGAACCGCCCTTTCGAGCGGCCGAGCGCCCCGAGAATACGAAACTTGATCGCGGTCAGGAATTGGTAGAGCCGGGGCCGCTTGGCGTAAAACGCCCACATGCGGATACCGGTGCGCACGGTTTGCGATCCGAGCCCACTGTCGAATTCCCGCTCGCGCAAATGACGCATCATTTTCGGCAGCGGGATGCGCATCGGGCAAACTTCCTCGCATCGCCCACAGAAAGTAGATGCATTCGGTAGATGGCCGGCCACCTCGACACCGATCAGGGACGGTGTCAGCACTGATCCCATTGGCCCTGGATAAACCCAGCCGTAAGCGTGCCCGCCGACGGAATTGTAGACCGGACAATGGTTGAGGCAGGCGCCGCAGCGGATACACCGCAGCATCTCTTGAAATTCGGTGCCAAGCATTTTGCTGCGCTCGTTGTCGAGCAACACGACATGATATTCGCCAGGCCCATCGAGATCATCCGGTCGCCGGGGACCGGTCGAGAATGTGGTGTAGACAGAGGCTTCTTGTCCGGTCGCCGACCGCGCCAACACCCGTAATATCGTCGAGGCATCTTCCAAGGTTGGGACGACTTTCTCCAAACTCGCGACTACGATATGCGCTTTCGGAATGGTCTGGGTGAGATCGCCGTTGCCTTCATTTGTAACAATGACGGACGTCCCGGTCTCTGCAATGAGAAAATTCGCACCGGTCACACCCACATCCGCGTCGAGAAATTTTTGCCGTAATTCCTCGCGCGCTTCATCGAGCAATTCGCGGGGCTCCTCCAGCGAGCGGTTTGGGTCACGGTCAGTGTGTTTCTTGACGAAGGCTTCCGCGACCTCATGCTTCAGCACATGGATCGCCGGGGCGATAATGTGGCTCGGCGGTTCTTTGCGCAGCTGGATAATATATTCGCCCAAATCCGTCTCAATGGGCTCGATATCATGTTCCTCGAAGAAATCATTAAGGCCGATTTCTTCGGCGATCATCGTCTTGCCCTTGGTGACCGTCTTCGCGTCGAGGCGGCGGCAAATGGCAAGAATCGTTTGCCGTGCATCCTCCGGCGTCGAGCACCAATGCACATGCCCACCTTGCTCGGTCACTTTCCGCTCGAAGCGCTCCAGGTAGTAATCAAGATTTTCCAGGGTGTGATTCTTGATGTCGCGCGCTTGATCGCGGATTTGATCGAATTCCGGTAAGCGATCGCGGGCTTCGGAGCGACGGTCGACAAAACCGGTTTTCATCTTCGTCAGCGCAACTTGAAGATTTCCGTCGTCCATCGCCTCGCGCGCATTTTCGATAAATCGCCCGGTCTTTACTTCCTGCATGACCCTACTCCCCCTCGCCGATGGAAGGTGTTTCGGTCATGCCGGCCAAAACTTCCGCGATATGCCGGACTTCAACTGACGAGCCGTCACGCTTCAGCTTGCCCGCAATATTGAGCAAGCACCCCATATCACCCGCCAAAACGGTCCCGGCGCCAGTCTCCGAAATATCGGCGCATTTATCGCCGACCATCTTGTTGGATATATCCGGATACTTAACACAGAACGTGCCGCCAAAACCGCAACAGGCCTCGTTGAAGGTGAGCTCGCGAATTTCGACGCCATCGATTGACTGTAGCAATTTGCGCGGCTGCGCCCGCACCTGCATTTCACGCAGGCTTGAGCACGAATCATGATATGTCACCGTGCCATCGAATTCCACGTCGACAGAAGTCACCCCGCGAACGTCCGTCAAAAATGAAATCAATTCATATGTCCGGCGCGCCAGGTCCCGGGCGCGGACGGACATCTCTTCATCCCCTTCGAAAAGTTCAGGATAGTGTTTCGACAGCATTCCGGCACAGGAACCGCTGGGGGCAACAATGTAATCGTAACCCTCAAAGGCCTTAATGATTTGTTGTGCGATGGCCTTGGCATCCGCCTTATCACCCGAATTATACGCGGGCTGCCCGCAGCAGGTTTGTGCTTCGGGGACAGAGACATCACATCCGGCGGCCTCGAGCAATCTAACAGCCGAAAAGCCAACAGACGGACGCATTAAATCGACGAGACAGGTCACGAAAAGCGCTACCTGTGGCCGGCTATCTTTCACATCCGCCATGGAAATTCCTTCACTTCGATTATGGCCGATAGAATGATCTTGGAAGCAAGGAAACGCAACGCTTCAAGAAATCGGCGCGGTCGCCGATTTCGGCAGGAAAATATAATATTGACCCGGGCTCTTCATTTGGCCCGCCTCCGCCAACGCATCCTTGCCGTATCCCCAGAAAAAGTCGCCTCGGATCGGACCCTTTATGGCGCTGCCTGTATCCTGCGCGACCATCAAACGACGAAGCGGGCGCTCATCTTGCCCCGGCCAAACCGTATCGAGCCAAATGGGAAGACCCAACGGGATAAATTTACGGTCAACCGCCAAACTGCGGCGCGGTGTCAGCGCCACCCCTTGGGCGCCAATCGGACCATCCCCGGAGATTTCACGAAAAAAGATATAGCGAGGATTTCGCGCGAATAAAGTTTCAGCCTTCGAGGGATTGCGTGTAATCCAATCGCGAATTTGTCGCCAGCCGGCACGGCCCAACGGCAGTTCTCCTTGGTCGATCAATACCCGGCCAATCGAAACGTAGCTATGCCCGTTATTGCCCGCATATCCGACCCGCATAACCGCGCCATCTTCCAGAACAATCCGTCCCGAACCCTGCACATGGAGTAAAAAGGCGTCGATGGCGTCATCGACCCACACCAAAACAGGCGCCGCATCACGGAGCGCACCTTTCTGGATATCGGCACGTCGGTGATACGGGAGGATGCGTCCGTCCGCCATGCGCCCAATTAAATTTTGACCACGAAGTCCTACATCAAATTTTCCAAGATTAATGCGGACCAGATCGATGGGAAGGCCGTGGAGCGGCACGTTAAATTGCGGGCTCTGTGTTTTCGAACCCTGTAGCTCTGCTTCGAAATAGCCAGTGAACAAACCCTGCGAATTTCCGGCAGCGGAAATGAGATGTGGGGCGAACCATTTTTCAAAAAAGTTTTGCGACGCCTGTGCATCACCCATAGTCCGTTTATTTGCTGCTCGGCAAATCGGCACCCAATCCCCCGCCTTTATTCGGTGGCCCCCAATATGACTATCGGTATTTGTGAGTAGACTGGGACAGGAACGGATAAAAGCGCTGAGCGCTTCTACATGCCGATCTTGTGTCCAAAACGGGAGATCAGCGAATGCCGCGGGTGTTAAATTCAACTGAGCAGTATCTAATTTTTCCGGCAGTCCCTTCGGTGCGCACGCCGCGATAAATGCGAGCAGCAAAACTCCGACAAAACGTCCGAAGAATTTCGAAACCGCCTTTGCCGTGTCTATCATGCGATAGAATTAGTTGGGGCTGCGGGTCGCGATCAATACCCAATTCGGATTGGACGACGATACATCGCGCGCAAAGGTCCAAATATCAGTAATGCGGGTGACGGCGGTGGGATCGCCCTCGACCATCTCACCTTCCGCATCGCGGGTCACGTTAACCTGATCGCTGACGTATTTAACCGTGACGAGCGCATTACGCCCTTCCATCTCCGCCTCAATGATCTCAGTGACATCGAGACCCATCATCGTCGTCTCATGGGTGTGATCTTTCGAGACCCGGTCACGGATGGCCGCGGCAAAATTCTCATAGACATCATCGCTCAAAAGGCTTCGCAGCGTATCTGTGTCGCCACTGGCAAAGGCATCAACGACCATTTCGAAGGCCGCACGCGCGCCGGACACAAAACCTTCCTCATCAAATGATCGGTCGGCGAGCTTAATCTGATTAATAGTGGCGTCCAAAGGTGACGCCGGTTCGGCCGACCCATTCTCAGGATCCGGAGAGCGGTCCGGCAAGGAAATTACGTTATCATCTTGCCCCTCGTCCGAACTGGCACCAGCACCAAAAATATCAGGTCGATGCTGTTCATTGCCAGTGCGTTTGCCAAGCACGCTGCCGAGCCGATAAATCAAGAACGCGGCCAGCATCGCGAAGAGAATAATATCGAGAAAACCCAAATCGCCGCTCATCTAAATGCCCTTAT
>JBMYRC010000095.1:0-16294 GCA_049601975.1 Alphaproteobacteria bacterium | reverse complement strand
GGGACGAGACGGCCTGGGCGCTCGGCGAAGGCTACGGCAGGCAAACCGATCCGAAATTCCACGTCGTCGCGGTCGATTTTGGGGCGAAGCGGAACATATTGCGCGATCTCGCCCATCTTGGCTGTAAGGTCACGGTGGTCCCAGCGAACGCCACGGCTGAAGATGTTCTCGGTCATAAGCCGGACGGCGTGTTTCTCTCCAATGGCCCCGGCGATCCGGCGGCGACGGGGGAATACACGGTGCCGATGATCCAATCGGTGTTGGAGACCGGAACGCCGATCTTTGGCATATGTCTTGGCCATCAAATGTTGGCCCTGGCGCTCGGCGCGAAGACGGAAAAGATGCATCATGGCCATCGCGGCGCCAATCACCCGGTCAAAGATTTGGAGACCGGCAAGGTGGAGATCACCAGCCAGAACCATGGCTTTGTCGTCGTCCCCGACTCGTTGCCCGACAATGTGGACATGACCCACATTTCACTCTTCGACGGCACATTGGAAGGCATCGCGCTTCGCGACAAACCAGTGTTTAGTGTGCAGCACCACCCGGAAGCCTCCCCCGGCCCGCAAGACAGTTACTATCTGTTCGAGCGCTTTGTCAGCTTGATGGAGGGCGCATAAGGGATTTCGCCGCCCGGCGATCGTTCTAGGTTTGTCTCCAATACGTCATGGAACAAATCAGGAGCCGAACCTTATGGCCCGCTTGCCTTATCTCGACAAAGAAGATCTGAAGCCTGAAGACCAAGAGCTTCTCAAGCGTAACATCAACTTGCACCGCATCCTGGCGCACAGCCCGGGGGCGACGCGCGCCTTCGGTGGGCTTGGGCAATATATTCGCTACGGCACGACGATGGATGCGCGGCTGCGCGAGTTGGCTATCCTGCAGGTCGGATGGCTGGCGAAAAGCCCCTATGAGTGGAGCCATCACGTCAAGATTGGCTTCGACTTCGGTGTTACCGAAGACGACGTGCAGAAGCTGATCGCGGAGAGTGCGGGCGAGGACACGGACTTGGCCGATATCGACAAGGCAGTGTTGCGCGCGGCACGCGAGATGACGCAAGTCGGCAAAGTCGCCGATGGGACCTATGCGGAGCTGGCGGCGCATTTCTCGAAAGAGCATTTGATCGACGTGCTCGTGACGACAGCGTTCTATAACGCGGTCGTGCGCTTCCTAGCCTCGACTGAGATGGACGTGGAAGAGAGCTACCAGCCGTACCTCGATCAGTTTCCCCTGCCGGAATAGCGATTCCCCTAACCCTCTCCCCTTGCGGGAGAGGGTTAGGGTGAGGGGGCTCTATGGTAATCCCGCACCCGGCACATCGACACGGCAATACTCGACCCGCCCTTTGCGCGCTTCGGCGGCCCCCGGCCCGGAGCCCGGTGCGGTGCAGATATAGAGAGTTTTGCGGTCTTCACCGCCGAGCATGCAGGCGAAGGAGCCGAGATCGCCGGTGGAGATGCGATGGGTGACAGCACCACCTTCCATCACGCGGATGGTTTCGTTCTTGCGCGGATCGGCGACCCAAATACCACCGTCGGCGTCGAGACATATCCCATCTGGGAAATTCTCACCGAGATCGGCCCATATTCGCCGGTTCGACAAAGCGCCCCCGGCGCCGATATCCCACGCGGTCAGACAATTGCCCCGCGTCTCCCCGACCACAAGGGTCTTGCCGTCCGGCGTGATCACGCTGCCATTCGGAAAGCGCAATCCGCCGTCAGCCAGGTGGATCGAGCGGTCCGGGTCAACCCGCACCAGATTGGCGGGCACTTCGTCGGGCTCGTTGTAATGGTCGTAGCCGAAATTGCCGACATAGGCATAACCGTCGGCGCTCACCACCATGTCGTTGCAGTGCCAATTGGCGATGGATGATAAGTCGGCGTATTCCGATAGATCGCCTTCGGCCAACCGCATAAGTTTGCGATTCTTCATGGAGACGATGAGCATCGAGCCGTCCGGCAACCAACCGAGCCCGGAGGGCTGTTCCGGCACGGTCGCGACATGAGAGCGGTTGCCCTGCGGGTCGACCTTCAGCACCTCATGTGCGTAGAAATCCGAGAGCCACAGATACCCGTCCCGCCAGCGCGGACCCTCGCCGAAATAGATGCCATCCATCAGAACCGTGAGTTCGGTCATGTCGTGCGCCTCCAAAGCCGTTGTATCGTTCTATATGAGATAGCACGCGAGACAACAAAATCCCGGAGGAAGCATGCGGCTCGAGAATAAGACGGCGATAGTGATTGGTGGTGGACAAAGCGGTGGGTCCACAACGGCGATTGGGAATGGGCGAGCAACGGCGATGTTGTTCGCGCGCGAAGGGGCGAAAGTGCTGGTGGTCGACCGGGATATGCCGACAGCGCAGGCGACCGTCGACCTGATCACGGAGGAAGGAAACATCGCGCGGGCGGCGGTCGCCGATGTGACGTCGGAGGAACAGGTCGAGGCGGCGATTAAGGAATGTAAGGACGCTTGGGGTTCGGTCGACGTGCTGCACAATAATGTGGGCATCAGCGTCGCGGGGGGCGATGCGCCGATCGAGGACATCACGACCGAAGCCTTCGATCTGCTGATAAACGTTAATCTGCGCGGCATGGTCTACGCGCTAAAACATGCGCTGCCGATCATGCGGGAGCAGGGTTCCGGCGCTATCGTTAATATTTCCTCGATGGCGGCGTGGAGCAATTACCCCTGGGTCGGCTACAAGACGACCAAGTCCGCGGTGATCGCGCTGACCGAACAGACCGCGGCGCGCAACGCGAAGTACAATATCCGCGCCAACGTCATCCTGCCGGGATTGATGGACACGCCGATGGCGGTCGATACACGGGCGCGAGAATGGAATAAGCCGCGCGAGGAAATTGCCGCCGAACGTGACGCCAAGGTGCCGCTCGGCGGGAAGATGGGCACCGGTTGGGATGTCGCCTACGCTGCACTGTTCCTGGCGTGCGAAGAATCGAAATTCGTCACCGGCGTGTCGTTGAATGTGGACGGTGGTGCCAACGTTACATAACACGCAATATGGGGAGAATGATGTATGCGCCTTGAAGGGAAGAAGGCTGTCGTCACCGGCGGCGCTATGGGGATCGGACGGGCAATTGCGCGCGCATTCGCAGCGGAAGGGGCTTCGGTCGCGGTGGTGGACTTTAACGCCGACGGCGCGGCGGAAACCGCATCCTTAATCAATGGATCCGGCGGTGACGCCTTTGCGTTGACCGCCGATATCGGTGCGTCCTCCGATGTGTCCGCGATGGCGGACGTGGTTTCCGAGCGTTTCGACACCCTTGATGTGCTCGCCAATAATGCGGGCAGCCGGATCGTGAAGCCGTTCCTCGAGCATTCGGAAGAGGATTGGCGGCGCATGCTCGATGTGAACCTCACCGGGCACTTTCTCGTCTGCAAGGCGTTGGTGCCGCTGATGATCGCGGCGGGTGGCGGGCACATCGTAAATACCTGCTCGATTGCCAGCGTCCAGGGCCGACCAAATCGCATTGGATATTGCGCTGCCAAGGGCGGCTTCCTGACCTTCACCAAGGCGCTCGCGGCGGACCTGTCGGACAAGAACATCCGGGTCAACGCCCTCGCGCCCGGCATGATCGAGACGCCGATGAACCAAGCTTTGGCCGATGACCCCGAAGTCGGAAGTGCCTGGAACAACGAGAATCTGGTGGGTCGCTGGGGCCAACCCGACGATGTCGCCAAGGCGGCGGTCTTCCTTGCATCGTCGGATGCGGACTTTATCACCGGGTCGACCATTCAGGTGGACGGCGGGTCAATTTCCGCCTTCGTGCGCGCGGGTGAGATGCCGGGGCGTTAAGTTTTCGGATCATTCTGTATTTTTATTCTCTGGACCCGATCGCACTTTCCCTTATTTCTAAAACCTGCAATCTAACTTTATAGAGTACACACCGTATGAACCCGCCGATTCGTATCGACCCTGAGACTGGCCTGAAACTTTTCAACACGCGCGCCGCCAAAGCGACGGATAAGATCGCGGGGAAGGGTTACTCGGTCATCGACGACGAGGCCATGAAGACGTTGCCGCCGGCGCCGGTGGGCGCTGTGTTCGATGCCGAGGAACAAGCGAAATACCGCGCGTTTAAAGAGAAGCGCGAGGGCGCGGCTGACTATATGTCGATGGAAGGCGAGTTCTCTAAATATCTTGAAGACGTCTACTCCGATCCACCCATCGAACGGGAGGCATTGACGGACGACTGTGAAATCCTGGTCGTGGGCGGCGGATTCGCCGGTCTATTGCTCTGGTACAAATTGCAGAAAGCGGGCTTCCAGGATGTGCGGTTCTGCGAGCGCGGCGGCGATGTTGGTGGAACTTGGTATTGGAACCGTTATCCAGGCATCGCCTGTGACGTCGAGTCCTACAGCTATCTGCCGCTGTTGGAGGAGATGGAGTATTTTCCGACGATGAAGTTTGCGTCGGGTTTCGAAATTCTGGAATACTGTCAGAAGATCGCTGAAAAATACGGCTTCTATGATCGCTGCCTTTTCCACACCACGGTCGGGGAGACAACGTGGGATGACGATACCGGGCGCTGGACGGTGACGACGGATCGCGGCGACAAGATGCGGGCGCGCTATGTGGTGCTCGCCAACGGCATTCTCACGACTCCGCGACTGGCGCGTATCGACGGCATGGAGACCTTTGAGGGCGACGCCTTCCATACCTCTCGTTGGGACTATAATGTCGACTTGAAGGGCAAGCGTGTCGGTATCATCGGCACCGGCGCCACGGCGGTGCAGGCGGTCCCGGAACTGGCCAAGATCGTAAAGGAACTTCACGTGTTCCAGCGTACACCGTCATCTATCGACGTGCGCGATCAACGAGAGACGACCCAAGAAGAGATCGAAGCTTGGAAGAAAGAGCCCGGTTGGTCGCGCGCGCGGCGTGAAAGACTGGCAACGATTTCATCAGGACGCACGGCGCTCAAAGGTAACGATGATTTTCTGTCCGGCAAAGTGACCGATTTCAAGGTCCGCAAGAAGCATGCGCGCGAATTGACGCCAGAAGAGTTGATGGAAAAACAGCTCGACTCCAACTTCCGTATCATGGAGCAAATCCGCGCGCGCGTGGACGCGACGGTGGAGGACCCGAAGACGGCCGCAGCCCTGAAACCATATTACACATATGGCTGCAAGCGGCCCGCCTTCCATGATGAGTTCCTGTCGACCTTCAATCTGCCCCACGTCACGTTGGTGGATACGGCGCCGCTTGGGGTGGCGGAAATCAACACTAAAGGCGTCGTTCATGACGGCGTGGAATACCCGGTCGACGTGCTGATTTACGCGACGGGCTTTCAATGGATGGCGACGGCGACCTTCGAGATGATCGTCGGGCAGGATGGACGAACCTTGCGCCAGAAGTGGCAGGAGGAGGGGACCAAGACATTCCTTGGCATTCACAGCCACGGGTTTCCTAATTTATTCGTCATGTCGGGCCCGCAAGGCGGCGGTGGACAGTTCAATTTCACGCGCGGCATCGAATCCCACACGGATTACGTTCTCTGGATGCTTGAGACTCTACGGGAGCGCGGCGCTGAACGTATCGACATCAAGCCGGAGCCCGAGATTGAATACGCTGCCCATTGCCGGGATGTGGATACCAGAACCCGCCCGTTGCGCGATTGCGTCTCCTATTACAACGGCGAAGGAAAGGCGGAGCCGGGAAGTCTGGCATATTACGGTGGTCCGGCGAAATGGCATGAACTTCGCGCCGAGGCGCAGGCGTCGATGGACGTCTACGTTTTCGATGCGGGCGAGCGCTCTCAAGCCGTCGGGAAATAGCTTCTCGTTCGATTGGCGAAAGCGACGAGCGACAGCATCACCGGCACTTCGACCAGGACGCCGACCACTGTGGTCAGTGCCGCGCCTGAGTTTAATCCGAACAGGCTGATCGCCACGGCGACGGCCAACTCAAAAAAGTTCGACGTGCCGATTAAAGCGCATGGGGCCGCCACGTTGAACGGGACGCGCCATAGATACGCGGCGCCATAGGCAATCACAAAAATACCATAAGACTGGACCAACAGAGGTGCGGCGATTAGCGCGATCAGAACGGGTCGGTCGAGGATGATATGGCCCTGAAATCCGAAAAGCAGCACGACGGTCGCGAGCAGCGCTAGGACCGAGAATGGCTTGATGCTGCTGGTGAAGCGGGTGACCGCGGCTTCGCTGTCCTCGCCTTGCGCGGCATGTCCGATTAGCCATTTCCGGGTGAGGGCGCCCGCGACCAGCGGGATGACGACATAGAGACCCACCGATAGAATCAATGTTTCCCATGGCACCTCAATATCGGTGACCCCTAACAAGAGCGCCACAATTGGAGCGAAGGCGAAGACCATGATCACATCGTTCAGCGACACCTGAACCAGTGTGTAGGTCGGGTCTCCACGCGTGAGTTGCGACCACACGAACACCATAGCCGTGCACGGGGCCGCGCCCAGCAGGATGAGTCCGGCGATATATTGCTGCGCGTCTTCGGGTGCGATCAAATCGACGAACAGCATTTCAAAGAACAGAATGCCGAGCGCCACCATGGTGAACGGTTTAATCAACCAATTTACGATAATGGTGATCAATAGGCCCTTTGGCCGGTCGCCGATATGGCGCAGGCTGGCAAAATCGACATTCACCATCATCGGGTAGACCATGCCCCAGATGAGGACGGCGACGACGAGATTCACCGACGCGAATTCGAGACCGGCAAGAAACACGAAAAGACCGGGTAGAAGGCTGCCCAGTGCGATTCCAGTCATGATGCAAAGGGCGACCCAGACAGATAGCCATTTCTCGAAGAAGCCGATACCACCCTCGGGTGCGCCCGCTTCCTGATTTTGTTCGTTCATTCGACGTTTCTTACGTTGTGTAAGTCATTATGCCGGCGGCGTCGCGTGAGGTCAGACGGGCTCTGCGAGGAAAACTGGAATTTGACGCGGCGCTTTGGCTTGGTAGTCATTATAAGGCGGGAAAACTTCCGCGCTGATGTCCCAGATACGTTTGCGTTCCGCATCGTCCGAGATTTCGCGGATGCGCATAGTGAAGGTTTCTGTTTTGTCGCGAATTTCAACATCCGGATTGGCCCGCAGGTTATGCACCCAGACCGGGTCTTTCGGGCGGCCACCATAGGAGCCGATCAAGACATAGCTGTCGTCGATCCGGACCCGCATCAGCGGGATTTTACGGATACCGCCGGTCTTGTTGCCCATATGTGTGACGATGATGCAGGGCATGCCGGTATCGCGAAGAGTCGTCCCCACGGTGCCGCCGCTACCTTCGTACAACTCGACCTGTTCGCGCACCCAATCCAATGCGGGTGGAATGTAGTCAGCCATGACTGTCGCCTCTCTCTATTCTAAAATTTACTCGTCTACGCCGCTTCGATGGCACCCGGGACCGATTCTTCGTTCCAGCTTTCGACAAATTGCTCGATTGTCAAAATGCGTGCACTTTCCATGTTTTGGTCGAAATACTCGAACAATCTCCCGTCCGGCGTCTGCAACGACAACAGCAATGTGCAACCATCCGGCCCGCCGCGCTCCAGATGCGGTAGGGCATCGGTGCTGGCCAGCGCATAGTCGCCCTTCGTGCGGACAAGCGTCTGGGTGGTGCCACCGGGGCGCGTCTCGGTCACGTGTTGCTCCCCTTCCAGAATTAAGGTGACGGTCGAGGCGATGTGTCGGTGCCGACGGCAATGTCCGCCATTGCCCTCAAAGCGCAACAACATGTCGAGCCGTCCACTCGGCAGGTCGTAGCCGAGGAGGCTGTATTCGAAATCGATCTTAAAGTCCGGCTCGCGCTGGTCGGAAATGCGCCGCCATTCGACGGATTGCGGATCGAAACTGTCTGAGAGTTTGGGTATCGGACATTCTCACAATGTTGATCGTGTAGGCAAACTACCAGCGCAGCAGCAACTGCGACAAGCGTTCGCATACCCGGAACTATTCCGACTGCAGCGCTATCGTCTTTCTAAAAGTAGAAAACTATAAGCGGGCGCGTCGCCTTCCGCATCGTGCGCCTCGCGGGAAATTTCCCGCCAGAGCGAGCGGTCGAAATCGGGAAAGTAAGTGTCGCCATCGATTTCCGCGTGAACCTCGGTTAGATGGAGTCGCTCCGACGTGTCGATTGCCGCGGCGAAAAGCTCCGCGCCGCCGATGATCATAGTCTCGTCTTCTCCTGCAGCGAGAGTGAGGGCACTTTCCAGCGAATCGGACATCTCCGCCCCTTCGGCCAAGTAGCTAGCGTTGCGAGTGACTACGATATTGCGGCGGCCGGGCAGAGGTTTGAAGTATAGGGACTCCCACGTTTTACGGCCCATGATGATGGGTTTGCCCATAGTGACCTGTTTGAAATGCTTCAGATCGTTCGGCAATCGCCACGGCAGATCGCCGTCGCGCCCGATCACGCGGTTCTTCGACATGGCGACGACGAGGGTTAGGATCATTTGGGGCACCGTATAAGGCCGCCGTCCTTCGGCGAGCCTAGGATGGCGGTAATTGTATATTTCAATCTTATCTACGCGTCATCCTGAGCTTGTCGAAAGACGACGTTCGCTCGCTGTTAAACCGCCACCGCCGCCGGAATGTGGGGATGAAAACGGTATCCCTCCAGCGTGAAATCCTCAAAGCGGAACCCGAATATATCCGTTACGTCCGGATTGATCGCCATGGTCGGCAAGGCATAGGGCGTACGGGACCGTTGTTCGTCCGCCTGTTCCGTATGGTTCGAATAGATATGTGCGTCACCGAGAGTGTGCACGAACTCACCGACCTCAAGGCCGGTCGCCTGCGCCATCATCATGGTCAACAATGCATAGGAGGCGATATTGAAGGGCACGCCGATAAAGATATCCGCGCTGCGCTGGTAAAGTTGGCAGGAAAGTTTGCCTTCGAGCACATAAAATTGGAACAGACAATGGCAGGGCGGCAAGGCCATGTTGTCGACTTCCGCCGGGTTCCAGGCCGAGACGATGAGGCGGCGCGAATCTGGATTGGTCCGGATTTGATGAAAGACGTTCGCGACCTGATCGATCGTCTCGCCTCCTGGTGCCGGCCAAGCGCGCCATTGCGCGCCGTAGACCGGGCCCAACTCGCCGTTCTCGTCCGCCCACTCATTCCAAATGGAAACACCGTTTTCCTTTAGATAAGCGATATTGGTATCGCCTTTCAGGAACCACAGAAGTTCGTGGACGATGGATTTCAGGTGCAGTTTCTTGGTTGTCACCATGGGGAATCCGTCCGCTAGGTCGAACCGCATCTGATGGCCGAAGACGCTATAGGTTCCAGTCCCCGTGCGGTCATCTTTCCAAACGCCGTCTTGGCGCACGCGGTGGAGGAGATCGAGATATTGCTGCATGGGAAGCAGAATACAGCAGCAATCTGTGAGTGTGAAATAGGACTCTGCATGAAAACCGAATAATTCGACAATTTCACGAACCGTGAAGCTCCCCCTTGTGCCCCCCCCTATGGTCTCCCTATATTCAACGTGTTGGGTAACCAACTATAGCGCTAAATGGTCTTACGAAATAAGCGGAACGGACCCGGGGGCAGTACCCGGCGCCTCCACCAGTTTCGAGCGGCACGCTGCGGCGGCTGCTCAAATGGGGGCGAATCAGGATCGACGTACGTGGTAAAGGTTTGACTTGTTCTCGGTATGGCACCGCCGTTATCGGGCCATGGTAATATTTGCCAATGATAACTTTGCGGGCGAAGCCCGCCTCGCTGCTTAATTAACTTTTAGTTAAATAAGCAAGCGCGGTCCGGGGGGCACCGGGCAACAGAAGCCCCCCACTTACTCGCGCGGCCCTGGGACGGTCGCGAAAGGGGAGCGATAACGAGGCTATGAGCAACGACATTCTGAGCTACGAGCTAATGGTCGAACGCGCGCTACGAAGCGTCGTTATCGATGCATTGGGGCAGGTTGCTGAATATGGGCTGCCGGGCACCCACCATCTCTATATCACATTTGCCACCGAGCATCCGGAAGTCGACATCCCGGATCACCTGCACGAAAAATTTCCCGAGGAAATGACCATCGTGTTGCAGCATCAGTTTTGGGATCTAATCCTGGAAGATGATCGATTTATGGTGACCCTCAGCTTCAACGATATTCAGGAACGTCTGATTGTTCCTTATTTAGCGATCAAGGCATTTGCCGATCCGTCCGTGAATTTCGGACTGCAATTGAAGTTCGATGGGGAGAGCGATCTAACCTCGCCGAACACTTTGGATGAGAGCGAACCGGACAACTCGTCAATGGTGGAGGAAGCCGTCGAAATGCCGCCGGAAGCCGCAGAGGAAGACGGCGCGAATGTCGTGACGCTCGACGCTTTTCGCAAGAAATAGACCCCCACAGGGAGAAGTTTATGAAACGGGTGACACTTATCACCGGTGCTAGCCGTGGAATAGGCGCAGCGACCGCACGTCTTTGTGCCGCCGATGGGCATGCGGTCGCGATCAACTATCGCAGTGACGCCGAAGCTGCCGAGCGCGTTCGCACGGAAATCGAATTGGCTGGCGTTACCGCGATCGCGGTGCAAGGGGATACCGGTATTGAAGCGGATATTCTGCGCATGTTCGAGACCGTCGATCAGGCCCTTGGTACTGTCACGGGGCTGGTCAACAACGCGGGCATTCATGGGCCAAGGGGGCGTCTCGATGTGCTTGGCGCGGACGATATTTCCCGCGTACTCGCCGTCAATGTACAGGGATGTTTCCTGTGCGCGCGCGAAGCGGTCAAACGGATGTCGACGAAACATGGCGGGGCCGGTGGAGCTATTGTCAATGTGTCCTCTGGCTCGGCGCGGTTGGGGAACCCCAATGACGGCGTGCTCTACGCTGCGTCCAAGGGGGCGGTGAACAGCCTGACGATCGGATTAAGCCAGGAAGTCGCGGGTGAGGGTATTCGGGTCAATACCGTGGCCCCGGGCCTGACGGAGACCGATATGCCGTCGCCCGATAAGTTGGCGACCCAAGGCCCGGGCATTCCCATCGGTCGCGCGGCGCAGCCCCAAGAAATCGCAGAGGCCATCGTCTGGCTACTCAGTGACAAGGCTTCGTATACGGCCGGTGCCAATATCCGAGTCGGCGGCGGGCGGATTTAAAAAGGCCTCTTAATTACTCGATCTCGCCTTGCGCCGGAGCCATCTCATGCGCTTCTTCGACGTGATAGGCGTCAAATTCAGGCGGATCAAACACAGGTGTCTCCGCGATGAAATGCGGCACGCTGATACCCGCACGAATTGCGGCAAAGCCTTGCGGCGGGTTCGCGACTGTTAAGATTGCCGAGAGCGTTCCGGCGGCGAGTATCACCGGAACCAAGAACAGCCAGCGCGTGGTGGGCTGCCACCTTTGCGTCGTTCTTGTTTCATCGAATGTCATTGTACCAGTATCCTGTATTTCGGTCTTGTTAATGTTTGACAGGTACATGGGCATTACACCTCGTGATCACCACTTTTAAGAACACAAGACTCATCAAAGAAATGTGAGTCAGCCGTGAGAAACCGTGCGCTATTTGCCAGTTGGTGGCATTCCGTCTCTCGATACAGGTCGGAGATCCCGCCTTTTTCTTGACTTTCGCTCGTTCGCGCCGCTTTTTATGTGTCTACACAAGCGGTTGATCGCGATGAACCGGTATAGAATTACAATTTCACGTTTGCTTGCCGCGGCTATTCTTTCTGTGGCTCTCGGTGGGTGCTACCTATTCAATAATGATAGGTTCGCTGACTGGCTTGAATACCGCGTGCAACGCGCCGGTCACCAAAATGGCGTTCTGGTCGCGAACGTCAATCGCCGCGCCGATAAGGTGAAATGGCCGGGCGATAGTTACGAAGTCCTCGTGCGGTGGCCGAGCAACGTCGAGTTCCTTCCTCTCGCCATAAACGAGAACGAACGTAAGAAGGAAGCACAGGCTTTTTTGCGTACGCTTTGCGGCGAAAACCAGAAAATTTTCGTTATTGAAGAAAGCTTCAACGACCGCATGGGCGAAATATACTTTAAATTGTGGTGCCAGCCGGTGAAGCAAGGCTGAACTCTATCGCTTCGATCTTTATCTGACTGGTCTCTCACCGCGCGCCAGGGCAAACTGCCGCCGCAGAAATCAATTCTTTCCGGGAGCCGGTTCGATGAGTGAGCAACCTTTCGAATTCCATCAACTTTTACCTTTGGGCATAGATGAGACGCCCTATCGGAAGCTCTCCGACGCGTTCGTCGAGACGGTCAATTTTGACGGTACGGACGTCCTAAAAGTGGACCCCGAAGCATTGAGCCTGCTTTCGGCCGAAGCCTTCCGTGAAATTAATCACTATTTGCGGCCGGGACACCTCGCTCAACTCCGCACCATTCTGGACGATCCGGAAGCCTCCGATAACGACAAATATGTCGCATACGACATGCTCAAAAACGCCAATATCTCAGCCGGCGGAATTTTGCCGATGTGTCAGGATACCGGCACGGCCATTATCATGGGCAAGAAGGGACAGAGTGTTTGGACTGGCGGTGGCGACGAAGCGGCCCTCGCGTTCGGTGTGCGCCGTACCTATACGGAGACCAATCTGCGATACAGCCAGGTCTCACCGATCTCCATGTACGAAGAGACGAACACCAAGACCAATCTTCCGGCTCAGATCGAGATTTTTGCGGAAGACGGCGATGCTTACAAATTCCTCTTTCTGGCCAAGGGCGGCGGCTCGGCAAACAAGAGCTTCCTGTATCAAGAGACCCCCGCTCGTCTGAACAAGAAGGCCATGCTTGCGTTCTTGGATGAGAAAATCCGGACACTCGGCACGGCTGCCTGCCCGCCTTATCACTTGGCGATCGTCATTGGCGGCACTTCCGCCGAGTACAATATGAAGACGGTGAAGCTTGCTTCAGCCCGCTATCTGGACGGATTACCGACGACGGGCGGCGATTTAGGACAGGCGTTCCGAGATACCGAGATGGAACAGGAAGTCCTCCAGCTAACCCGTGATATGGGAATCGGTGCGCAATTCGGCGGCAAATATTTCTGTCACGACGTTCGGGTCATTCGCTTGCCGCGCCACGGTGCGAGCTTGCCTATTGGCCTCGGCGTGTCCTGTTCGGCGGATCGCCAGATCATTGGGAAAATTAGCAAGGATGGTGTGTTCTTGGAGCAACTGGAGCACAATCCGGCGCAATACCTGCCGGAGATCGTCGAAGGAGAATTAGGCGACGAGGTGGTCAAGATAGACCTCAATCGCTCGATGTCGGAAATCTTGGGAACTCTCACCCAATATCCGGTGAAAACGCGGTTAGAACTAACAGGGCCAATCATCGTGGCTCGTGATTCCGCTCATGCGCGTCTTCGCGAAGGTTTGGAGGAAGGCGAGCCACTGCCGCAATTCTTCAAGGATCACCCGATTTACTATGCCGGGCCGGCCAAGACTCCGGAGGGATATGCGTCCGGATCATTCGGTCCGACCACCGCTGGGCGGATGGATTCGTACGTGGATCAGTTCCAGGAAGCGGGCGGTTCGATGATCATGCTCGCCAAGGGAAATCGCTCGGATATTGTGCGGCAGGCTTGTCAGAAGAATGGTGGATTTTATCTCGGATCCATCGGTGGCCCGGCAGCGCGTCTCGCCCTCGATTGCATCAAGAAGGTCGAATGCATTGCCTTTGAAGATCTGGGCATGGAGGCGATCTGGCGGATTGAAGTGGAAAACTTCCCAGCATTTATCGTCACCGACGACAAAGGCCAGGACTTCTTCAAGGCGATCTGACGTGTCTGTTCCGGCACATGAGACTATTGGCTATTGTCTGCCGATTTGGGAGACCACCGTCGACCGCGCGCGCCAGGGAATGTTTCATCGGGCAGCGGACGTGGACGGCACATTGTTTGGAAACTCAGTCGATGTTTCCATTCTTGCGAATGATTGTCTGCACGGGGCTCGGCCTCGTTATGCTCTCGGAGCCAAGCGCTTGCATATCGGTGTTCGGGTACGTCAAAGCGCGCCCGTTTCACTAGGAGAAAATCTGCAAGTGTCGGCACGCGTCGATAATGTTCGACCGGATCGGCGTGGGCGATATATCCATATTGGTTTTGCGTTTCAGCGTGCCGATGGAACCATACCTGTCACGATTGATCATCAGAGTTTGATTTTGGATGCTGATCCGTCAACGATCGCCGCGAAGACCCGAATGTCAAAACCGGAACCTGAGAGCTTCGATGCGCTTCGATCGACGCAAATCACGCCCGCTATGGTAAGTGGTTATAGTTTCGAGTTTCCGCATTTGCCGGCGCATCATGACGCGGGGGCTGCAGCCGCAATCGGGATGCGGGCACCGATCGCTCAAGGATTGATGGGGTTCACCATTTTGTTTCAGGAGATGGTTCGGGGCGGTCTCGCGGATACGTTCGACGTTGAGGCGCGGTTTCGGCGGCCCATCTTCTGGGATGATCGCCTTGATCTTGAAGTACGTGGGGGAACCCATTTTCGGGCGCAAAACCAAGACGGCAAAACAGTGAGTGAGATTCTGATTCATGATTGGTCCTGACTTTAAGCCAGCCTTCGACGGATTGCGTGTGATCGATTTAACCCAAGGTTTAGCGGGGCCCTATTGCGCGATGTTGATGGCCCAAAACGGCGCCGACGTTGTGAAAGTAGAGCCTCCGGAGGGCGATTGGTCACGGCGGTTGGGCGTACCGGCGGGGCCGGATCGAAGTGCCGCTTATGTGGCGAGCAACCGAGGTAAGCGCGCAATCGTTGCCGATTTGAAGTCGTCTGAAGGTATGGAAATCGTGCGAGCGCTTACGCGAGGGGCCGATGTGTTCATGGAGAGCAATCGGGCCGGTGTCGCGGAACGGCTCGGCCTCGGATACGAGGTGCTGCGCGCCGAGAATGAAAATCTTATCTACATGTCGATTACCGGTTTTGGGCAGAGTGGGCCTTATGCGGATCGCCCCGCGACCGATGCCATCTTGCAGGCTTTTTCGGGATTAATGATGAGCAATCCGGACAACGACGGAGCACCCAAGCGGATTGAATTCCCCGTTCCGGATTATACGACCGGTTTGATTGCTTATCAGACTTTGGTAACCGCCCTTTACGGACGCGCGGTGCATGGCGGCGGTCGACGCTTGGATGTCAGCCTGATGCAGGCAATGTTGCTTTTTCAGCAGCAGGGCCTGATCGCGCGAGAAATCGATCCGACGCCACCGCGCGGCAGCCCCTTGCCGCCGACCGGCACTTATACGGCGGCGGACGGGTACATCAATATTTCCGTGGTACGCGAAAAATTCTTCCGGTCGCTCTGCGCTGTATTGGGGTTGTCTGATATGGCTGACGACGAACGATTCAACAGTATCGAGGGAAGGCGCGCGCATGTCCAAGAATTGTTACCACCGATTGAGCGTGCTGTCGCGGCACGCGATCTGAGCGATCTTGCGGAGGCTTTCGCGGTGGCCGACGTACCCTATGCGATCGTGAACGATTACCAGGATGCGGCGCGGGACGGGCATGTCGCCGCGGTCGGCGGTGTGGCGTGGCAGCCCTTGGATGGCGTACCTGACCTACCATTTGTGAATGTGCCCGGTAGCATGCCGTTGAAGCCAAATGACATCCGGGCCCGCATACCCGCATTGGATGGCGACCGAATCGAAATATTGGCCGAATTGAATTTCGAATAGAGAGTAATTCGTTGGCGAGCAATTCAGAGTCCGGCCGTTATTTGGAAGACCAGTTTCGTGAATTCGAGGGGGTGGACATTCGCCGGATGTTCGGTGGATCAGGTCTTTGTTGATATGACGTAATGTTTGGGTTGGTGGCATCGGATGTTCTGTACTTTCGGACCGATGATCGCAACCGTGGGGATTTCGAAGCGCGCGGAATGAAACCATTGACCTATCGGCATAAGAACAACAAAGGACCGGTAGGGCTGCCGTATTCGGAAATTTCCGACGATGTCCTGGATGATCCGGATATCCTCGCCGAACGGGTCTAAAAGGCAATTGTGGCGGCCTTGGCGGCTAAACGAAAAAAAAGAAAACGCTCCGCCGATTAAAGCGCTGTGAGCACTTCTTCCATCAAATCCGCCGGCATCTCCATAACTTCTAACGCCGAGCGTAGATGATGGACGATGTCGTTGAGCTGCGCCCGACTAATCTGTAAATCGGCGAGTGCATCTTCAATTGAATTTCCAACATATGATGCATCCGGACCGCCGAGACGTTTAGTCAGGAGGCCGACGGAGGTCGCGATGACCTGTTCAATATTTGAGGCTCTTCCAAGAGTCGGTTGGACAGCAACGATACCGCGCCATGAACACCA
>JBMYRC010000094.1:0-16309 GCA_049601975.1 Alphaproteobacteria bacterium | reverse complement strand
TCAGGGGAAAACTATAATCGAACCACAAATCCTTCCACAAATAACTGCAGCTTACCTTTTTCTTTATCCGTGTGGCATAATTACTTACAATAATACATTGGTATTATTGTAAATATAATAAAAAATTAACAATGATGCAAAAATGCAATAATATTACAAAATGTAGATTTATATACTGTCGATATCGACAAGAATAACTTGGTTGGATGGGTGAGTGCGATCAAAAATGAGCGGTTATTATTTGTAAAATATGGTTCGTCACAAAGTTTATGGATGTAAGGATTTGAGATAGTCCGTTTAACAGTTTTAAGTCGGATGATGTGACTGAAAATGCAAGGCGCAAAGGAGGCGCAACATATATATTGCACTTTAAATAATTGAAAATATTTTATTATTTGAAATTTTCAGTTCTCAAAGCGCCAAACTTAAGGGATTGCTTACGATCTACGGATCGGGCGTCCCCAACCGGGGGCGCCCGATTTTTTTGTGGGAGAGAGAAGATGACGGCACAAGTATTTATCGACGGCGAGCATGGCACGACGGGACTGCAAATACGCACGCGTCTCGAAGGGCGGAGCGATGTCCAACTCATGAGCCTGGCGCAAAAAGACCGCCGGAATGTGGATATGCGCCGCGAGATGCTGAACGAGGCCGACTTGGTCATCTTGTGTTTGCCGGACGACGCAGCCCGGGATTCCGTCGCCATGATCGAAAACCCTAAGGTGAAGGTCATCGACGCCAGCACCGCGCACCGGGTTGCCGATGGATGGATTTACGGGATGCCGGAATATGACGGCGAACAAAGGAAAAAGATCGCAGAGGCGACTCGTGTCAGTAATCCAGGATGTTACGCTATCGCGGCCATTGGGTTGATGCACCCGCTGGTCGAACGGGGCATCTTACCGACGGATTTTCCGGTGACGATTAACGCTATTTCGGGATATTCCGGCGGCGGGAAATCGATGATCGCCGAGTTCGAAAATCCGAATGAGGAGACCTATACTGAAGTACCGTTTCGTGTCTACGGCATGAAACTTGAACACAAGCATGTGCCGGAGATCGTGAAATGGTCCGGTCTCTCGCATCGTCCTCTCTTCGTGCCCAGCGTTGGGCGGTATTATAAAGGGATGATCGTGCAGGTTCCGTTACAACTACGGGCTATTCCGGGGCAACCGAGCCCGGCGGCTATTCAGGATGCTCTTGCCGACCACTACGATGGGTGCCATTTCGTGACGGTCGCGGGTCTGCAGCAAACCGATACCATCGGCTTGCTGGTGCCCGAAGATCTGAATGATACCAACGAGTTGCGACTGCATGTGTTCGGAAATGAAGCGTGCGGCCAAGCCGTGTTGATGGGATTGCTCGATAATCTAGGCAAGGGCGCCTCCGGTCAGGCCGTCCAGAATTTAAACATCATGCTGGGCCTATCCGAAGCGGCGGGCCTTGAATGAGTCGATACATCTTGGGTCAACTGGCCATGATGGCGGCGTGATGGTCTTGAAGTCGGGGAACCACCTCGCCACCTCATAAAGAGGCTGGAGGAGCGGGGGGTCCGTCTCGTATTCCCATCGGATCAAACATCAAGCTGCGAGGACACCATGTCGAGGCTCGATTCAGCAATTGCGCGTCTAATGGCGCAGTGGATCTGTCTCGGATTCGCGGCAGCCGAACTGCTGGAGCGTCCAGGCTGTGTGATTGAACTAGGTTTGGGAAAAGGACGGGCCTAAGATCATATCCGTAGTTTGATGCTGGAGCGGCGAATTTCCGTATTTTATCGGTTGATCGCAGCGCATGAGGACACCATTCCGCCACAAGAATTCACCTACCTTGGCGAGATGTCGGAATCGCTGCCGCGCGCGGCACGTAACTTGGGTGCTGGAGTAGTATTAGTGCATGCGGATATCGGCGGGGACAATCAGAACCAGTCCAACAAGAACGCGGCTTTGATCGGGCCGCTCTTGCCGCCGGAAGAATTTTCGGACCGACGATTTTTCATATATCGTAGCATCTAGCTGTTGGAAGGGATGTTAGGAATTTATGGAAAATGAAACGCGTCCGGGGTTTGAAGGCGGACTAATTCTACCCTTTAAAGGAATCTGGCCGAAGATCGGGGAGGATGTCTTTATCGCCCCCACGGCGACAGTAATCGGTGATGTTGAAATTGCCGATGAGGCTGTGATTATGTTCGGTTGCACGGTTCGCGGCGATACGAATTGGATCAAAATTGGGAAGCATTCGAACTTGCAAGATCATGTGGTGATACATGTGAACGCGGGTAAAGAGTCGACCCGTATTGGCGAATGCGTCTCGGTCGGACATTCTGTATTGCTTCATGCGTGCGAGCTTCAAGATGGTTGCTTGATCGGAATGCGGGCCAGTGTAATGGATGGCGCGGTTATCGAAAGTGGATCATTGGTGGCGGGCGGCGCTGTTGTGGTGCCCCGTACGGTTGTGAAAAGCGGTGAGTTATGGGGCGGCGCGCCAGCTCGTTTCATGCGGCCACTGAAGGATCAGGAGAAAGAGTATTTGGAACGCGTACCGGACCAATACTATCGTTTGGGGGTGCAATACCGAAGCGAGGGGATTGGATGTCCTGATGGGGACGAAAATTGAGTACGCAAAATATGGCTTACATGTGCACTCATGTAACAACCATCACAGTCCATTTATCTTTTCACTGGTTACTTGTGGTTAACTGACTGTTGTTATGACTAAATGGGACTACCAGGGTATGCCGAGGCAAGGGGTACTTTGATGCCGTTAGTAAAGAAAGCTTCGAACATGTGGCGATGGTCTTGTGTGACCCTAGGCACGATCATCGGCGGACGCTTCGTACGGCTTTGGTCGCCGAAGGCTTCCGTAGCATCAAGAATATCAGCGAACTGGCGGTGATGCCGGATATTGTGGAGAAAACCGTGCCTGGCCTGATCGTTATCGATCTCGACTTGCCGGACGGCAGTAGCAGAGCATTCATTAATGACGTCCGCAACGGTAATCTCGGTATGAATCTATTTATACCGATCATAGTGTTACTTGGGATGCGAATATGGAGAGCGTCAAGCCAACGGTCGACGCAAGTGTCGACGACCTATTAGCCTCACCGCTATCGGTTAAGGCGTTATTGGGCTGAATTGAAGGGCTCGTTAAGAATTGCAAACCCTTTCTGGTAACCACCGATTATATCGGGCCGGATCGGCGTTGTGGCGGCCGGCACGAAGCGTCTTCGGAAATACCACTTTTCCATGTGCCCAATACGCTGCGGGATAAAGCGGCGGGCCGACGAGTCGATATGACCGAGCTCCAAATCGCGATCAATTCCGTTATGTTCGAGATCAACGAACAGCGCTTGGTTCGCAATTCCTAACAAATCCGCTTTCTCGTCAATCTCATTTTAAAGGCAATTAAGTAGGGATCGGTCAATAGTGAGGTTGAGGAATATATCCGCAGATTAGCCGAGATCGCGAATGAATGCGGTTTGCGTTTGAAAGATTCCAGTTTCGAGCGTGTTGGCGATCTCTGTCATAAATTGATCGAAATGACGACGAGCATTTCTCACAATCCTCAATCGTTAAATCCCCGTGACGTTCAGTTGCTGCAGAAGCTTTCTCAAGCGATCCTGGCCGGCTTTAATCCGGCGCGCGATGAAATTGTGATGGCCGGTGAAATTTCCGAGATGGTGGGCAAATTTGCCGAACGCGCCAATGCCGATACGCTGCGCCGGCGGCAGAGCGGAGTCAATCGATGATCAACGCCCAGCGGGCGGAAGGGGAGCAATCGAAGGAACGCGAGGCCGAAGACCGCCGGAAGGCGACCTTGCAAGAGAAGATGTATCAACGCCGTGCCCGCGAAGACGGAGCCGTGGCCAAAGCCAAGGAGAAGGCCGTGCCCGCGCTCGGAAACGCGACGATCGGTCTAGTTGCAATAAGTAACACCTCGGGCTCTAGATACCTCGGCGACAAAACATATCTCTGATAAGGGCGGTCCTTGGGGCGGCCTTTCTTTATTTCGACGCAAGGAGCACCAAATGTCAGATCTGCACAAAGACATGATCGTTATCGACGGTCTGGTAATTTCCAATTGGAGCCGAAGCGTGTTCGAGGACATGCATCGCGGCGGCCTTACGGCAGCGAATTGCACGGTCTGTGTTTGGGATAATTTTCAAGAGACGATGCGCAATGTTTCGCGGTTCAAGGGCTGGATCGAGGAGAATTCAGATATTCTCACCCAGGTCTATACCAGCGCCGACATCGAACGCGCGAAGGCCGAGGGGAAAGTCGGAATTATACTCGGTTGGCAAAACACTTCCGGTATTGAAGACCAAATTGGTTACCTGCGTCTGTTCAAGGAACTGGGCGTCGGTGTCATTCAACTGACCTACAATACGCATAACTGGGTTGGCAGTGGCTGCTGGGAGAGCAGCGATAGTGGCCTCTCTGATTTCGGGCGTGAAGTCGTGGACGAGATGAACCGTGTCGGAATCGTTGTCGACTTGAGCCATGTCGGCAACAAAACCAGCGAGGACGCTATTCTTCATTCGAAGAGGCCGGTCGCCTTCAGTCATTGCTGTCCGACGGCTTTGAAGGATTACCCACGCAACAAACCGGACGAGCTTCTCAAGTTGATTGTTGATCGTGGTGGCTTTGTTGGATTTGCCTCATATCCGCCATTTCTGCCGAAAGGGCCCGATACAACCGTGGAAGATTGCGTCGAGGGCATCGAGTACATGGTGAATTTGGTCGGCGAAGACAGTGTCGGGATCGGCAATGATTTCACGCAAGATCAGGACGCCGCCTTTTTCGACTATCTTTCACACGACAAAGGTTATGCCCGCCGCTTGGTCCCGAAACGGCCAGGCACCGGCGTCACGCAGATGCCCGAAGGTCTGCGCACGCTTGGTGAGTTTTCGAACCTCACCATCACAATGGAAAGGCGTGGTTGGTCTGAAGACCGTATCCGTAAAGTCATGGGCGGCAATTGGTTGCGTTTTCTGAAAGAGGTGTGGGGCGCCTAACGAGGTCTATGTCGAAGCTCGCAGCTGCGAAATTTGCTTTTGCGTCCAGTTGACTGTGGTGCCGTAATGGACCGCTGTTTCATAGTCGGTTATTGCCGGCTGGTGATCAATTTGTCCTTCACGCGCTAACCCGCGATAGGTGAACGCATCTCCGAAGTACGGTTTCAGTGAAATCGAATAGTTGAGGGATGTGACCGCCGCGTCGTATATCTTGGCGTGTACAAACATCACGCCTCTGTTTAAGTAGCTAACCGCCATCTGCCAGCGCAGGTGAATGGCGTGATCGAACGCACTTACAGCCTTATCGTAGAGCTTCAATTTGGCGAAGACGACGTCTCGATTGTAGTTAATCGCGCCGGCGAAATTGTGATCGAGCTGTTCCGATTTATCGAGGCCCTTAAGGGTGCGCTGATAGTCCTTGGCGCCCATATGCGAAAGCGCGCGATTGCAGTAGAGCCGGGCGTTTTCCGGATAGAACCGGATCACTCGATCGTAATCGATGACCGCGAGGGCGTGTTTTTTAGACGCGCGAATATTAATGTGCGGCTTGCATAGGCGGCCGCCAGATTTTTGCGCATGCCGATGGTGCGGTTTAGGTCGTTCATCGCGCCCTTGAATTTATCGAGGTCGAGGAGCGCGTTGCTGCGATATAGAGACGCGCAGGCTAGCGCTTCCGTGCCTAATTTTCCGTTTTTGATCCAGAGCGTGACTAGGTTGACCGCGGGTTTATGGTTTCCCCTGCCGAGCACTTCCTCACCCTGTTTGCAAGGCCGTGTACCTTCCGCCGCTGCCGGCATTTCCAGCAGTACTATCATAGCAATCGCGGATGAGAGAAAAATGCGGCGCATGGGTCTTATTCCTTCCGAGCAAATATCAGATGACCGTTCGGCATCATTTCAGCCAACCTTTTTCGCTATAGTATCTAATTGCTCCCTTATGCAGTGGGGCTGAAAGGCCATTAGTTATCATCCGGCGCGGATCTAAGTCTGCAAATTATGGATTGAACCTATTAAAATATTTTATTTATTTCATTATCTCTCTGACCAGCTCGTAGACATCCATCTCGGCAACGTCTTCACTTATGACGAGTGTTGCGACGACACCGAAGGTCGTCACATCCTTAATTCCCGGTGCGGTAAGTGCCGCGTGGAATTTTAGAGAAGGCGTAATACGGATTGGCTATTACCAAACCGCGTTCCACCTTGCCGTTCAGATTCTGGATGCGCGCATCTCAGCAGTCCGTGACCAAGGTGACACCGGCATTGGGGACGCCGATCGTGAAACCGAAAGCATCGATGCTACCGTCGCAGAGCGCCTGCGATTGACTCGTCGAATCAAGTTCGCTTGCTCGTCCGAAATCGGATATTTTCAGAACGTGGGCGGCCATTAATTTTTTCATGGTGCCGCGATGCCCGGAACCTGGATTCTCGATATTGACCCGTTTCCCTTTGAGGTCAGACCAGCGTTGAATGCCTGAATCCTTGCCGACAATCAGATGGAAAGGTTCGCTGTGGACCGAGAAGACAGAGCGTCGTTTTTTGAAGCAATCTGCGCTTTTGCTGCTGCGATTATACGCATGATATTGCCAATCCGACTGCACCATACTGAAGTTGAGTTCTTCTGCGAGAATCTCGGCGATATTGTAGGTTGATCCGTTGGTGCTGGGTACGGAGCACCGCAAGCCGTGTTTGCGGCCTTCCGCGGCTTCTTTGTGAACCAATCGACAAATGGCGTTGCGGGCAGAGAAATAGACGCCGGTGGGTCCGCCGGTACCGATCGCGATGAAACGTTATTTGGCGACAAACGCATCGCCGGCAATGAACTGCGCCGCGATAATTATCGCAAAGAGTGCTGGGACGCTTGTTCTACAGAACTGGAAGAGAGCCACTATTCTTCATACTCGCTGTTAGCACCGGGTAAATGCGGACGATCTTCCCCGCGGCAGTTTGGCATGTGTTGAGGCAACGTCGCTAGTCCCCAACGCAGACGAGTGGCGGGAATTCGCACCTTAAAGGGCTTGTCCCCCATCCACCGCGATAGCCTGTCCGGTCACCCAACGTCCCGCATCCGAGCCGAGAAAGACTGCAACGGCGGCGATCTCTTCTGGTGTACCATATCGCCCTGACGGGATGCTTGCCTGAATACTGCCATAAAGTGCCGGATTATTCTTTTTCGCGTCGTCCCATACACCGCCCTCGAAATAGATCGAGCCAGGGCAGATGGCATTTACGCGAATTCCCTTCGGTGCCAGCGACTTCGCCTGTGTCACCGTATAATGGTTTACCGCAGCCTTGATGGCGCCGTAGGGCGGCGTGCGCATGCTCTCAGTCAGGGCGGAGATGGTAGAGATGTGAATGACGGCCCCGCCGCCGGATTTCTCGATCATCGGTATGGCCTGCCAACTACCCCGCAGCGTCGCCATGAGGTCCACATCGATAGACTTGCGCCAGCCATCCTCGTCGTCGGTTCGCCCGAAACCGGAAGGATTGTTGACCAAGATGCCAAGTCCGCCGAGGGTCGCTTCAGCCGCATTAATATAGGATTCAAGTGAGGCAGCATTGCCAACATCGCAGATAGCGGCATGCACGGTGCCGCCATGAGCCGCTAGTTTCTCTTTCGCATCATCGAGGGAGCCTTGTGTGCGCCCGCAGATCGACACATTGGCACCCTCCGCGGCGAAAGCCTTCGCGATGGCGAAGCCGATGCCCCGGCTGCCGCCGGTCACGATGACGCCCTTACCCTTTAATCCGAATTCCATGCATGATGTTCCTTATGCGTTGACGGCTAAAGCCGCGTGATCCGTTCCGGCGTTTCTCCCAGCACATGCTGGCAGTAATGCAGCCCTTCCTGTTCCGCCTCGTCCGGCGTGCGCAAGCGCTGGCCGTAATGCACCTGCTTGCCGTCCTTCCAGATGGACCAGGGGTACAATACGCCCCCGGTTGGGGCCGACCATTGTTCTATGAATAGTTCGATGGGAATGAGGACCTCAGGCGAATTAGCTTTTGATTGTACCGAGGATAACTCAGAGATTGGTATTGGCGAGGGTCGTTGCAAAATTAACCAAGCCGGATTGCTTGCTCTTGCAGACTTCTCGCCCGAATATTCCGATTGGACATACAGTGGAGGATCAAATGACCGACGCCAAACCGATCACCATTCGATTGAACGCGGCCGACAACGTCGTGGTGGCGCGAACGGACATCCTACCGGGCACGGAGATACCGGGCGAGGGCGTCTCGGCACTCGCGCAAATTCCAGCGGGGCACAAAATCGCGACCGCACCGATTAGTGCGGGCGAGGCCATCCGTAAATACAATCAGATCATTGGGTTCGCCATGGAAGACGTCGCACCCGGCGGACATCTGCACGTCCAGAACATGGAAATGCAAACCTTCGAGCGCGACTACGCGCATTCGACGGAAGCGTGGGCGACGGATTTCGTGCCGCTCGGCAATCAGGCGACATTCCAAGGTTACCGGCGGCATAACGGCAAGGTCGCGACGCGGAATTATATCGGCGTGCTGACGAGTGTGAACTGCTCGGCGACGGTTGCGCGTTATATCGCTGAGTCCGTCAACCGGGACGTCTTGGGGGATTTTCCAAATGTCGACGGTGTGGTGGCCTGCGTCCACGGTACCGGATGCGGCATGGCGGATTCCGGCGAAGGGTACGAGAACCTGCAACGCACGTTGTGGGGCTTTGCGCGGCATCCCAATTTCGGTGGTGTTTTGATGGTCGGGCTCGGCTGTGAAGTCAATCAGATCGACTTCCTACTGGAGGCCTACGGTATCAAGCGAGGACCGAAATTCCGCACCATGACAATCCAGGATACCGGCGGCACGCGGAAGACGGTCGCGCGCGGTGTCGAACTCATCAAGGAAATGCTGCCAGAAGCGAACAAGATATCGCGGGAGGCAGTCCCCGCGAGCGAGTTGACCTTGGCGCTGCAATGCGGCGGCTCCGACGCCTATTCAGGCATTACCGCCAACCCGTCCCTTGGGGCGGCCGTCGACCTCTTGGTGCAGAACGGCGGCACCGGTATCCTCAGCGAGACACCGGAGATATACGGCGCTGAACACCTGCTGACACGCCGGGCGGTAACCCCTGAGGTCGGTGCGAAGCTGATTGAGCGGATCCGCTGGTGGGAAGCCTATACCGAGCGCAACAACGGTGAGATGAACAACAACCCGAGCCCCGGCAACAAGGAGGGTGGCCTCACCACGATCCTGGAGAAATCCTTAGGTGCTGCGGCCAAAGGTGGTACGACAAACTTGACAGGCGTCTACAAATACGCAGAAGAAATCCGTGAGAAAGGTTTTGTGTTCATGGACTCGCCCGGCTACGACCCATGCTCGATTACGGGCCAGGTAGCGGCTGGTGCCAACATAGTTTGCTTCACCACGGGCCGCGGTTCCGTCTACGGCTGTAAACCTTCGCCGAGCCTTAAGCTCGCGACCAACTCCACTATGTACACCCGCATGGAAGAGGATATGGACATCAATTGTGGTGTCGTCGTCGACGAAGGAATCTCGATACAGGAAATGGGCAGTCGCATCTTTGATCGTCTGCTGGAAGTCGCATCCGGCAGTCCCACCAAAAGTGAAGCCCAGGGCTTCGGCGACGACGAATTTGTCCCTTGGCAGATCGGCGCGGTGATGTGAACTGCGCTTTGAACAAGGAGTAATCCGATGCTGAAACACGGTTTCAAACAAATAATGGCGGGAGCGAATGCCGTGATCGAGACAATGGCGGTTCGTGATGCATGTCTGCCGTTGACGAGAAAGACGTCCTATTCGTAGATGTCCGCGAAACAGTCGAGAGGAACGAGACGGGCGGGATCGCGGGCTCGATACATATACCGCGGGGCTTTTTGGAATTCATGGCGGACCCCGATAGTCCGATGCACAACCCGGAACTGATGAGTGGGAAACTATTGGTTCTTTATTGCGCGAGTGGCGGACGACCGGCATTTGCTGCAAAGACAATGATCGACATGGATTACGATACGGATAAAATTTGTCATCTGGCCGGTGGGTTTTCCGCTTGGCAGAAGGCCGATGGTGCAACGGAAAATTAACGTTTAGGGCTAATTAGGGGCAGTTCCGTAATCGCTGAATTAAAGAACTGCCCTTAATTAAAGTATTACTTCTGCGCCGCCGCACGTTTTGCCGGCGCTTTCTTTTTTGCGGGCGCGCGTTTAGCTGCCGGCTTTTTCTTCGCTTTTGACGAAATTCGGGCCACCAGGTCGTCGACCCGATCGCGGTGGTCGTCGGTGTGTTGCAGCATGGCGTTGTAGACCGCCGAGAGTTCCAGCAGCTGGTTCATGGTGGAGTTCGAGCTCTCCCGCAGCAGTTTCTTGGACAAGCGCAGCGCGTGAGGCGGGTTGGCGGCGATGCGGTCCGCCATGGCTTTGGCGGCGTTCATTAATTCGTCCGGTTCCACGACTTGCGAGACCAGTCCGGTCTCCAGAGCTTTGGCGGCGTCGATCAACTCTCCGGTGAAGACCATTTCGGCGGCGTTCGACATTGAGATGACGCGGGGCAAGAAATAGGCACCGCCGTCGCCTGGTGAAATGCCGATCTTCACGAAAGTCTCAGCGAAGCGCGCGTAAGTCGAGGCGATCCGGATATCCGCCATGCAAGTCAGGTCGCACCCGGCTCCTGTCGCGGCACCGTTGACGGCGGCGATGGTCGGGACTTCCAGATTATAGAACGCCATCGGGATGCGCTGGATACCGTTCTTGTACCAATCGCGAATCACGACTGAAGGGGGTTGGCCCTTATTGTTGCGATCTTGCATGTCCTTGACGTTGCCACCCGCACTAAAGGCGCGGCCGTTGCCGGTCAGGATGACACATCGCACATCATAGTCCTGGTTGATCTTGGCGCAGTACTTTTCAAAGTCGCCATATTGATCAGGGCCCGACAAAGCGTTCATGGACTCAGGTGCGTTCATCGTCAGTGTGACGATGTGGCCGGTCTTTTTGTATCGCAGGAATTTCGACATCGATGTTCCTTTGCTCTCCCAAGGTCTGACATTCGCCCTAGTTAGATGGAGGGCGGGCGGCGGGCGGCATACCCGCGAATTGATATGTGGGAATAAGAGATGAGGACAATGACAGCTTTGCATTTCGAACCCGGCGAACTACCACCCGAAGCGGAAGAGCTTCGCCTGGAAGTACGCGATTTTTTGGCCGAGGCGATGGCTACGGTCTCCGTCGATCTGCGCGCGCGTAACTGGACCGCGTGGAATTCGGAGTTTAGCCGCAAGCTCGGCAAGCGTGGCTGGATCGGCATGACTTGGCCGAAGGAATACGGCGGAAGCGAGCGCAGTTTTCTTGAGCGCTATGTCCTTCTCGAGGAATTGTTGGCGGCGGGCGCGCCTGTCGGTTTCCATTGGATCGCCGACCGGCAGTCGGGACCGTTGATCCTGCGCTTCGGTACGGAAGAGCAGCGGAAGTCAATTCTTCCTGGCATTACGCGGGGCGAGACTGCCTTCGGGATCGGCATGAGTGAGCCGAACTCTGGCTCCGATTTGGCGTCAGTGCGTACCAAGGCGACGAAGGTCGACGGTGGGTACCTTATCAACGGCAGCAAGATCTGGACGTCGGGCGCACATATGGCGAACTACCTCGTCGCCCTGTTTCGCACCTCTTCTTCGGACGAAGACCGGCATAACGGTCTCACGCAATTCCTCGTCGATATGAAGAATACCGGCGGCATCGATGTGCGGCCGATACATAACATGACCGGTGATCACGATTTCAATCAGGTGTTTTTTGAGGATGCTTTTATTCCTGATACCATGCGGGTTGGAAACGAAGGTGACGGTTGGAAACAGGTAACGACTGAGTTGGCCTTCGAGCGGAGTGGACCGGAACGCTACCTCAGCAGTTTCCCACTAGTGAAAGAAGTTGTCGGTGAAGCGCGGCAGGACCCGAGCGAGCGGGAAGCCATCGGCATTGGTCGCATGATTGCCCGCGCTGCGACCTTCCGCGAGATGTCGCTTTCTGTCTCTGGTATGTTGGAGGCTGGCAAGAACCCGAATATCGAAGCGGCTGTAATGAAAGAGCTGGGTGTCGGGTTCGAGCAAAAAATTCCAGGCATGGCGCATGACCTGTTTGGCTCTTCGCCACGGCTCTCTCATGGCAGCGATTTTGAGACCACCATGGCTTATATCACGCAGGCCAACGTTTCATTCTCGCTACGCGGAGGAACGCGCGAGATCGTGCGGGGCATTATCGCGCGCGGGCTGGGCATGCGATGAGCGAACTTCGGGAAATTTTGGGCGAGACGGTCACGCGACTGTTCGCTGATCTCTGCACCAAGGATCTGTTGGAAAAAGCCGACGCGGGTGAATGGCCGGAGGAGCTTTGGACGACTGTCGTCGAGAACGGCTTGAGCCAACCGTTACTGCCGGAGGAGAAGGGCGGCGTCGGCGCAGGTTGGGAGGCGGCCTATGTCATCCTGCACGCTGCGGGGCGTTATGCAGCACCCATCCCTTTGGCGGAGACGCTGTTGGCTGGATGGCTACTCGATCAGGCCGGGATGGATGTGTCGGACGGTATCTTGTCTGTGGTGCCTGATGTAGATGGTATCTTGGTATCGGCGTCGGGTGAGGTCACGGGCGATGCGTTGAATGTGCCCTGGGCCGCACGTGCGGATTATCTCGTCGGATTGGCGCGACAGGGTAGCGGGTTGGCTGTCTACCTCGCACCGAAAGAGGTATTTATGGTGACTGCCGATCAAAACATCGCGCGTGATCCTCGCGATGCGGTGCGGTTCAGCGGGACAGCCCAAATTGCGGCAGCTCCGGCACACTTCAGTGCGGAGACGTTGTGGCTCTACGGTGCGATGGTGCGCTCGGCGCAGATGGCGGGAGCGTTGGAGCGGGTCCTTGAGGACACGTTGGAATATACCGGCGATCGTACGCAGTTCGGAAAACCGATAGGCAAATTCCAGGTCATCCAGCAGAACCTCGCGATGATGGCAGCGGAAATAGCGGCGGCCGTGATGGCGGCGCAGAATGCGTTCCGGGCGGCGGCGCAAGGGACGCCTGATTTCGAGGTGGCTTGTGCCAAGGTGCTGGCGGGAGATGCCGCCGGAGTGGCGACAGATATCTGTCACGAAACCCACGGTGCCATCGGCTTCACCTACGAGCACCACCTGCATTTCTTCACGCGGCGGCTGTGGTCGTGGCGCGGAGAGTTCGGGGCCGAAGCGGAATGGGCGGAACGACTCGGCAGGCGCGTCGCAGCACGGGGGCCGGATGCTTTATGGTCGGACATCACTGCGAGGCAGTCCGCGAAAGTCTAAAAGGGGAATAGTATATGCGGGGGAGAAACGCACTCGTTACCGGATCGACACGGGGCATTGGTGCCGCTGTTGCGGCGGCTCTGGCGGCCGAGGGATGCAACGTCATGCTGAACGGTTTCGGTGACGCCGATGCCATTGAGGTGACACGCCAAGGATTGGCCGATGAACACGGTGTTTCTGTCGCTTATTGCAGCTCGGACCTTAGCAAGGAAGACGAGGTCGATGCGCTCACAAAAGAAGCGGAAGACGCGTTCGGTGGAATCGATATTCTAATCAACAACGCTGTTATCCGATACTTTCATGGTATCGATGATTTCCCACGCGAGGAGTGGAACCACGCACTTGCGGTCAACGTGACGGCCCCTTTCATCCTGACGCAGAACGTACTGCCGGGCATGCGGGCGCGGAAATGGGGACGGATTGTTAATTTCTCTTCCGTGCTCGGCATGGCGGCGCGAAGCGGGCGCGTTGATTATGTTGTCTCTAAGCATGCGATGCTGGGGCTCACACGTTCTACCGCTGCCGAAAATCGAGAGATCGAAGGGATCACGTGTAATGCGATTTGCCCAGGATCCGTTTTGACACCAAACACGGAAATAAAGATCGGTGAATTGGCGGAGGAGAAAGGCCTATCCTTCGATGACGCAACGGCAGTGTTCTTGGCTCGGCGCGGACAGAGTCGGAACTTCATCCAGCCGGCGCAGGTCGCAAAATTGATCGTTTTTCTCTGCCAGGATAGTTCGCTGGACATCACCGGTGCCGCGTTGCCGATCGACCAAGGACGCTCGGCGACTTGGTTGGAGTTTGGACAATGATTCTAGGCTATATCGGCGTCGGCGATATGGGCGGACCGATGGCGCACAATCTGTTGAAGGCTGATTTTGAGGTCGTTGTGTTCGACACCCAACAAGACCGTCTTGATAATCTTGTCGACGTCGGGGCCATGGGCGCGTCGTCCGCACGCGAAGTCGCGGATAAGGCGGAAGTGGTCATGGTCTGCCTCAACACGATTGGATCGGCGCATGCGGTGGCGAAAGACGTTGCGATTGGCTCCGCCGTGAAGACTTATGTCGATATGTCGACGACCGGTCCATCGGTAGCTAAGGACGTGCGCGTACATTTTGAAGGCACGGATATCACCATGCTTGATGCGCCCATCAGCGGTCATATCAGCAAGGCAGTAGACGGCTCTCTGACCATCATTGTCTCGGGCCCGAAGGCGGCGGCAGATCATGCAAAACCCGCGTTTGAAGCGATGGGTGAGAATATCTTCTACATCGGGGACATCGCGGGTGGTGGACAGATGATGAAGCTTGCGAACAATTATCTGAATAACGTGCAAGCGATCGCCACCAGCGAGGCGATTACCATGGGGATTAAGTTCGGTCTTGATCCGCAAATCATGTTCGACATCCTGAACGTCAGCACCGGGCGTAATTCACAGACTTCGGGTAAGCTGCGGGATGCGGTGCTGTCGCGCGAATTCGCGGGTGGCGCCAATATGAAGATCAGTCATAAAGATATTAGCCTCGCGGTCGGGGAGGCGGAGAGCCTCGGCTCGCCGGCTCTCACTGGTGCCTTGGTGCGGGGTATTTTCGAGGAGGCATTGGCGAAGGGGGGGGACAAGGAACGCTCCAGCGCGATTTTCAAATACGTGGCCGCGAAAGCCGGTCTCGATTTCGGCGGAGACGGCTAAGCCCTCCGTCTTTCATCACAAAAGGGGAGGTGCTGTTATGGCAAAGTTTACCTATGACGAGAACGAAGATTTCGTGCGGGGACGTCAAATCCGCAGCGATGTGTTGGGAGCCGAGTATGCCGATCGCACAACGCAAGTCGGGGCAGATGATGATTTCATGGGGCCGTTGCGCCAGCTCTCCGGAGAATTCGTCTGGGGTAAGATTTGGTCGCGCCCCGGGCTTGATATCAAATCCCGCCGTCTCATTAATATCGCTATGTTGGCGGCGCTCAACCGTCAGCCGGAAGTGACGACGCATATTCGCGCAGCCATCGAAGAAGGCGGCGTTACAAAGGATGAGGTGCAGGAAGTATTGCTGCACGTGATGGCGTATTGCGGCATTCCAGCGGCGGTCGACGCCTTTCGGACGGCCAAGGAATATTTCGATTCTGTTGAGGAGAAAGATTGATGCTAAAGGGAAAAACGGCACTCATTACCGGCTCGGTGATCGGGATCGGCAACGCGACGGCGCGGGCGTTCGCGGCGCAAGGCGTCAATATTATGCTCAATGGTCTCGGTGAGCCCGACGATATCGAGAAGGTCCGTGCCGGGATGGAAGCGGAATACGGTGTTACCGTGAAGTACCACGGCGCCGATTTGGCTCAGCGCGATCAGACCGAGGATTTGGCGAAGTCGACACAGGATCAGTTCGGCTCGCTCGATATTCTCGTGAATAATGCGGTCATCCGTTATTACGACGACATCGTCGATTTCGATCCCAAGAACTGGGATCACGCCATGGCGGTGAATGTAACGGCACCGTTCGATCTGACCCGTTGTGCCTTGCCGGGGATGCGTAAAAACGGCTGGGGCCGGATCGTAAATATGTCATCGATCATGGGCTTGGCCGCGCGTTCGGGCCGCGCCGACTACATTACTTCGAAGACGGCGATTATCGGTATTACACGGGCGACGGCTGCGGAGACATTGCGTGATCCCAATATAACCTGCAACGCGATTTCACCGGGCTCGGTGTTGACTGACTTCATCAAGGCACGCATCCAGAAGATGGCCGAGGAACGCCAGATCGGCTTCGAGGAGATGGCCAAGCGCTATCGGAAGGACCTTGGTCAGATCGCGGATTTCATTCAACCCGAACAGATTGCGGATGCGATGCTCTATTTCTGCCGCGACGAATCCCGTCACATCACTGGAACCGTCCTACCGATTGACGGCGGTTTGGTCGCGACCTGGATCGAAAATCCGGACGATCTCTAGGATGATGTAATGACCGCTGTGATACCTTCG
>JBMYRC010000093.1:0-16427 GCA_049601975.1 Alphaproteobacteria bacterium | reverse complement strand
AATAGCCGGAAATGAAGTTTCTCGCGTTCAAGTTCGCTCAACGCGGAGCGATAATTTCCAGCCGTAGAGCTGCGCATATCTTTGCACGTTGTAATCCTGCCAGATTTCAGCCAAACCCGCTTCGATGATTCCGGTATTCACCTCGATATCGGCAGTGTCTAGATAAGGCTTATCGGTAAATTTCAAATACCAACAAAGACCTTTCCAGCCCGTCTTATCTACATGTTGGCTCGGAAGTTTTTCGATCTGACCCTCGCCATCCGGGCTGCCCGTGACTTCGACGCCATGCCAAAAGGCGACACGCCCAGCAATAGCCTCGGCTTCGGGATAAGGTTCGACATAGGCCCAAGCCGCTCCCTTATTGGGCTCCTCGCCGACAAAGATATCGTAATATTCGGCCAAGCCCTTCCAATGACAATATGTAAGAGGCAATTCATCCGACATTTGGATATAACCCCAATCCACATCGGCGCGCGGAAAATAGACATTTCCTTCGACAAATACGATATCGTCGCTCTCCGCCAGGACAATGTCCTTCCAAACCGCTTTTGCCATCGGACGTATTCCTTATTTATTCAATCGCTTAGGGAACAATAATGCGATCTGAACGCATTGTATTAATCATTTTTAATTGGGCAACCTGACGCCAATTTTTTAGGCCCATTTATCTATAAATTTATACATATTTGACAGCCATACGGTTTGACGCGCCTTTCCCACAGGGACAAGTTGCACTCAATCTTTTCCTACGCATCAATGGAGTTTCCCATGTCCGTCCGAAAAAAACCTGAAGACCTCCGCAGTTTCCGCTGGTTTGGCGTACAGGATTTGAGGGCGTTCGGGCATCGTTCTCGGGCCAAACAGATGGGTTACGGTGCCGATGATTGGGAAGGGAAGCCTGCCATTGCGATCATCAACACCTGGTCGGATATCAATCAGTGCCACGCGCATTTCAAACAACGGGTCGACGACGTTAAGCGCGGCATATTGCAGGCTGGAGGGTTTCCTCTGGAGCTACCGGCGATGAGCCTATCCGAGCCGTTCGTGAAACCCTCGACGATGCTCTACCGCAATATGCTGGCAATGGAAGCCGAGGAACTCTTGCGCAGCCATCCAATCGACGGCGCGGTATTAATGGGCGGTTGCGATAAAACCACGCCCGCGTTGCTGATGGCTGCGGCGAGTATGAATATTCCCGCGATTTTCGTTCCCGCAGGACCGATGTTGCGGGGGAATTGGCACGGGGAGCCGCTCGGTAGCGGCACCGATTCGTGGAAATACTGGGCCGAATTGCGGGCCGGCAACATCACAGAAGATGAGTGGGACGAGGTCGAGAGTGGTATTGCTCGTTCGCCCGGCCACTGCATGACCATGGGTACCGCGTCGACCATGACCAGCGCGGCCGAAGCGCTCGGCATGACATTACCGGGTGCGGCATCCATTCCCGCGGCCGATTCCCACCACATACGAATGGCGTCGGCTACCGGGCGGAGGGTCGTCGACATGGTCTGGGAAGACCTCAAACCGCGAGACATTTTAGACCGCAAGGCGTTGGAGAACTCGGTCACAACGATTATGGCGCTTGGTGGCTCGACGAATTCCGCGATCCATCTGCTGGCCATCGGGCGCCGTGCAGGAGTGGATATTGACCTTGAGTTGTTCGATGCTCTCTCGCGGACGACTCCGGTAATTGCCGATATTCGCCCATCGGGGAGGTGGTTGATGGAGGATTTCTATTATGCAGGCGGCCTCCGCGCCTTGCTCAATCGGCTTTCCGATAAGCTCAATCTCGATGCCAATACCGTCAATGGCAAGACCTTGGGTCAGAATATCGAGGGCGCGAAAGTCTATAATAATGAAGTAATCCGCACTTTGGACAACACGATGTCCGATGAAGGCGGTCTGGTAACCCTCAAGGGCAATCTATCGCCCGACGGCGCGGTCATTAAACACACCGCTGCGGAAAAGCAGCTACATCAACACAAGGGGCCTGCCGTCGTGTTCAAGAATTACAACGACATGGCCGTGCGAATTGACGACATCAATCTCAATATCACCAAGGATTCAGTCATCGTGCTGCAGAACGCAGGTCCGGTCGGGGGTCCCGGCATGCCGGAATGGGGCCAACTTCCGATCCCTCAAAAACTGCTCAAAGAAGGTGTCCGCGATATGGTGCGCATTTCCGACGCCCGCATGAGCGGCACGTCTTACGGCACTTGCGTTCTGCATGTAGCACCCGAATCATTTATCGGGGGTCCCCTCGCTCTTGTCCGTGACGGCGATATGATTGAGCTGGATATTCCCGGTCGGCGATTACATCTGGAAATTTCAGATGAAGAGATGGCAAGTCGAAAAGCGGATTGGGTCGCACCGGAGCCACATTACAAAAGGGGCTATGGTTGGATGTATGCGCAACATATCCGCCAAGCCAACGAAGGGTGCGATTTTGACTTCTTGGAAGCCGGTGAAGACGTGCAAGAGCCAGAAATTCATTAATGTAGCGACGGATCATAGTATGATCCTATTTCGTTTCAAAATATTCGCGGTGCTTGGATCGAAGAATTCTCGTTCCTTCTCCCCCTTTCCGAAAATTCGAAATCTGTATCTCAAATCATCCTCTATTCGGAACAACAGTTGACCCCGGTTCGGGGGAAGTTGGAAAATTCGGGATCAGTTTGATCTCAGCGTGATAGCTGATGTAACTTTGGGCTAATCAATTTCTGTCTTGTTCCAGGTCCGGATATCCGGCAACACTATGCCGACAATATCGAGGGGAAAAATTAAATGCGCGAAATGAACGCCACTCAGACCGTCTCTGTCAGCAGAGAAAAATCTCGCGTTATCGCGCCAATCGCCGCGATAACGCTAGGATTGTTCATATTGTTTGTGGCCGGTCTCGCACAGCCGAACGTCCTCCATAACGCCGCCCATGATTCACGGCACGCCGTCGCTTTCCCCTGCCACTGATTCGTTAATATGTTCAGTCGCATCATGATTGCTGCAGCTATCAGTGGCGTTGTTGCAGGCATAGCTTTCACAGGCTTACAAGCTTTCAAGGTCATGCCGCTTATTTGGCAGGCCGAAGCATTTGAATCGACATCGGGAAATGCGGATTCCGGCCATTCTCACGGCGCTCCGGCTGTAAATACTCATTCGCATGGAGATGAGGGAGACGATACGTGGGCGCCTGCGGATGGCGTTGAACGTATAGCATTTACCCTGCTTGCAAATGTCCTGATAGGTATTGGGTTCGCGTTGTTGCTCTGTGCGGCATTTGCACTCTACGGCCAAGTGGATTGGCGCAAAGGCCTCCTCTGGGGCCTGCTTGGCTACACGATTTTCCAGTTGGCACCCGCCTTCGGGTTGCCGCCGGAGTTGCCGGGTATGCGGTCGGCACCGGTCAATGACCGGCAGATATGGTGGATGGCCGCTGTTGCCGCTACTGCCGGCGGATTGGCTTTGATCTTCCTCGTAAAACAAGGCATCTGGAAAGCTGTCGGCATCGCGCTTATCGCGTTACCGCATCTGATCGGCGCACCGCACCCGCATTTTGATGGACCCGGTGCGCTTCCCGCAGAACTAGCGGCCTCTTTCGTCAGTGCATCGCTGATCACAAATCTCTTGTTCTGGCTGTTGCTCGGTGGTGTGTCGGCATTCGCATTCAATCGGCACACAAGCACTACAGAAGCCGCTTAAACTACGCTTTGTTATCGAGCCATTGTATGCACCCGGTCGGCTCTAGGAGCGAATCAGCACGTTGTTTTTCTCCACCTTCCAAACGACCATAGAGACTACGAAGTCGGGAATAGCATTTTCCCTGATATCTAAACGGCGTTTGGGCATAAGGTTTACCGAATATCGAAAGCGTTACCTCTTCTCCGCCGACCTCTAGGGCACGCATATTAGCTGCTAGAAACGGTAGATAAGCCTCGCCGCAGACCTGCAACAATTCGGTCACCGCTTCCGGTAGCACTGTGTTAGTGGAGAACCATTCGCCGTCATTCCCCGAAAGGTCATCCGTTTGTCGAATCCAATGCAGAACGGTCGGCGCGATTCGGGACATCTCGGCGCGCGGTGTTGGGTCGTCACCGAGTGTCTTTAACTGACCGAACAATCCAAAATCCGCGAGCGCGGGACGTGTGCCAAACAAATAGCCCTCCAACCCGCACCGTGTCTCAAGTGCCTCCAAAATTCGGCGGTAAGTTTCTTCGATCACCGGTTTGTTCTCTTCCGTGCAACCGACTAGGCCCATCCGTTCGATCTGCCGCTGCCCGAACTCGTGCGCAAATGCTTCTCGTTCGGCGCGCGGCACGCTGTCCGCTGACAGTCCGTCCGAGGCGATCCACCAGGCCGCAAACGCTTGGTCCGGCTCATAGTACCAACGATAATGAAACATCACCTTGGTAAGCCATTCGTCGGCCATGTCCTCGATCAGTTCTGCGAGAAAGCGATGAACGGGGTCCGGCGGTAAAATCGAACGTTCGGAATACTGTTCTTCCAATTCATATGCGATCGGCGTCGAATCGACCCACCAATCACCCCCATCCGGAAACTTCACCATAGGAATCAATAGCGGTCGAACGTCGGCGGTCTCATCTTTGACGCGACCGCTACGGTGTTCCCAGATATGTGGAATTCGCCGATACCGAAAAATCGCCCGCATCTTCATCGAATAGGGCGACCCAGCGGAACCGACGACGCGGCAAACTTCGGCCATCGCTCTAAACCGCCTCGAAAGCGAATTCCTTCGGGCCGATCACTGACAATCCGCACCGCAATGCTTCAGTCTCGAATACGTCGTCGGGCATGACATTGGCGATATTGGCATCAGGGCCAAATCGCTCGATCAAGAATTTCTTCATCTGATAGACGTCGGATAGGGTCACCCCTTTGATCCAAGGTCCCGGTAACTCGTAGATCACCTTCTCCGCCGGGAACTCGGCTTCCAGTGCGGCAATAAGGTGTTCCTGCACTTCGCCGTCGATAATCATTTCCGCCGCTTCCACCAGCACGACATCGGCGCCAGCGTCGAGACTGTCATGCGCCTGACCGAGTAATGTCTCCGCCGTTTGCTTGATATCCTTCGAGCCAATTTCACCGTGGATTTCCAAGCCGGCGTCAACACCTTGGCTGATCAAGGTCTTTCGCTGGTTCGCCGAAAGCGGCACGCAATTGTCGGAGACCTCGACCGCTTCGAACCCCATGCGTTTAGCTTCCTGGTAGAAAGCTGGTGCTGCCTCGAAACCCTGGGTGGCCACGACATATTCGAGGAACTGTCCGCCAATAAAGGGTTTGACGTCATAGCCTTCGCAGAGCCGCAGTTTCTGCCCAAGATATGTTCCCCGGTAGAGGCGCGCCGAACCCACCGCTATCTTTATCAAGTCCACATGCGGGCCGATCAGTCCCAGTAAATCCTCAAGCTTCCCCAAAGGAGTACCAAAATCTACCATCATGGTAATGCCGGTTTTGCGCGGCTTCTTCGTGCTGCGCGCCTCGGGCAGTGGGACCATTTCGAACGGGAATTTCGCCATCGGGTTCTCTCCAGGTTAGTCTATGGGGGATTATGGTCTAATTCGATGATTCGGCAATGCGACGTTAGCTCGTTGAGGAGACAATCATGAAAATTACCCTGCTCGGCACTGGCACCCCAACACCCTCGCTCAAACGCATGAGCTCCGGCTATATGGTCGAGATCGGTAGCGACACCCTCCTGTTCGACCAAGGCCCCGGAACATATCACCGGATGATGGAAGCAGGCGTCAACGCGGTCGATGTCTCTCATGTCTTCTTCAGCCACCTCCATTACGATCACTGCCTCGATTATGCCCGGTTGCTAATGACCCGCTGGGACCAATCGGATGGAAGGCTGCCGGAGCTCAAGGTCTACGGCCCGCCCCACACCGCTCGCATGACTGAGCTGTATATTGGCGAGGACGGCGTCTTCGGCCCGGACCTGGAGGCGCGCTGCAATCACCAACTTTCCATCGACACCTTTGAATGGCGTGGCGGTGTGACCCCGCGCCCGAAACCGAAACCGGACGTCACCGAGCTTCGCTCAAACGATACCATCCACGGCGACGGATGGACCTTGACCGTGCGCAGCGTGATCCACGTGCAGCCCTATCTCGTTTGTTACGGTTACCGCCTCGACACGCCAGAGGGCTCCTTCGCCTATTCCGGCGATACCGGCCCGTGCGAAGGCATGAACAAGCTTGCCGAGGATGTCGATGTGCTGGTCCATATGTGTCAGTACATCTCCGGCACGGAACCATCGAAGGCCTATACGGAAGGCTGCATGGGACATTTGGAACTGGCGGAGCTGGGCAAGCGGGCTAACGTGAAAAACCTTGTCGTCTCCCACGTCCTAGAACAAATGGACGTCCCCGGCGTGCGCGAGCGACTGATCAAGGAGATGGCCGAGATTTATGACGGTAACATTTTCTTCGGCGAGGATTTGATGACCATCCCAGTCGGCGACCCCCGTGAAGCACCGATGCGCTAGGCGGCACCGGAATTTGACTCTATTTTAGTGGTATGAACGACACATCTCCCATCGCCTATATGGAGCGCACGCGGTTGTATTACCGTGCGCTCGGTTATTCACCGGACTATCGCTGGGCTCACAATGAGACAGCGCCTTTCACGCGTCTCAAACGCCCGCTGGACCAAGCGAAGATCGCCCTTATCTCGACGTCCTATCCACCGGGCGATTGGAGCGATGATAATCCGCCGAAGAAAGAGACATGGTCGCAGGCAATCGCGGAGGCACCTGAAAGGCTCTACAACCAAAATCTCGCCTGGGACAAGGAATCGACGCACACGCGGGATCGGGAAAGCTATCTGCCGATCAATGCGCTGACCAAGCTCGGCGAAGACGGTGTGATCGGCGGCCTGACCGAGCATTTTCACAGCGTGCCGACCGATTACAGCCACCGGATGACGATTGAGAACGACGCCCCGGAAATTCTCCGCCGCCTGATCGCGGACGGCGCAGACGCCGCCCTCCTCGTCCCGTTGTGACCCGTCTGCCATCAGACCGTGGGTCTGACAGCCAGACATCTTGAAGAGAACGGCATCCCGACCGTGGTGATCGGCTCCGGCCGCGACATCATTGAGCATTGCGCCGTCCCCCGCTTCCTATTCGTCGACTTCCCGCTCGGCAATCCTTGTGGCATCCCCTACGACCGGGAAATGCAAGCAGCCATCGCGCGTCAAGCCGTGGAATTGTTGGAGAGCGCCCAAGGTCCACAAACAACCATCCGAGCGCCCTTCGATTGGAACGGCGACCCGAACTGGCGTGCGGTCTACAATTATGTCGGCCCGGAGAACCAAGAAGACCTCCGCGCCGAAGGCGAACGCCGCCGCACCCGTATGGCGAAGCGCCCGAAGCGGGAACTTCCTAACTCATAACCGTTTGGGCAAATTCTCGGAAGTTCTCCCTCGCGCAGGCCTGTGGTGGCAGAAGCAGGATTTCTTTTAACCCGGCCGCCTCCATTTTGGTGATCTGTTCCTTAATCTCATCTGGCTCCCCAACGAGCCCCAGTGTGGCGCGGATGATGTTCGGAGTGATGAAGCGGCGCTCATCTTCCGGCAAGAACGCGCAGTGGCCGGTGTGGAGGGTTTGGTGGCGACGCTCTTGCGGCATCGCTTCGACGTGACGCTTGTAGTCCTCCCACTCGTCCCGGACTGAATCTTGAATGAACCCGTCGTTGCCGCGCTGGAGCATGAGCTCGTACCAGAAATGCAGCGAGGAGACGACGGGCGCGCCGGTCTCCTCGATCACGCGGTCGCTCGCCAAACTCTCTCCCGTCTTGAGAACGCAGGCGTAAGTCAGAACCGAGGTGTGGAAAACCTCCGGTAGCGCGCGTCCTGCTTGTTCTGCGCCGCGATTGACCTTCTCCATATTGCTCCGCATGACCGAGACCGGCTCGGTCCCGGCGCTGATCCGTCCGTCCCCGTAGGCGCCGGTGGCGGCAAGCGCTTTCGGCCCATTGGCGCCGACATAGATCGGCACCCGGTCTTCGAGGTTGAGGCAATCTAATTCCCGGTCTTGAAAGCGGATCGGGTGCGTCTCGCCGTTGTGGGTATACTCGACCTCTTCTCCGTCCAGAAGGCCGCGTACGACCCGGAGATATTCACGGAATGCCGTCGGTCCCACGGGATTCTGCCCCATGATCCGCATCGCCGTGTGCCCGGTACCAATACCAAGGAATGTCCTCCCTGGCGCCAGTTTGTTGATCGAGGCGATGGAATGCGCGGTCACCGGTGCCAGTCGCGTCCCGGCAATGGAAACACCTGTGCCGAGACGAATGCGGGACGTATGATACGCGGCGAGCGCTAGCGTGGCATAACAGTCCGACCAGATCATCTGACTGTCCGGGGCCCAAGCACTATCGTAGCCCAAATCTTCCAGTTCCTTGAAGATTTCCCAATCGTCGATTTTCGTCGCGACCATCCCGCCGAATTTCATGCATTTTCCTCTGAGTAAATACGCGAACCGGGCGCTAATCCCCCGGACGTTTGATCGTGATCCGAAACGGTTGCGGCTTGCCCTCGGCTCCCATGCTCTCGATGGCCTTCACATCGGCCACGGTCAGCTTAAAGCCGAATACATCGAGGTCTTCCGCCATATGGATGCCGCTCTTGGTCCCAGTCAGCGGCAACATCCCGACCTCAAGGGCATAACGGAAGATTATTTGCGCTGCCGTTTTGCGATGCAGCCGCGCGATTTCCTTCATCGCTTCGTGGTTCAGCACCTGCCGGTTTGCGGTCAGCAACGAGAATCCTTGAAAGACGATGCCATTGACGCCGCAGAATTCACGAATATCGCGCTCCCAAGCACGCGCAGCATAGCATCGGATTTGTGCGAAACGCGGTTTAACCTTAGCGACCTTGTGCAGCGTGCGAAGTTGTTCCAACGAAACGTTGCTGATCCCGAGTGATCCAACCTTTCCTTCCCTCTGGATTGCCTCCATCGCCTTCCATGCTTCGAGATCAGCGGCACTCAGGCCCTTGCGGGTCGTTGGGCCGTGGAGCACGTAGCTGTCGATAAAATCGAGCCCGATGTGCGCTAATGACGAATCAAAGGACTGGCGAACTTGATCGCCGATGGGCGCCTTCGCATCGTAAGGCAAACGCTCGTCTTGGCCGCTCTGATGGGTGAATTTCGTTTGTAAGAACAGCTCTTCCCGGGTGACAAGGCCGCCGTCGAAAGCGTCGGAAATGGCCTCGCCCACCGCCGCCTCGAAATAGTGTTTGCGCTGATTGGCGGTATCGATGCCCCGGAAACCCTGGCGGATCGCCAAAAGGGTCAAGCGGCGCGTCTCTTCTGCTTTCCAGGCCGTGCCGTAGAGAAAGGGTGGATACTCCACCATAGTAGTTGTTTGAGCTGGTTCCTCAGTCATAGAAGACCAATAAGCGGAATATTAGAAAAAGTCATGCCAGTTCGGGTGATACAGTACCCATGATCGGTTTTTCGCGGAACAACCCCATGCACAGTATTACAATACCGCTCTTTTGGGCTGCGAGCGGCGCCGATGCGCCGGGACATGTCGAGAATTTTCACGCGTCAAAGAACGTCAGCATTTCTTAGCACAAAATTGACAAATTATCTATATCAGCCATCAATTACGTTGGCTTATCGCCCACAAGCTGCACCCGACGCATATCACGGCGATGCCCCTGATAGTCATTGACCGCAATATGCTTCAGGCAACGGTTATCCCAAAACGCGACGGAACCGGGCTCCCAATTGAAACGGCAGGTGAACTCCGGCCGGGTCGCGTGTTTGAAGAGATATTGAAGCAAGGCTGCGCTTTCCGCTCTCCTCATCCCTTCGAATTTATGCGCCGACGCGACATTGACGAAAAGCGCCTTGCGACCTGTCTCCGGATGGGTGCGGATAACGGGATGTGCATTTTCAGTGGGTGTCCATTCTTCGTCGTCGCGGGTTTGCGTGGAGCGTCCCTGATTCGCATTGGGTCCTGCGACACGGCTGTCGTCATGCACCGCTTTCATGCCGTCGAGCGCCGCCTTCAACCCATCTGACAGCGTCTCGTAGGCTAAGTATTGGTTGGCAAACAGCGTATCACCTCCACGCGGCGGTACCTCCAACGCATGCAGGATCGCCCCCATGGGTGGACATTCAACGTGCCCGGTGTCCGTATGCCACTCTGCACCGACGACCCGTGTCGCTTCCGGCTCCTTCACCACGTGGATTACTTCGGGGTTCGGCCCCTTTTTTGCCAAGTTCGGGTGCAGATACAGGTCCCCAAACCGGCGTCCAAACGCCATCAAACGCTCATCGCTCAATTGCTGATCGCGAAAAAAGATTACCAAATGTTCAAGCCAAGCCTGCCGAATTTCGGCGATGGCGTCGGCTGAAAGCTCTTCCGAGATATCTATCCCACTCAACACAGCGCCGACCGCGCCGGAAAGCGGTTTAACTTGGAAATAACTGTAAGTACCCATCCAATTGATTTCGGTCTGTTCTGCCGAAAAGCAAAACCGTGGGGAATAAATCCTCTCCCCCTTGTTCGTTGAAGGCGACACGCTAGGGTCAATTCAACAAAATCCCATCGGGCGCGACGCCATGCGCGCCTTAGGAGGAGCTGAAAATGTCGTTGCAACCGACCATCAAAGCCAATCATTACATGATATCAGCGGGGCATTACCTCGCCACAGAAGCTGGGTATAAAATTCTCGAAGCGGGTGGCAATGCGTTCGACGCCGGGGTCGCGGCGGGCATTGCGCTCGGTGTCGTGCAGCCGGATCTCGTGCAAGTCGCCGGGGTCGCTCCGATCATTCTCTATCACTCTGAATCCGGCGAGATCGTGACCGTCAGCGGTCTTGGCTGGTGGCCGAAAGCGACCAATCTTGAGAAGTATATCAACGAATATGGCGGCAAGATTCCGGTCGGGCTCGCCCGCGCCGTGGTGCCGGCCGCGCCGGATGCCTGGATCAAGGTATTGGCGAAATATGGCACCATGTCGTTCGGCGATGTCGCGACATCGGCCATGCGCTACGCCCGCGACGGTTTCTCGATCCATCCGTTGCTCGCGGAGAATATCGACACCCACCAAGATCGCTATCAATCTTGGCCCGCCAGCGCAGAGGTTTTTCTGCCGGAAGGCCGCCCACTGAAGACCGGCGAGTTAGTCGTACAACGCGATCTCGGCAGGTCGCTCCAATATATGATTGACGAGGAGAAAGCCGCCGCCGGTAAAGGCCGTGACGCCGCATTGGAGGCCGCAAGGGCTGCGTTCTACAAGGGTGACATCGCCAAGACCATTACCGACTATCACGCGGCCAATGGCGGCATGTTGAGTATGGAAGACATGGCGGAATACGCCTCCGCTTTCGAAGCACCGGTCGGTCGTACTTACACCGGCTTTGGCGAGCCGATTGACGTCTTCGGATGCGGCCCTTGGTGTCAGGGACCGACCATGCTCGAGATGATGTCGATCATCGAAGGGGTCGACCTCAAATCAATGGGCTATAATTCAAGCGATTACGTCCATTTCCTGACGGAAGCAATGAAGTTGGCTTTCGCTGATCGGGAGGCCTACATCGGTGATCCTCGTTTCGTCGACGTGCCGATCGATACATTGCTGTCAGCCGAATACGGACACAGACGCAGAGGCGAAATCGACATGGCGAGGGCCTGCCCCGGCATGCCCGCCCCCGGCCAGATACCGGGTGTCGGTGCCGGACCGGCGTCGAACAGCGCGGCTGCAGCTCCCTCGCGGATGGCATTGGATACGTCCTATGTCGCGGTTGTCGACGAAGGTGGTAATATATTCTCGGCCACGCCGAGCGACGGTTCCTACGGTATGCCAATCATTCCCGGCACGGGCATGTCACCCTCTTCACGGGGCTCGCAAAACTGGGCAGTTGAGGGGCACCCCTCCTCCATAGCACCCGGTAAACGCCCACGCCTCACACCGGCCCCGGCCCTCGCCATGCGGAAAGGCAAACTGTCTCTCCCCTTCGGCACACCCGGCGGCGACGTCCAAGCGCAAGCGATGCTTCAAGTCTTCCTCAACATGGAAATCTGGGGCATGGAGGCGCAAGACGCCATTGAAGCGCCGCGCTTCTCGACCTTTAGTTTTCCAAATTCGTTCGAGCCGCATGGATACGAGAAGAACATCCTGCGCATAGAAGGCCGAATGGACGAGAGCGTCATGGAAGAGATGGACGCACGCGGCCATAAGGTTGAGCGTTGGCCAGACATGACCTGGAAAGCGGGCTCCGTCTGCGCCATCCAGTCCGATCTGGAGACCGGTATCATGACCGGCGGTGCAGACGCCCGGCGCGCGTCTCGCGTGATGGGCTGGTAGACAAGCAAGAGACCCTCAACCCGACCCTCTCCCGCAAGCGGGAGGGTGAGGGAAACCAAAGGCGAGGAGAAATAAGCTATGACCGCATACCAACCGATGATCACCGGGAACCAGCACGTTGTCGCCGCCGGCCACTACTTGGCGACCCAAGCCGCCATGGACATCCTAGAGGCTGGCGGCAACGCGATCGATGCAGGCGTCGCGGCCAACCTAGTACTCGGCGTTGTGCAGTCGGAAATGGTGCAAATCGCCGGTGTGGCGCCGATCATGGTCTATCTGGCAGATAGCGAGCAGGTATTGACCCTCACTGGCATTGGTCCGTGGCCAAAAGCAGCGTCCCTCGACCGGTTCGTGCAGGAATTCGGCGAGGTTCCCATCGGCATTCTGCGGACAGTCGTGCCCGCCGCGCCAGATGCCAACATCCAGGCGCTCGGCCGTTGGGGCACAATGAGTTTTGGCGAAGTCGCCATGGCCGCGATCCGCTATGCCCGTGACGGTTTTCCCATGCACGAGATGATGCGCGCTTATATCGAGGCGCATCAGGATGTCTATCGGATGTGGCCGCAGAACGCTGAAATTTATCTGCCTGATGACGTGCCGCCGGTCGTCGGAAAATCCTTCTTGCAGACGGATTTGTCGAAATCTCTGCAATACATGGTCGATCAAGAAACCGCATCAAACAGTGCAGGGCGCGAAGCAGGCCTTAATGCCGCTCACGACGCCTTCTATAAGGGCGATATCGCCTCCGCCATCGTAAAATACCACCGTGAGAATGAAGGTTTGCTCTCCGCTGAAGATCTGGCGGAATTCGCTTGCGAGATCGCTGCGCCAGAGAAGATCACCTATAAAAATGGTGGCGACCCAATGGACATCTACTCCTGTGGAGTTTGGTGCCAGGGACCCGTCCTGCTGCAAATGATCAAGTTGATTGAGGGTTTTGATCTCAAGTCGATGGGCCATAATTCACCGGACTATATCCATACACTAGCCGAAGCCTTCAAACTCAGCTTCGCAGACCGAGAAGCCTACTATGGCGATCCGACCCACGTCGATGTACCGATGGAAGCCTTGCTGTCGGACGAATATGCAGCTGAGCGGCGTAAACTCATTCGCAAGGACGAAGCCTGGCCCGACTTGCCCCCAGCCGGTGAGTTCCAGGGATACACGCCATCGCCCTCCGTGCGCACTCTAGCCGTCGGAAGCCCACCTGCTCCGACCGATACGTCCTATGTCGGAGTTGTTGATAAACACGGCAATGCGTTCTCGTCTAACCCCTCCGATGTAACGTTTGAATCCCCGGTCATTCCCGGCACCGGTCTCTGCCCGTCAGCACGTGGTTCACAAAGCTGGGCAGTTCGCGGTCACGCCTCGTCCCTTGGCCCGGGAAAGCGCCCGCGCCTGACACCAAATCCAGCCTTGGCCATACGTCCCGGCAAATCAGTCATGCCGTTCGGTACCCCCGGCGGCGACAATCAGAACCAGGCGAATGTGCAGGTAATGCTAAATATGGAATTATTCGGTATGAATCCGCAGGAAGCTGCGGAAGCGCCGCGCTTCATGACCCACAGTCAACCAAACTCATTCTCTCCACACGAGGCCTATCCAGGCAAATTGACGATGGAAGGCCGCATTGACGAGGCGACCGGCGAGGAATTGGCCCGCCGCGGCCACGATGTGGAGCGTATGGCCGATATGACCTGGAAAACTGCAGGCGTTTGTCTGGTGCGAAAAGACCTAAAGACAGGTATCATCGATAGCGGCGCTGACCCGCGCCGTCCGTCCCGCGCGATGGGAAGATAGGTTCACTCCGCCGAGGATGTAGCGTAGAAGCGCCACAAACGGTTCTTTAAGTTACCGAGATCATCTTGTACCGCGATTAAGGCCGGCACCACGAACAGCACCAGCAGTGTGGTGAACAGCAGCCCGAAGATCATTGTCAACGCCATCGGGATCAAGAATTGCGCCTGCAGGCTGCGTTCGAACATGAGCGGTAAGAGACCGCCAATGGTCGTCGCCGAGGTCAAGATAACGGCGCGCAAACGATCGCAGGCCCCATCTATAATGGCTTTAGTGCGCGCTTCACCCCCCGCTAATCGCTCATCGATGGTGCTGACGAGGATGATCGAATCGTTGACCACAATGCCCGACAATCCGATGAGCGCAATCATGCTGAGGATCGTGAGATCAAACCCCAATAAGTAGTGACCGAATGCAGCCCCGACGAAGCCTAGGGGAATAATCGACATGACGACGATGGGTCTAGTGTAACTGGCGAAAACCCAAGCGAGGATAATGTAGATCGCTGAGAGACCGATCATTGCGCCCAGCTTCATATCCGCCAGTGTTGTCGCCTGCTCTTCCGCCTTGCCGGCGTATTTGACCCTCAAGCCGTGTTTCCGGACGATTTCCTTGATGCCGTCTTCGGCCAAAGCATCGAGTATCTTACCGGTCGATGTCACGCCTTTATCCAGCTCTGCGGTTACCGCTACCTGCCGAATGCCGTCTTCGCGGCGGATGCGTGAAAACCCGCGGGTTTCTCGAATGCTGACGATTTCGGAGAGAGCGACTTCCGCGCCCGCATTGCCGCGCAAATGCAGCTCGCTAAGTGCGCCTGCCCCGATCACATCACGGGGGAATTGCACGCGAACCGTGACTTCCTCATCGCCGCGCGGAAAGCGTTTGGCGATGGCGCCCTCAAACGCGCTCCGGACTTGGCGCCCGACCGACTGCGTGGTGAAGCCCATGGCCCGCCCGTCCGGTGTCACCTCGATGATCGCTTCGAGCTTTCCGTAGGGTAGATCGTCTTCAATGGAGCTGACGCCCGGATAACGTTTCAGCAGTGTTTGCACCTCCAGGGAGGCCGTTTTCAACGCTGTTATGTCTTTACCCGAAAGGCGCACATCGACATCCCGGCCCGGAGGGCCACCCTGTGCTGCCAGAATCGTGAGTGTATCCATTCCCGCGACCGGGCGAACTTCCGCGCGCCAAGCGTCCATCAATGCGTCCGTGCGAACGTCGCGCTCGTCCGACGCTTGCAGCTCGACAGTGACGCCGCCGATATGATCACCAGAAACCGGGGCTGCACTCGGTCGTCCGACCTCCGATCCTAATTTTAACAACGACATGCGAACGAGGCCGTCTTCACCGCCATTCAAGCGTTTCGCGGATGCAAGGAGCGAGCGCTCCAATTCGGAGAGCATGGCAATGGTCTGCGCCTTCGGCGTACCGGCGACCATTTGCACATTCGCAAAAACTTTATCGGCCTCGGGTGACGGGAAGAAAACAAAGCCGACCCTGCCACCGATCATCAATCCAACGCTTAGGATCAAAGTCGCAACTGCGATCGCCAATGTGGAATAGCGCGAGGCGACAGCATGGGTGACGAGCGGCCGGAACATCCCCTCCTTAAAACGATTGAAGCCATTGTCGAACTTCACCCGCAAAGCCCACTTACCGGCCTTCTTTCGTTGTTTGAGAGCGCCCCGCATATGGCCCGGCAAGACAAAGAAACATTCGACCAAACTGGCCACGATCACCGCTATAATCACAAAAGGAATACCGCGGATTATCTGGCCAATGATGTCGGAAATGATGAGTAGCGGCGTGAAAGCCGCGATCGTCGTCAGGGAGGCGGACAGCACAGGGGCGGCCATTCGCCTTGCCCCTTCGATCGCCGCATCGATGGATGATAACCCTTCGCGCGACTTGGTCTCCGCGTGTTCTCCGACCACAATCGCATCATCGACCACGATTCCAAGCGCCATGATAATGCCGAACAGACTGAGCATATTGATGGTCTGACCGCTCATCAGCATGAACAGCATCGTCGCCATCAAGGCCACCGGAATGCCTGCCGCCACCCAAAACGCGACAGGCGCGTTCAAGAAGACGAACAACACGATGATCACCAGGATCAACCCGCTGAAACCGTTCTTCAGCAAGAGATCGATCCGGCCCTTAATCAACCGCGCCTGGATGTCGTATTGCTCGAGCTTGATCGATGGCGGCAAGGTCGGGCGAATTTCGTCGATATAGTCAGATGCCGTGACTGCTAACTCCAACGCATCCGCATTGACGGCCCGCTGTACA
>JBMYRC010000092.1:0-16460 GCA_049601975.1 Alphaproteobacteria bacterium | reverse complement strand
TTATCAATGCGGCGGCGGGCAACGTCCATGATTTCGACGACACACATTTGCGCACTGTCATTCACCCGACGGCGCCGGTCGCTCCAGCATTACTTGCGTTGGCAGAACATCGTCCGATAAACGGAAGGGAGTTCATTCATGCGCTGACGCTTGGGATGGAGTTCACCTGCCGCATCGGTAATGCAGTCTCGCCGGATCATTACGCGCGCGGTTGGCACATTACTGCCACCTGCGGTGTGTTTGGTGCGGCGTTGGCGGTGGGGAAGGTCCTGGGCCTTAATGCACAGCAACTGACATGGGCGATGGGCAGTGCATCGGCGCAAGCGTCGGGTTTGGTCGAGACATTGGGCTTTATGGCGAAAAGCGTCGGTGTTGGTGGTTCCGCACGCGGTGGGCTGTTGGCCGGATTGCTCGCGGAGAAGGATTACGATGGGCCGCCGAAACCACTTGAAGGAGTGCGCGGCTTCCTGCCTGTGACGGGGAAGGATCCGCAATACGTTGATTTAATTGATGATTTGGGCGCGCGTTGGGAAACCTTGAAGAACATCCACAAACCCTACCCCTGCGGCATTGTCATCAACGCGGTAATTGATGGTTGCTTGGAACTTCAACAGCGGCTCACGGTTCCGGTTGAGGAGATTGCATCGATTACCTTGAGCGGACATTCGTTGCTGGAACAACGTGCCGATCGGGCGAATGTGATGACGGGCCGCGAATCGCAGGTTAGTGCGCAACATGCGGTCGCCGTGAGTTTAATTTTCGGCGCAGCCGGATTGGCGCAGTTCACCGATGAGGCGGTCCATGATCCCCGCGTGTCGGCATTCCGGCAGAAGGTCAAACTAGCGGTCATTCCCGACACACCGGTGCCCGATGTCCGGCTCGATGTTGTCTACGCGGACGGGCGAACGGAAGAGATCCAGGTCAAGGATGCGCGCGGCACCGATAATCGCCCACTGACCGATCAAGAGATTGAGGAGAAGTTCCGCACATTGGCCGCGACGTATGCGCCGGATTGTGGAGAGGCCGAGAAATTGATCGAAGCGGTCTGGTCGCTGGAAAATGCGGATGAGGTCAGCCAGATGATGGCCTACGCCGTGCCTGCGTCGTAGGCGGCGACCAACTCCCGCACTTTTGGAATCAATTCCTTGCCGTACTGGACGGCGTCGGGTCTTGGATCGTAGCCCCGAATAAGCAGGCTTGTGGCGCCGAGTTTGTAATATTCTACCATGGCTTTCGCGACCGTATCAGGCGTGCCGACCAGGGCTGTTGAATTTCCGCGCGCACCTGTTGCCGCCGCCAGCTCAGTCCACAAACAAGTGTCGTGGACATCCCCCGCCGCCGCCGCGGCGAGCAACCGTTGTGATCCGACATTCTCCGCGACGCGGTTGTTGGGATTGTCTGTGCCGCCGGTGCGGGCGGTGACTTTCGCCAATATGTCCCGTGCCCGGTCCCAAGCTTTATCTTCGGTATCCGCCAAAATTGGCCGGGTAGAAAGGCTGAACGTAATCGGCTGTGTGCCGGCCGCTTCGCGGACACACGCCATGAAATCGGCGGTGCCCGCCAACGGCTCGCCCCATAGCATGAAGACATTGAGTCCCGGAGAGAGCAATTCGACCGCGGCATCCGATCCGCCGCCGCCATATACTGGGATATGCGGCTTGCGGTGGCATTTGATCTCCGAATAAGCACCGTCGAACTTGTAGAATTCACCCTCATGGTCGAAGGGCTTCGGGGACGCCCAAACCTTACGCAGAATGTCGACATACTCGGCGCTGCGCCGGTAGCGTCCGCCGTGGTCTACATAGTCGCCATCCTTCGCCTGATCGTCATCCCGTCCGCCGGAAATGATGTGCACGGCGAGGCGGCCGCCGCTCAATTGATCCAATGTGGCGAGCTTGCGCGCCGCGACAGTGGGCGCGATGAAGCCCGGTCGATGGGCCAACAGGAAAGACAGCCGCTCGGTGACGCTGGCGGCGTGTGCGCCGACCATGAAGCCATCCGGTGCGTCCGAGAAATAGCCGACCAATACACTGTCGAAATCGGCATCCTCGTGAATGCGCGCCGTCTCCGCGATGACACCCGCGTCGAAGGGAGGACCCTTTACGGGAATGATCTCCGAGGAGATACGGGGCGCGATCCAACCGATCATTTCGACGGGCATTCGTCTATCCTCTTTCTCGTCAGCCTAACTCTTCTCAACAAACTGGATCGCATGGGCGATTTCGCGAGACCTCATGTGGACCGTCAATTGCCCGCATGCTATGTGAGCGCAAAGGAAAATGCCGGGAGAAAATCCGTGTCCGAACCGTTGTGGCAACCATCGGCCGACCGTATCGCAAACGCCAACATCACGGGTTTTACCCGACGTTTGGAAGCGGATTGGGGAGCCTCTCTGCCCGACTATCCGTCACTGCACACTTTCTCCATTGATGAGATGGAGAAATTTTGGTCCACGGTTTGGGATTTCTGCGGTGTCGTGGCCGAGACCAAGGGCGAACGTATCCTGATTGACGGCGACAAGATGCCGGGGGCGCAGTTCTTTCCGGACGCGCGTTTGAATTTCGCGGAGAACTTGTTGAGCCGACAGGACGATACGCCCGCGATCTTGTTTCGGGCGGAGGATCAGATCGAGCGCCAATTGACCTGGAACGAACTCTACGGCGAGGTTTCGCGTTTGGCGCAGGCCATGCGGGCGCTCGGGGTAGAGGCGGGCGATCGGATTGCTGGGTTCGTGCCCAATTGCCCCGAAGCCGTGATTGCGATGTTGGCGGCTAGTTCTATCGGCGCTATTTGGACGTCGTGTTCGCCTGATTTCGGTGTCCAGGGTGTGTTGGATCGGTTCGGGCAGGTGGAGCCGAAAATGCTCTTTACCGCCGATGGCTATCATTATAACGGCAAGCCGCAGGATTCACTGGAGAAGATCACAACGGTTTTGGCGGATCTGCCAAGTGTTCAATTGGCGGTTGTCTTCCCCCTATTATCCGGCGATCCGGCCATTGAGAATGTCCCGAACTCGGTGCATTGGCGGCATTTTACGGCGGCACATGAGTTGGAAGATATCGACTTCGCTCAGCTGCCGTTCAATCATCCGCTCTATATTATGTACTCCTCGGGCACGACGGGCGTGCCGAAATGCATCGTTCACGGCGCGGGCGGGACCCTGTTACAGCATTTGAAAGAACAGCGCCTTCATTGCGATATCAAGCCGGGCGACCGGGCCTTCTATTTCACCACTTGCGGGTGGATGATGTGGAATTGGCTGGTGACCTTCCTGGCCTCCGAAGCGACGGTAATCCTATACGATGGGTCGCCCTCCTATCCGGGCCCGGAGGTACTGTTCAATTATGCCGACGCGGCCGGGATTAATTTGTTCGGCACGTCGGCGAAGTTTATTGATGCGCTCGGCAATACAGGGCTCAAGCCGATGGAAACCCACGATCTCTCGAGCATTCGCACGATTACCTCGACCGGCTCACCATTGGTCCCGGAAGGCTTCGACTATGTCTACGAGAATGTGAAACGAGACGTGTGTCTTGCCTCGATCGCGGGTGGGACAGATATTGTCGGTTGTTTTGTCGGCGGCAATCCAGCGTTACCGGTCTGGCGGGGCGAGATTCAATGCAAGTTGATGGGCATGGCGACGGACGTGTTCGACGATCAGGGCAATTCTGTTGTCGGTGAAAAGGGTGAGCTAGTTTGCACCAAACCGTTCCCGTCCATGCCCGTGGGTTTCTGGGCCGACCCCGAGGGTGCGCGCTATCACGACGCCTATTTTGCCCGCTTTGAGAATATCTGGCACCACGGCGATTTCGTGGAACTGACCGAGCATGGTGGCATGATCATCTTTGGGCGCTCCGATGCGACGCTTAATCCGGGTGGTGTGCGGATTGGCACGGCGGAAATCTACCGCCAGGTGGAGCAGTTCGAGGAAGTGGTCGAGGCAATCTGTATTGGTCAGGAATGGGACGACGATACACGTGTGGTCCTCTTCGTCATCTTACGCGACGGATGTGTGATGGATGATGAGTTAACCCAGCGTATTCGCCGCCGAGTGCGGGAGAATTGTTCGCCCCGGCACATGCCAGCACGGGTCGTTCAAGTTGTCGATATCCCGCGCACTAAGTCCGGCAAGATCACCGAGCTGGCAGTCCGCGATATCGTCCACGGGCGCGAGGTAAAGAACCAGGAAGCACTCGCTAACCCGGAAGCGTTGGAGCTCTACCGCGATTTGAGCGTGCTTCAGAGTTAGAGAGCTTAACCCCCGCACCCGCCAGAATCTCTTTCGGCAACATGGCGTGGACGCCCTTGTGCTGGTTGACCAGCTGGGTGCAATTCATGTCGCAGGTGATAGAACAGAGGGAATACGCATCGGCAGGGCTCAACGGTGTGCGTTCGGTGATGAAACGGATCATCTCTCGCAGTGCCTGTTTCGCCGCTTCGTCCAAATCCGGATCGATACCCATGCATATGTAATGGGTCGCGGTCTCGGCGCGTGGCATCGTCAACGGCATGTCCTTGTGCACATGCATTTCGAAAGTGCCGTTTAGCGAGGTTTCGATGGCTGTAATACAAACCTCTCCATTGCCTTGCGCCGCGTGTCCATCGCCGCAAGCGAAGAGCCCCCCATCGTTAAAGACCGGTAGGTAGAGTGTCGCCCCCTTGGTCAATTCCTTCAGATCAAGATTGCCGCCGAAATCGCCGGGAATAATCGAGGTGACGCTGCCGCGCTCGACCGGCGGGGCCACACCCATGACGCCGAAGAACGGCGCCAGCGGCACTTCTTGGCCCCACGGCATGAGGCCCACACTGCGGGCTTTATCGAGGCCGATATGTATCAGCCGTTCTTTGGGGAAATCTTCGGGAATGGTGCCGCCGGTGGGCCGGATCGCGTTCCAGCCCCAATCGCAGGCCAGCTCGATATCAAGGATACGAATCTCCAGCGTGTCGCCGGGCATGGCACCCTTAATTGCAACTGGCCCCGTGAGGATATGCCCCGGCGTCTGACGACGTTCCGTGTTCGCGTGGATCTCGCGGTGCTCCGGCATGACAGTATAGCCGGTCTCCGGCGTCACCGCCGGCACACCAGAGACCGTATTGATGGTGACGGTATCACCAGACGTAATTTCATGGATTGGTGCGCGTGTCGCGTCGAAATAGCCCCATTGTGCGTTCACCGACGAGGCGGTGACGAAATGTTTTTCAGACATGAAGGTTACCCCTTCCAAAGGTGGCTGAACTGGGTTGCCACGACTTTTTCATATGAAACCGGGCCATCGAGCCAGCCGAGGTCGGTCATGAACTCGTTCATGCCAACGACGAACTCGGGCGTGATCTCCGGATCGTAATACGGCAGGTCGCGGGCGACTACGTCTGCGATCATCGCGGCATCGCGGCCGGGGAATAATTTCTCGCCAATCTTTGTTGTCAGGCTCACGTCCTCGACAATGGCTTTCTGGGTTTTTACCAGGGCGCGTACGGCGGCGGCGGCAGTCTCGGGCTCACGCTCGATCAAGGCGTCGGTCGTCATCAGGGCGGGCTGGGTGTAGTTGAATGCTTTTTTCGGCTCGTCGCCGCGCCGGATATCGACCAGTAGTTTGCCGACCCCTTCGCGGATAGCGGTTTCCGCACCCATGCCGTTGGCCCAGAATCCGTCGATCTTCCCCTCGGCGAGGACCCGGGCCGCCTGTACGCCAAAGGATATGTCGCCCCCAGTGCCCGGCACCGGTGCTATTTTGACGCCGTCGGCCTCGATATCGATCCCGGCCTCGGTCAGCATTCGGCGCAATCCCAATTCAACGAACGGGGCGGCGCCGATGTTGAGACCCTTGACCGCATCAATATCGCCGCGCTCCGCGTCGAGATCCGAGCGCACGACCAGCATCCAGTACATCCCTTGCGCCAGCGCGCCGAGGAGTTTGGCGCCCTCCCAATTCTTGAAAGCGGCGAGCGGGGCATGAGCCGCGCCGGCGACGAAATCGATCCCGCCGTCGCGCATTACTTCGCAGGCGCGGTTGACCGGGAAGATATGCTCCAAGGTCATGTCGATGCCTTCTTCCTTGAAGAAACCGAGTTCGACCGCCGCCACTGCGGGGAAGTATGAGTTGGTGATAAAATCTGGAACGGCGATCTTCATGAAATGCTCTCCGGTAAGCTGTCGGGTTTATTCTAAAGTGTGCGGCGTTGAGGTATCTGCCAGTTCCAATTCTTAATCGGAGGTGGGCTCTCGACGACCCGCGAGTTTTTCTCCGGTTTCGAAATAGCGACCGGTCACGGCAGCTTGCGCCTCTTCGGCGTTCTCCTCCGACCACGCGGACAATGGATAGCCGTGCCACGGGGTGGCGAGAGATAGTTCGGGAAGGCCCAACTCCTGCCATCGGTCTTTTGCCTTTACCATGAAATCTTCGCGCGGCAGCGAGACCGGCAGATAGGGATGCTCGCGGCAGGCATTGATCAGCATGGCGGACGCACCCTGACCGTCAGGGTAGTCCATCTCCGGCGACTCCGGGACCGAAGGATCAAGGCGAGGAACCTTGCCGCGGATGATCTCGGCGTCTCTGTGTGGTTGGGTCGAGAAGGACATCGCCCAGATCACCGACTCCAACGAATTCGGATCGATGTCCGCATCAACGGCGATGAAATACTTACCGAGTGAGGCATCGAAAGCCGCCGCTGCCCGCAGAGCCTGCCAAGGCTGTCCTATCACCGGGCGATTCAGTTGGATCACGAACATCATGTTGCAGCCCGCCATTTCGTGACAGGCGACCTTGGTAACAGAGGGGATGTTACAGGCATCTTTTAGATGGTTGAGATAAATAGAATCGAACGCGACCTTACGCAGTACCGTGCTCTCGCTCGGTGGGTATTCGCTAATGATGCCTTGATAGATCGGCTTGCGACGATGGGTGATCGCCTTCACGTCGAAGATCTTCTCCATCTTGCGGGGACCGAGATAACCGCTCGCCTCGCCGAATGGCGCTTCCGGCTCCAGCTTATCGGTGCGGATTTCACCCTCTATTACGAGCTCTGCATTGGCGGGCACCAGGGCATCGAAAGTTTCGGCTCGGACCACGGGAACCGGGGCGCCATTAAGCGCTCCCGCAAGCCCGTATTCGTCCACCCCATAAGGCACCTTGCTTGCCGCGGCGAGGAGCAGAGACGGTGGACCGCCGATAAAGACTGCCGCTTGCAACGGTTTGCCCATCCGACGGGCCTTCTCCCACTGGATCGCCAAATGCTGGGTCGGCACGTCGGTCGCGCAGCCGATGCGGTCCGGTGATTTTATCATGCCGCGATAGATACCAAGATTGTAAGACCCGTCTTCTGGATCGCGGGTCACCCAGACGCCGGCGGTGATGAAGGGCGCGGGATCGAAGCCCGGCGTGGAGACCAGATGTGGGAAACGATCGACACCGCCCTCCAAGTTGGGGGCGGTGAGCACGACTTCCTTACAGTGGGCTTGGCCTTGTGCGACCTGTTCCGGCAAGAGATGATTGCCTTGTGCTTTTGCCCATCGCGCACCGATTTCATCTACGTCCACACCGAGAGCTGCCGCGTAGACCGCACGCGAGCAGCCGAGTGAGCCGAGCACAACGGAAGCGTCGAAATTGCGTCCGCGCGCGTCGGTGACATTGCGAAACCAGAATGCTCGGCGTTCCAATTCGGGTAATCCGCGAAACTGCAATCGGACGAGCGGCACCAGTTCGGTATCTTTGCAAACCTGTTCATCAATGATGCGCAGCAGACCGCGCCGCTTTAACTCTTCGATATAATCTCGCAAACCCGTATATGACATGTTCCTCTCCGTCCTCTTAGCTGCCGTCCGGTTCGACATCGCGCGCCTTCAAGCTGGCACCTTCATATTGATGGATCATACGGCGTAAAAATACCCCAACCGCCGTGACCTCATCCTTGGTGGCACCGTCGAACCAGCGGTCGTTGACCGCGCGCAGGTGTGGTGCGAATGCCGCCAACCGCTCGCGGGTTTGATTGGTCAACGTGAGTGAGACGGCGCGGCTGTCCACGGGGTCGCCGGTTTTATCGACCCAGCCGCCGGTTTGTAACTTGCCGACAATAGCGGTGACTTGAGCGCCAGAGACACGCAAATGGTCAGCCACTGTCCGCACCCGAATGCTATCTTCGTGGCGTTCGAGGTACATGAGCGCGGTCAGCACGGAAAATTCGGCGACACTGACACCCAGCGCCTTGGCCAGGTGACGCCGCATTGCTTGTAGTCTGCCCGACGTGGCGTAAAGCAACGCGATCAGTTCACGAAAATCGGCATCGCTGCCGCCGTCTAGCAAAGCAGGTAGAGAGGTCGTCAGTTCGGAACGTGGATTCGACAATGTCATTGGTTTTCTCGAGGGTGCGCTTATTGCGAATATAATTTACTGAGATAGCTATGTCTCTTATATAAAATTCTGTAACCGTACGATGGATCAGATGCAGGGAGCCCGTTATGCCGAACCCGACCACCATTCCCTTTAAGGACGACCGCCTGCCGGGTGGCTTGCGGACCGGGCAGCAGTTTCTCGATGCTATCTCTAATGACGGACGGCGGGTCTTTGTCGACGGCGAAGAAGTGAAAGACGTCACGACGCATCCGGCATTTGCGGAGACCGCGCGGACGATGGCGTCGCTTTTCGATATTTCCAGCGACCCGGCGAATGCGGCATTGATGACCTACACGTCGCCGACGACGGGACAGCCGGTCAATCGTATCTGGCAATTGCCGGATTCGGTCGAGGCATTGCGGCAACGGCGCGGCGCCATCGAGCGATGGGCCGAGGAGAGCTTTGGTTTCATGGGGCGCACTCCGGATCACGTCGCGGGCTTCTTTACGGGTTACGCCGCCGCCCCTGAGGTTCTGGCGCGCAACGGCAATGAGAAAAACGCCGCGAATGCGGTCAAAATTTACGAGTACCTCCGCGATAACGATATTTACATCGCCTACACGATCGTGCCGCCACAGATCGACCGCTCGAAACCAGCCCATCAGCAGAACCCGCCGGACCTCTACGCGGGCGTTGTCGAGGAGCGCGAAGATGGCGTGATAATCAAGGGCGCACAGATGCTTGGCACGGGCGCGGTATTCGCCGACTACATCCACCTGTCGACGATTCACCCGTTGCGGCCGGGTGACGAGAATCACGCGGTCTCCTTGATCGTACCCGCGAATGCGCTTGGAGTGAAAATTTATTCCCGACGTTCTTACGCGGGCGCCGCCTCCAGTATTTTCGACTACCCGTTGGCGTCGCGGTTCGACGAGACCGATTCCCTTGTCGTTTACGACAACGTCTTCGTGCCGTGGGAATATATATTCATCTACAAGGATACGGAACTGTGCAGTGATCAATGGTTTAAGACGCCGGCGCATGTTCTCGGCAACAATCAGGCGCAGATCAGGTTTTCGACGAAACTGAAGTTTCTCACCGGCCTCGCCAAACGGATCACGGAAATGAACGGTGTCTGGCCGATCCCGCCGGTCCAGGGGTCGATCGCCGATATCGCGGTGCAGTCTGCCATGTACGAAGGCTTACTCGAGGCGCAAATCGCCAACGCTAAACCCAATGCGAACGGTATTTATGTTCCGGACCCGCAGACCCACTATGCGGCGATGGTCCTGCAATCGCGTATCTACCCGGAACTCCTGAACGTGATTCGCGATCTCGCCGGTGGCGGGATGATTCAGTTACCGTCCCACGTCTCTGATTTTGATCATCCGGAAGCGGGTGAAGATATTCGTCGATACGTGCAGTCACCGGACGTCACGGCTGAAGATCGGGTGAAATTGTTGAAGCTGGCTTGGGATGCTGTCGGCTCTGAGTTTGCCGGACGTCATGATCAGTACGAAAAATTCTATGCCGGGGCGCCGTTCATCGTGAAGCAGCGATTCCTATGGAATTTCGATTTCGAAACGCCTGACCGTCTAATTGACAAGGCGCTTGGCGGATACGACATGAAGGGGCGTCTTTAGATCGCCCAATCATCCCACATGTTGTCTTCAGTAGGGGGAATGTCTTCGACGACGTTGCGGGAGTCTATCCACCACTGAAATTCTTCGCCGGGACCGTAGTCGAGATCGTCGAAATAGCTCTGGCCCGCGCGCTGGAAGTCGCAGGGGATGATAATCCGAATGGCGGGAGGGCCGTATTCCGCCGAATGATTGATCCCGGCCGAATGCAGTGCCCTTGGGTGCCAAAAGATCACGTCGCCGGGCGAGCCGGTGAATTCAACGGGCATGGTGTCGCGCAGGATGTTTTCTTTCGCAGTGCGAAACGCTTCGCTGTGCTCGACCGCCATCCCGCTGCCATGGACCGTCTGCCAATACGGGTGCAAAACCGTATGAGAGCCGGGCCAAAACATGAAACCGCCGCCGCGCGGTTCAATCTCGCTACCGATGATCATCGCGGCGATATGCGAAGAAATGTAATCGATGTGGACGTTATATCGGCCTATTGTGCCCGGGGCTGACGGGAATACGCAATAAATGCCGCGCACGCGATGGGATGGCTGCACCGGCCCACCGATGAGCGCTTCCACCACCTGCCGCATGTTCGTGTGATTGGCCATTTAGTCAGTGAGAAATGATTCTGTACCAATACCGTCCGGGCCCTTGGATCGAAGTTTCCAATTATTCCGCGCAAGTAGCCCTACCCGCAGGGAGACCGATTCAGTCCACTGATCCGTGGCAAGGGTCTATCCAGGTATTGGTGTCATTCGGTCGAATTGTTTCGTCGGGCACGTGTCGCCAAATGTGATCAGTCACCTCCGAGAACGCATTGGTTCCGGATAAGAGCCCGCGCTTGACGATAAACCCGTCGCCTTTGAAGTGCTCGGCTTCTTCCGTGTTAACGGATGAATCTAGCGTGAAATATTCGGGGTCCACGAACGTTGTTGGATCCGGCAGCGGCGTATCTTCCGCTATCGGCAAAGTTGCCGGGTGTCCTTCGTTATAATCGGCTTTGCGATATTTCGGGACGGCGGACATGCAAATCTCCTTGAGGTAACAGGGATGGTAGAATTGTTCCGCGTACCCGCAAGCAATACCCCTAGCCCGGCCTGGCGCTATATTCAGAGATTAGGATTAAAGGGAGTGAACCAATGAGGCTGAATTCAAAGACCGCTCTGGTTACGGGCGCCGGCGGTGGGTTGGGCGGCGCGACGGCCCGGCGTTTCGCGGAGGAAGGTGCGTCCGTATTGTGTACGGATCGCGACTTAGCCCGCGCCGAGCTAACGGTCGCCGCCATCGTCGGTGCTGGCGGCACGGCGGAAGCCTTTGAGGCCAATATCGCGGACCCAGCCCAATGCGAAGCGCAAGTGGCCGAGATCGTACGCCGGTTCGGCAGGATTGATATCCTGGTCAATAATGCCGGGGTCAGTCTGCACAAATTGGCGCTTGACACCACGCTTGAGGATTGGAACCGGGTCATTGGTATTAATCTCACTGGTTCATTCCTGACCGCTCAGGCGGCGGCCCGAGTGATGGTGGAAGCGGGTGGTGGGCGGATCATCCAGATCGGTTCGATCTCCGGCCAGCGTGGCAATATGGGCGGTGCCGCTTACGGTGCGTCGAAGGCAGCGTCGATGCATATTTGTAAGGTCTTGGCGACCGAGCTTTCGGGCCAAGGTGTGATGGTCAACGCCATCGCCCCCGGACCTATAGAGACCGGCCTCAGTCACCACGGCCCGACCCGCAAGAAAGCTTATACGGATCGTATTCCGGTCGGCGCATATGGTACCGCCGACGCGGTTGCGAACGCGGCGCTCTTTTTTGCGTCCGACGAATGCATCTGGACGACAGGCACAATTTTAAATGTTGACGGCGGATATGGTGCCCAAGGGGCATCCTATGATCCGGAAGAGATCGGAGGTTAAGGCGATGAACGATGTGTCAGCGGCGGCGCCGAGCAAGGAAGAACACGCGGCGGGGCTCCGCGCTTATGCTGAAGCCGGCCAAAAGCGTGAGCAAGAAATCGGCAACAGAGGTCCGATGCGTTTCGGTGCCGATGACAAACTGCACCCGGATATCCTTTCCGCCTTTCAAGAACATGGATACTACATCTTCGAGGGCGTCATCGACGCAGACGAGATCACGGCGTTGCGGCGTGACGCGGGAGAGATGCTTGAGCGCGCACCCGTCACCCGTGACGCGAAGGTGGATGCGCAAGGTCGGCCCGCACTCGGGATTGATTATCCGCGCCTGCCCTATCGTTTCACCAAGCCCTTGGCCGATCCGTGGGGTGGGACAAAATTGCTTGGCGGCCGTCACCCGACACAGATGGCGCAACCGAAACCCGACGGCGACGTGCCGGAAGATGTTGTCTTTATCATGTATTCCATGTGCCGCTCCATGCCGTCCGGTCTGCGGCTTTATGGGCATCCGCATTTGCTGGCAGTGGCTGAATCCATTAACGGCGAAGATTTCGTGCCGTTCAACGATGCGATTTTCGTAAAACAGGCGGGCCTCGGTGGGGCCGTCTCATGGCATCAGGACGGGGTCACGCATTGGGACTCGCCTGAGTGGGATGCGGGTATTCACGGTTTCAATTTTCAGGTCCAGCTCTACCCCTCGACCCTTGGCAATTGTCTCTGGGTCGTGCCGGGAAGTCACAAACTCGGGCGGATCGATATCAAGGCGTTGGTCGCGGAGAATGGCGGGAGCGAACAATTACCGGGCGCGGTACCGCTGGCGTGCGAGGCTGGCGACGTTACCATCGTTAATCGCCAGATGCTGCATGGCTCTTTCGCCAATTCCTCACCGGATCTTCGGATTTCGCTGACATTCGGCTTTCATCGCCGAAAGTCGGTTTTGGGTGCCAAAGCGGCGCTTGCCATGGAAGATAATAATATTGTCTACGACGAACAGCGGATTTTCGAACGTTCCGCCGTCATCCAGGTCGCCATTGATGCACGACATCAGGCCTGGCCCGAGGAGCAGCGCTTTAGTTATCGGCCCTTTGCAGAACGAGAGGATGAATTTCGGTTCAACGACGAGACGTTCGATACGGTGATTAAGGATTATTTCACCAAGGATTTGGCGATCTAATTCAATTCGGCCCGTAGTTTCTGCCGCAGTACATCAATAGGCACACCTTTACCGTCGCCCGGTAGATACCAGAAGGTCCATCCGTTGCAGCTCTCGGCTCCTTGAACGGCGGCACCGACTTGGTGGATAGAACCGCGATGGTCGGCAGCGATCAGGGTGCCGTCGCCGCGGACCTTGGCGGTCCAACGTCGGCAATGGCTATGGAGGACGGTGCCCGGCTCGAGCAGGCCGCGCTCGACCAGCCACCCGAATGGGATGCGCGGCTCTTTGCGCTTTGACGGTGTCTGCAGCAGGCTGATGTCGGCTGCCATCGGAATTTGCGCCAAACGCTTTCGTGCGACCTTGGCATAGGCTTCATCGCGCTCGAGTCCCAAATACTTGCGGCCAAGCTTTTTCGCGACGGCGCCGGTGGTGCCGGTACCAAAAAACGGATCGAGGATAATGTCACCCGGATTGGTCGCAGCCAGTATGGCGCGGTGCAATAGCGCTTCCGGTTTTTGCGTCGGGTGGGCTTTCGCGCCTTCGGCATTTTTCAATCGTTCGTGACCGGTGCAGATCGGCATTACCCAATCGCTGCGCATCTGCAGGTCTTCGTTCAGCGCCTTCATGGCTTCGTAGTTGAAGGTATATTTTGAATCTGCGGAACGTGCGCACCAAATCATCGTCTCATGCGCGTTCGTGAAGCGGCGTCCCCGGAAATTCGGCATCGGATTGGTCTTAACCCAGACGACGTCGTTCAGAATCCAATACCCCAAATCCTGCAACGTGGCACCGACGCGGTAGATATTATGATAGCTACCGATCACCCACAGAGTACCATCGTCCTTCAAGACACGACGGCATTCGTCGAGCCATTTCCAGGTAAACTCGTCATAGGAAGCAAAACCGTCGAACTTGTCCCACGCCTCATCGACACCGTCGACGCGGCTGTCGTTCGGGCGCCGTAATTCGCCGGTCAGCTGTAGATTATAGGGCGGGTCGGCAAAAACCATGTCGACCGAGCGGTCCGGTAACGAGGTGAGTAATTCCAATGAATCACCCAATAGAATCTCGTTCTCGGGAAGAGTATTGGAGTATTGTTTTGCATTTATCATGTATTAAAGATGATTCATTCGATTCATCCCGTCAACATGAAGAATTTTCCTAGTAATAACTTAAATATTTAGACCAATATATTGAGTATAATTATTTATTATTCGCTATATCTAGTGGCGGCCGCCCGAATGGGGGCGAAACTTTGCCTATGGGCGGGTGTTACACCGAGCCGAGTGAGCGCCTCTTTATGTTCTTTGGTGCCGTAACCGGCGTTCCGCTCCCAGCCGTAACCAGGGTATTGTTCTGCCAAAACGGTCATCATCCGGTCGCGGGTGACTTTGGCGACAATTGAAGCCGCGGCGATCGACAGAGACAGCGAATCCCCTTTTACAATAGTCGTCACCTCCGCTGCGATGGAGGGTGCCCGATTGCCGTCGACCAACACGCTGACCGGCGTCTCGGAGAGGCCGTCGATTGCACGTTGCATGGCCAGCATGGTCGCTTGCAGAATATTGATGTTATCGATTTCGGTTGGCGATGCGACACCGACACCGATATCCGCGACTGGCTCTAGTGCCGCGAGTAGGTCTTCGCGAACGCCCTTTTTTAATTTCTTCGAATCGTCGAGCCGGTTGAGCAGATAGGGATCCAGGACGTCCGTTGGTAGGATTACCGCCGCGGCGACAACCGGGCCGGACCAAGGGCCACGACCGGCTTCGTCGACGCCGGCCACTGGCGGAGTGCACGTGTGTTCAAATGTGAAATCAGGCATCGCCTGGCCCCCGCATTTGGTCTTCATCGGGAGGAGTGTGTTGGGTTTTGCGGCGATTTTTTATTTGCTCGCGGATATAGCGTCGCAGGCGTTCGGCCCAAATTTCAATACGGGTGACGACCCAAATAGCTGCGTCGTAGAGTGCCCGGCTATTGCGCCGCGTGAAACGCCATTCCCGAAAATAAACCAGCCGCAATAGTCCGCCGATGGTGTCCATGCGTCGAGCGGCGCGGTGTTGGACGCGTCTGGCACTGTTCATCCAGATTGGGCTGGTGATCAAGGAGAGCACGGTGACCGCGACGACGAGACGGTAGAGATCGGAATCGATAATTGAGCTATCGATGGCGACACCGCCGAGAATAAAACCGAACTCGCCGATTTGCGCGAGGAACAGGCTCGAGAGGAAGGCGTGTCGCCAGCTTTCTCCCATGGCTCGAAAGATCGCGGTGTTGAGCGCCGTCTTGAAGATGGTAACAAAAGCCCACAGCAGGAGAACGAGGCCGAGATTGTCCCACAGGAATTGGAGATCAATCAGCAAACCGATGGATAGGAAAAATGTCATCAAGAGAATACTCTCGATGGGCTTCGCCGCCGCGAATAGCTCGTGTCGCTGTTGACTGCTGCCGACGATGAGTCCCGCAAGAAAGGCTCCAAAGACGGCAGAAATACCGACAAGTCCGGCGAGAGCTGCCGCCGCGAAGCACCAAGCAAGGGCGGCGACAGGCCTAAGGTCGACCTTACCGAGAACCAAATTTGAGAAAGGTAAATTAAACCTCTGCCGACGACTGAGATATCGTATTAACAAAATAAGAAGGCCAACGGTTAGGCATATTTCCAGAACGATAAAAAAGTCGAATCCATCGACGGAAAGGCCCGTCAAAATGATTAACATCGGCGCCACCGCAAGATCCTGGGCGATGAGTACTCCGACTGCGATACGGCCCACGCGTTGGCGAAGCGCGCCCACGTCTTCCATCATCGTGACGCCGACCGCGGTGCTGGAGAGCGCCAAGACAAAGGCGAAGAGGAGGACGTGGGACATCGGCCAGCCGAGCGCATATCCCAGAAACAGCACGGCGATCAAACTGACGAGAATCTGAAGCCCGGCGCTGAAAACCGCGATGCGCCACATATGGCGAAAACTACGAACCGACAGTTCCATCCCGATGATGTAGAGCAACATCAACACGCCGAGCTCGGCCAAAGCTTCGATCTGTCCTCGGTCGCCGACCAACGCCAGACCGGATGGTCCCAGCAATACCCCCGCCAGAATGTAACCGACGATGGCGGGCTGATTCAGTCGCGCCATCGCCATGCCGCATAGGGTCGCTGCCGCCGCCACGACGGCCAATCCAGTGAGTTCGATACCGTGCTCCATATGACGTCGAATCTATCACACGTACGGCGGGTGGCGAACGTAAAGCCTCAAGAGGGGTTCGCGAGACGTGCCAATTGCGCTAGAATGGAACGGCGCAAAAGAGAGAAAGTTTGGAGGTGGTAACTCGGAGACGAAGGAAAAACAAAATTGAGGTAGCGATGTCACAGGTATTCATGGATTGCCCTCATTGCGGCAAACCCCACCGGTTCGAAAAACCGACCTTTACCATC
>JBMYRC010000091.1:0-16507 GCA_049601975.1 Alphaproteobacteria bacterium | reverse complement strand
TTGCGGGGGGAGGGTTAGGGTGGGGGCTTTGCTTAAACCGGCACTTCGCCCTGCAGGATCACTCGGTGCATCACCCGGCCTTCGGCCATATCGTAATCCCGGTGCGCCAGGTGCAGTACCGCCCGGTTATCCGTCAGCAGAAGATCACCTTGCCGCCATTGATGGCGATAGGTATTCACGGGCGTAATAACACGGTCCAGCAATCCGTTGATGAATTTTTGGCTTTCGTCGGGTTCGCGCCCGACGATCCGCTCGAGCTTGCCGGGATGCACATAGAGCGCTTTCTTTCCCGTGTCCGGATGGGTGCGAATCAGCGGATGAATCGGCAGTGTGCCGAATTTTTCCTGCGCTTCTTCACTGATATAGCCGAAATCTTCGATCTTGTTGACCGTCTGAAGCCCTGACAATTCGGTGCGCTCACCTTCCGGCAAGGACGCATAAGCGACATGCATGTTCGCGAAGCTTGTATCGCCACCAGCGGGCGGCAATTTCAATGCATAAAGCGCGGTGTATTTTGGCGGTCGCGCGTGATTCGTGTGGTCAGTGTGCCAATCCCGCCCGCCGAAAGGAATAACCCGGCCCTGTTTGTCCGGTGGCATGGCGCGACTGTCGAGCACCGCGATCTCCGGATGTGCTTCCATCAGCGTGTCGGTTAGATGCTGCTCCATCGTATCGCCAAACAAGCGCAGCGCCGCGAGTAGTTGTTCCGGATCGAGAGATTGATCCCGGATGACAATGACCAGATGATCGATCAGCGCCTGCCGGATCGCAGCTACATCACCCGCCGGAGCAGATCGCGACAGGTCGGCTCCGCCAACCTCGGCCCCAATGGTATCGGATAACGGTGTAATAGTGAGCGCCATAACATTTCCCTGAATCGCGGAACATCCTGGATATTAAGATTGTCGGAAATTGCCAATCGGCAAAGGGTCAGGCTGCCAGCATCGACGGGTCGGTATTGCTGCCACAGATCATGACCGCGACCCGTTCGTCTTTCTCGGGCCGGTAGACCTCCGACGTCAGTGCCGCGAGCGCCGCCGCTCCCGCGGGCTCCGCGATGATCCGCAACTCATTCCAGAGCCGCAATTGAGCGGCGCGAATGGACGTGTCTTCGACCATGGCCAACTGATCGATATAGGCATCCGCGATTTCGAAACCGTAGTTGCCTATACGTCTGGCTCCTAATGCATCGGCAGCAATCCCGCCAACCTCGACATCGACAGGCACTCGGGCTTCCCGGGCCGCGTGCAGCGTCGGCGCGAGTTTGGGTTCTACCCCAACGACGCGGGTCTTCCCCTGATGCCAGGCCGCGATACCGCCGATAAATCCACCGCCACCGACGGCCACAAGGATCGTATCGAATTCGCCTTCTTGCTCTTCCAGCTCACGCGCCGTGGTGCCCTGCCCCGCCACGGCTTCCGGTTGATCGTAGGCATGCACGACCAGGGCACCGGTCGCCGCGACGCGCGCTTCGCTCGCCGCCAACGCCTCAGCATAATTCTCACCGATGATATTCACCTGAGCACCGTATTCGCGAAGCCGCTGGATTTTCACGGCCGCTGAAATCTCCGGCACGAAAATATCAGCCTTATGGCCCAAAACCCGCGCCGCATAAGCCACCGCAACGCCGTGATTTCCACCCGACGCCGCATTGACCCCGGACGCCGGCACTTCGTTGCTCAGTAATTTATTGAAAGCACCCCGTGCCTTGAACGATCCGGTATGTTGCAAACACTCGAGTTTTAGTGTGACGGGAAATGCCAAACCCATTTCTCCCGCCACCAAACTCACTGTCGGCGTGCAGCGGATATAAGGCGCGATGCGGCCCGCGGTCTCTTCAATGGCGGCGCGGAATTGTTCTGGTTTCACGGTATGCCGATCACGCGCTACAACGGATCACATAGGTAAACACACCATCAGTCTCTGTATGCTCGACCATTTCATTTCCGGTCGTATTGCAGAAATGATTGAAGTCTATCACGGATGCCGGGTCCGTTGCCTCCACGGTAAGCACCTTGCCCGGCTCCATCTTCTTCATCAGGCGGCGCGTCTTCAGCACCGGCAGTGGGCAGGCCAAACCTTTGGTATCGAGAAATTCATCCATGACAACGGGTTATTTAAGGTGTGAAGGCGGATGAGAAAAGAGCCTCCGGTCAATTAAGATTTATTCAGCGTCTTCCAGCAGGCCTTCCGCCCGCAAGACCGGCACGACACCGCCCGCCTCCGCGATATCGAGAAGCGCCCTCGGAACCGGGTTGCCCGAGACGTCGTTACCCTGCGTGAAATTTCGGATGGTCCCGGCTTCCCAATCGATCGCGACCCTGTCGCCATCGGCAATCGCACCGACCGCATCCGGGGAAGGAAGGACATGAACGCCGTAATTTACACAGTTCCGCAGACCCAACCCATTGAAGGAAGCAGCGACGATTCCAACGACCCCGAGCCGCGCGAAGACGTTGCCGATCGGCCGCGCCGATCCGAGGCCAAAATTCGTGCCCGCAATGATCACGTCACCGGGCTGCACTTCGTCACACCAGCCGGGCCTATTGGCGGAAAAACAATATTTGATCTGCTCCTCTACCGGCAGCAAAAATGCGGCCCCCGGTAATATCAAATCCGTGTTGATATCGTCGCCGAAAACCCAAGCGGTCCCTTCGATTTGCAAAGCCATGACTCAGATCTCCCGTGGATCGGTGATGACACCCCGTACGGCGGAAGCCGCGACCGTTGCCGGTGATCCCAGATAAATATCCGCCTCGGCGCTGCCCATGCGGCCCTGGAAATTTCGCGTGCTGGCGGTGATGCACACCTCGCCGTCGCCGAGCACTCCCATATGGCCGCCGTAGCAAGCTCCGCAGGTGGAATTTGTGACTACCGCACCGGCGTCCATCAAGGTCGCTACATAGCCTTTCGCCATGGCTTCCTTGAGAACACTTTGGCTTCCCGGCGTTACGATCATGCGCACGCCGGGGGCAACTTGGCGGCCGGCCATTATCTCGGCTGCGATGGCGAAATCCTCGATCCGGCCATTGGCACAAGACCCTATAAAGGCTTGGTCGATTTTTGTCTCGGATAGCTCGGTCGCCGGGCAGGCATTGTGCGCAACTTTGTGTGGCAAGACCACCAATGGCTCCAAGTCCGACACATCAATCCGGATTGTCTGTTCATACGTTGCGTCGGGATCAGGGTCGACCGGCTCATACGGTTTCGACGCCCGGCCATCGAGATACGAGGCTAGAACGTCATCGTGGCGGAATAGTGAAAATTCCGCCGAGAGCTCCGCCGAGAGCGTCGCCAGGGTAAATCGCCCCTGCATCGGCATGGCGGAAATGGTGTCGCCGTCCCATTCCAGATTGCGGCCTGGAAAGGCTCCGTGAATATGGGCAATGTGATGCAGGATATCGCGGGCATAGACACGCTCGCCAAGATCGCCGTCGAGGATCAGCTTCACGGTCGGCCCGACCATGTACCACGCCTGCCCCTTGCAGAGCGCATACATCATATCCGCCAAGCCCAAGCCGCGCGCAAGGCAGTTGAGGGCACCTGAGGAGCAAGAATGCGAATCGTCACAGGCGAGCGTCATTCCGGGGAGCGCCAATCCATCTTCGCCCAAGACCACATGGGCGATGCCATGCCGCCCTTCGTCATAGAATTTTTCGATACCGAACTTGTCAACGAATTGACGCATCCGTTTCATCGCGTTGGCGGCGGCAATGCTCGGTGCCGGGACGGTGTGGTCCGCGACAACGACTATCTTGTCCGGATCGAATACTCGGGTCGGCGTCTGATGTCCGCCAGTGATGCCGAAGACGATATCCAGGTCGACGACAAGGTCCAGATCGGCCATGACAATATCGCCGGGCGCGACGGATTTTTGTTCCGAATGCGCAGCGAGAATTTTCTCAGTAATTGTGTGTCCCATGAAAGCTACCCTGCGTCGAAGCGCAAGAACCGGGTGACAGGCTCCAGCTCTTCCAATTCGCGGAAAGTCGATAGAAGCGAGCTCAGCTCCGTGCTCTCCGCCTCATTCAATCTTCCAGCCACACAGTCGGCGAATTTCGCAATACGATCAGCCTCGTCGAACGGATCGTCGATTGTGCCTCGAGGATGGGCTCGAGTGGTCTCCAACACACGGCCGTCCTTTAAACGCACGGTCACTTCATGATCCGGCGGGGTCGTCGCCGCGTGTTCCATCTCGACCGGAAACGCATCCATGGTGATGCGGGGGATCAGCGCCCGCAGTTCCGGGCGAAAGACGGCTTCCGGCGCAAAATCGGCGATGCGTAGATGATCCTGCACCAGACCAAGCGCCACGCAATATTGCATCGAGAATTTCGCCTCACGGTCGGTTTGCGGGTCGTCGTAGGAGAGGTTCCGCTTGTTGGAACTGCCGACGACCGTATGGACGCTGTCGACTTCATCCGCCGTGAACCCATGTTCGCGCCGCAGGTCGAGCACCGCGTCGAGGCATTTATGGGTCGAAGCGCAACAAGGGTGGCGCTTGGGGACGATACCATGTTCCAGAATCGCCAACTCCTCACCGAATCCTTCCAGAGACTTCTCCCACCCGGGTGGAAAATTGCCACCGAACAGCTCGAGAAAGCCCATCGGTGCTTCCAAAACTTCCATCCGACCTTCTAGACCCGCGGCCGCGAGTTGCGCCGAGGTCACCGCATGCTGGGCGGAGAGTCCCGCATGAAAGGATTTCGCCATCGAGCCGAACTGCGCTTTCGGCCCGCACGCCATCGACGTGCCGAGGCTAAGCGCATGCGCCATACCCAGGCGGTCAAGGCCGAGTAGCCGCGCGCACGCCCCCGCCGTTCCGATACCGATAATGGTCGAGGTCGAATGCCAACCGATATTGTAATGCGACCAATTCACACCCCGCCCCAAGGCCATTTGGATTTCAAACCCAACGATATAGGCATCGACCAATTGCTGACCGCTCGCCCCGATCGCCTCGCCCAGCGCCAAAAGCGCCGGCACCTGAACTGCAGAGGTATGCCCCAGCACCACTTGGACGTTGTCGTCATAATCCAGCGCATGGGCCGCCGTACCATTCGACATCGCAGCCCAGGGTGCGGGCAACTTCTCGGTTTGCCCCGCGACCGAGGACGGACCGCTGCCCCAAGCGGACACACCGCGCCGTACATTCGCCGGACTGGCATCATCCGCTCCCGCGATCATGCAAGCGACCGTATCTCCGAAGGCATGTGCTGCCCGTTCGAGCGCCAGTTCCGGCCAATCCGGCGAGACGTCACCGGCCCAATCGGCCAATTGTTTCAGGACAGGTTCCGTCGCGTCGTTTCTAACCGATGTTGCTTGATCGAGCGCCATGATAATCCTCCAAAATTCTTAGCAATAAGTATGGCGCGCAAAGCCGCCATATCGAACACCAATGCTCACTCACGAGGCTCCGTTAAGCCGACGGATGACACGCTCCGCGGTCTCGACACCTGAGTTGTGGGCACCATGCACGGTGCCATACGCGTTGACCGCGTGAGCTTCGCCCGCAAAATAGAGGCGCTCGCCGACAGGCTCCGCCAGCGTGAACCGATCGTCCGCATAACCCAAACGCGCTGTCGAGTAACCGCCGCGAATATGCGGGTCTTCGCACCATCCGGTCGCTTTCGTGGCGGTGATTGCATTTCGGATATCGGTGCCGAACGCATCGACCAGGCGGTCGACCGCAAACGCGGTCATCTCGTCTTCCCCGATCTTGGAGATCGATCTGGCAAACTGGCCCGCCATATAGGCGACGGCGATATTCTCATCGAACGGGCGTATCTGGAACCGTACCGCCTCGTTCGTCGCGTGAACGTAGGCAACATGCGCATCGTCCAACCCGAATACATCGCGGTCGAATGCAATCGCGACTTTCTCCGCCTCACCGAGCGGTATGTTTGTGAAGGCCTCGACGAGCGGACCGGGGAGGCGCGGCGCAAACCGTATCGCGTCCGCCGCCAGGACATTGTTCGAGACCGTGACAATGACAGCTTTCGCGCGCAGCGTGCCGCCCGAAGTCTCAACCACTACATCCGTGCCCGACCAATCGATCCCCCGCACAGAGGTCGAGAGAGAAAGAGGAATACCTTCACCGTATCGCGCCAATAAAGCGCCGTAACCGCAACGCACTCGGCGGTTTCCCGTATCGTCCAGATAGCGATAATCGTCGAAGGCGGAGCTCCGCTCCGGCTCCATGCCGGAGAGTGCCGCATACCAAGACTCGAACATTGGGCGAAATTGGAAGTGATCGGGCACCGCATCCGAGACCGCTACATCTTCCGCGGCGACGCCCAATCTTTGGATGCGGTCGAAAACGAGGTCACAATAGGCTTCGTAATCGCGAACGTATCCCGCATCCGCCCATCCCTTCTCGGTCCATATCCGCTTACCTTCGGCAACTGGCTCCAGCGTAATTTCTTGGGCGGTGGCAAACTCCGCGAAAAAGTTGCGCCCTTGATCGTGCAACCAATGCGCCCCTTGGTCCCACGCGATGCCTACGCTCTCGTCATCCGTATAGGCGCGGCCACCGATCCGGTCCTTTGCTTCCAGCACAACTACCACGAGACCGACATCGCACAGAGTGCGCGCAGCGGAGAGTCCCGCCGCCCCCGCGCCGACAATCACGACATCCAGCTCCCCCGACACGTCCGTTCCTTCCCGCAAATGTGACATGGCCAAACGCGGCAAAACCTTGCCGATGGGCTCACCTATCCCCAATATACAAGCAGACAGCAAACGCAGGCACGGGAATATCGATCATGTTTTTCACATCGCCCAAAAAATTGGAATTACCAACCGCCGAGACGGCCCTGCCGGGACGTAGCGCCGAGATGCCGGTGCCGGCGAGCCATTTCGTAAACAAGAACCCGCTGAAAGGCCCGTTCCCGCATGGCACCGAAAAAGTCATTTTCGGCCTCGGGTGCTTCTGGGGAGCCGAACGCGTCTTCTGGCAAACGGAAGGTGTCTTCTCGACATCCGTCGGCTACGCCGCCGGTATCACGCCGAATCCGACCTACGAAGAAGTCTGTTCGGGCCGCACCGGCCATAACGAAGTCGTTCTGGTTGTCTATCACCCGATGAAAGTGTCGTTTCAAACTCTGCTCGGAAAATTCTGGGAAGGCCACAACCCGACCCAGGGGATGCGCCAAGGCAACGATATGGGCACGCAGTACCGGTCGGGCATTTACGTCTATTCGGACGCGCAAAAAGCCGCTGCCGAAGCATCCCGCGCCGCCTATCAAGCGGAACTCGCCAAGGCCGGGCATCCGGATATCACAACGGAAATCCTCGACGCGCCGGAGTACTACTATGCTGAAGATTATCACCAGCAGTATTTGGCGAAGAATCCGTCCGGCTATTGCGGCCTCGGCGGCACCGGCGTGACGTGCCCCGTGGGCATCGGTGTCGCGGCAGAGTAGCGCCGCTCTATCCTGGCTTTCTCATCGTCAGTTTCGGCTTCACCAGACCGAAGAAGACACCGGTACCCTGGAAGCGCCAACCGAGATGCGTGGCACACCCGCCACAGAACGCGATCCGCCAGGCATGGCCATTGAACCAAGAGAATTCAGTTGTGGCCTCCCCCGGCGCGTCGGCCCCCGGCGCTTCCTTGAAGCAAAGAACCCGGAACAAAATTCCGGCCGGATTAAAGAGGGTGTGTTCGTGCGCGCCGTCGAATGTCATGCGCCAATCTGTCCGCGTGACGAAGTGCCCGCAGGCAGCGCAATAAACTTCGCTCGCCTCTTCTTCCGTGACGTCGTCTTCGATGAGCGTGTCTTCGGAGTCTTTAAGCATGCGGCAGTATAACGCAACGAAGAGTCATACTTCGACAGGCTCAGAATGAGGTGTTTGCGTGCAAGACCTCACCCTGAGCTTGTCGAAGGGCGAGCGAACCTAGCCGAAGTTCCGCTCGAGGAAATCTACCACACCGCCGGTAAACGCGTCGTTGCGGTCTCCGGCAACCATGTGGCCAGCTTCGGCAACGTCGACGAATTCAGCGTGCGGGACCAGTCGTTTGAAATCCTGAACGTTCTCCAGACTTACCACGTCGCTGCTCCCGCCACGCACCAATAGAGTTGGAATCTTGATCCGGGACGCAGCCTCACTGATTTCCTTCGATGCTACTTCGTCATGCGGGTGGCGGCGGTCGAGGAATTTCGGGTCCCAATGCCAAAACCAACGGCCGTTCTCGCCGATCCGCAGGTTCTTCTTCAGTCCACTGACGTCCTTCGGGCGGGAGCGATGCTCGCGATATTCAGCGACCGCGTCCGCGGCATCTTCCACGGTCTCGAACCCGTCCGGATTTCTGTTCATGAATGCAAGGATCCGCTCGACCCCCTTGGTCTCGATCTTCGGCGTGATATCCACCAACACCAAACCACGGCAGAGGTCTGGCGCACCGGTGCCGACGACGAATGTTGCAGTTCGGCCGCCAAGCGACGCGCCGACAAGGACGGCCTTACGGCCGAGCTCCGCCAAGACGACATTGATATCGGCGACGAAGTCGTGCGCTTCGTAATCGCCCGCCGCCGACCAACCGCTATCACCGTGCCCCCGCAGATCGATGCTGAGGGTGCGCCACCCTTTCTCCGCCAAAAGCCGGGCCGCACCGCCCCAGGAATGTCGGGTTTGGCCACCGCCATGCATAAACAGGATTGGGTCCGCCGCCGGATCGCCCCAAGCGTCGGCGATCAAAGTGACGCCGCCCGACGCCTCGAATTTGATTGTCTCCGCTTCCATCACTCCGCCGCATGCTCCGCAAAGGTCTGGCCGAGAAAATCGACCACCGCGTCGGTGAAAATGTCGTTCTTGTCGCCCGCCACCATATGCCCGGCATCGGCCACATCGATGAATTGTGCGGTCGGCAGAAGCGTGAGGAAATCCTGCACCCCTTCCGGGCTGACCACATCGCTGCTACCGCCTCGAATCAGCAAGGTCGGCACCTTGATGTTGGGTGTGGCGATACGAACCCGGTCAATATGCATCGGATCGTTGCGGTCCTTACGATCAAGATATTTCGGGTCCCAATGCCAATACCAGCGCCCATCATCCTTCAACCGCAAATTCTTCTTCAGCCCGCTGACGTCTTTTGGCCGGGACCGGTGATGGCGATACGCCGAGACCGCATCCGCCGCCTCTTCCAGATTTGCAAACCCATCGAGATTAGCGCGCATGAACTGCTGAATGCGCGCAACTCCCGCGGCCTCGGTCTTGGGTGCGATATCAACCAAGATCAACGCCGTGGTCAGGTCTTGCGATCCTTCGCCGAGCGCCATCAGCGCGGTGCGCCCGCCAAGCGATGCGCCACAAACCACCGCCTTGCGCCCGATTTGCTTCTGCACCGCGTGAAAGTCAGCAGTGAAGTCGTCCAACTCATAGCTGGCGGAAGGCGACCAGCCGCTGTCGCCGTGGCCGCGATGATCCATGCTGATCGTGTACCAGCCCCGCTTGGCAAGCGCCGCCGCGGCACCTCCCCAAGCATGCCGGGTTTGGCCGCCGCCATGCATGAACAATATCGGATCGTTGGACGGATCGCCGTAGATATCAGCTGCGATCGGGAATCCTTCAGCGGATTCAAACTCAATAGTCTTCGCTTCGGTCATGAACAGTCTCGTCCCATTGCCTCGGTCAACAAAGAGGCGGGCCTAAGCCCGCCCGAAGTGTCGAACGCAGGGAGGTTATTAACTCATCAACCCGTAAAACTTACCGGCGTTCTCACAGGTGATCTTGTGGATTTGATCCGCCGACAATCCGGCGAACTGCTCTTCGATATATTTATCTGAATCAGGCCACACACCATCTCCATGTGGATAGTCCGAGCCCCACATCAATGTCTCAAGGCCAATATCGTCGATCATGCGGGCGCCGATCATGTCATATTGGAATGTCGCCTTGCATTGACGCTTCCAATAATCGCTCGGCTTCATCTTGAGATTGAGGTCGTGGAAGCGGTCTTCCCATTCGAAATCCATCCGGTCGAGCGCATAAGGCAACCAGCCGATACCGCTTTCGCCCAAGGCGATACGCACATTCGGATAGGTCTCTAAGACACCGCCGCCGATCACCGCCGCGACAATGTTAATCAGATGCATCTGAAAACCCGAGACGACGGTAAAGATCGCCGCTCGGCGGGTCATTTGATCGTAATCACCAAATTTATCGATCGGGACCGCCGGAAATGTGTGGAAATGCAGCGGCAAGCCGGTCTCATTCACGGCCTCCCAAATCGGCTTCCACATCGGATGATACATCGGCTCCATATCCCAGGAGCACGATAGCTCGAGTCCCTTCAAACCAAGATCGGCCGCCCGGAAAATTTCCTTTGCCGACGCATCCGGATCGCCATACGGCAGACAGGCCAGCGGAATTTGCCGGTCCGGGTATTTCAGGAATTCCGCCGCCAACCAATCGTTATAGATGCGGTACATCTCATTCGCGGCGTCGTGATCTTGCAGTTTCGAGGCAGCCCCCAGAATACCGTACATCACCTCCGCGTCGACATTGTCGCGCTCCATGTCTTTGAGCCGAAGTTCCGGCGTCGAGACCCGGCGAATGTCCTTCTTACCGTCATCATAGAGGCCGGTCGCCGCCATTAAATCAGCCCGCGCGTGGGTTCCCGGAATATACTTCGCACCCGCCGGGCCCAAGCCATTCTTCAAGCCGAAAGACGTGCCATTCTTGCAGGTCCAATACGGGCCGTCCGGACCGTCGGTGACATACGGCATCCGATCCTTCATGGCGGCGGCGGCCTCGCTCGTGAACAAGTCGGGCGGCATCCAGCACATATCGATGTGGCAATCCGCCGAAATACGCTTGTAATCCATCGCGGTCAGTCCCCTCGGGAGTAAATGTCCTGCCAGTGAAGTATAACGCGATTGAGCCTTGAACAGGGAAAGGTCCGGACAACTTCGCGCCCACCAAATCCCAATTGACCGTCGCGCGGCTTTATGGCTCTATAGCGCCATCATGAGAGACACATTTGCGATTACGAAATCAAATTGGTGGTGGCTGCGTTCATAAAACGGCGGCCCAAACTCTTATGTGTGAATTCGATGGCTGCCGGAACCCGGGCAGCCATTTGTTTTTTCGACGTCGGCATCGCTCGGGGCTCGGACGGTCGAGGAAGACTTGAAGGAAGCTGATGCCATGACGAATATGGAAAATAACGACTTTACCACCAAGGGCGGCGTCACAGTGCGCCGTACCACGGAAACCGAAACCTATGAAGGCGCGCGCATGCTGTTGGTCGACTCGCTCGACTCGCATCGCGGCGTCCTGCTTTCCTCCGACTTTGAGTATCCGGGTCGATACACGCGTTGGGATATGGGCTTCATCGATCCTCCGGTGGAGGTCTCCGCAATAGGCCGCGCCGCGCGAGTGCGGGCGCTCAGCGGCCGCGGTCGGTTACTTGTCGATGCCGTTGCTAAACGTCTGCCAGAATTGGACTTCCTTGAGAGTCACGCGCTAACGGACGACGGTTTTACCGTCCAGATCAAGCAATCGACCGAGCGCTTCCCCGAAGAGCAACGCAGCAAGCAGCCCTCGACCTTCTCCTTGGTACGCGAATTCCTGGATTTCTTCAGCGCGCCGCAAGAAGAAGCTTTCTTCGGCCTCTACGGATCATTCGGCTATAATCTGGCGTTCCAGTTCGAGCCGCTGGACCGCAAACAGAATCTCGACGGTGATCAGCGCGATCTACTGCTCTATCTGCCGGACCGCTTGCTCCTGGTCGACCATCAACGCGGCGAGGCGCTGTGGCATAATTACGAGTTCGAAGTCGACGGTCACTCGACCGCAGGCATGGCGCGGAGCGGCCCCGTGGAAGAATTCAAATTCGCCGATCCCGCACCGACAGCGAGCGATCACCAGCCCGGCGAATACGGTGTGACGGTCAGCAAGGCCAAGGAATACTTCAAGTCCGGTGACTTGTTCGAAACCGTCCCCGGCGTAAACACCTGGCAGCCGGTCGAGGAGCCCCCTTCGGTCATCTTCCGGCGGTTGATGAAGGTCAATCCGGCCCCCTACGGCTTCTTCATGAATATTGGCGAACAAGAATATCTCGTCGGCGCTTCGCCTGAAATGTTCGTACGGGTCGACGGTCGTCAGGTCGAGACCTGCCCGATTTCCGGCACCATCCGACGCGGCACCGATCCGATCCATGACGCCAGTCAAATCCTGACCTTGCTGAACTCGAAGAAGGACGAGTCGGAGCTTACCATGTGCACTGATGTCGACCGTAACGATAAATCTCGCATCTGCGAGCCGGGATCGGTGAAGGTTATCGGACGGCGTCAGATCGAGATGTATTCGCGGTTGATCCACACGGTCGACCACGTGGTCGGCACGTTGCGATCGGAATACGACGCTCTCGACGCGTTCCTCTCGCACGCCTGGGCGGTCACAGTCACCGGTGCGCCGAAGAAATGGGCAATGCAGTTTATCGAGGATCATGAACGCTCGCCGCGTCGCTGGTATGGTGGCGCCGTCGGAGCGGCCTTCGCCAACGGTAATATGAACACCGGCCTCACCTTGCGGACGATCCAGTTCAAGGACGGCATCGCCTCAGTCCGCGCGGGAGCCACGCTATTGTACGATTCCGACCCGAACGAGGAAGAGAACGAAATTCATCTGAAGGCCTCGGCTTTCCTCGATGCGATCAGCAAGCCGACCCCGGCGGGCCATAACGCGGAAACACCGATGCAAGCGCAGACCGGTGCCGGCAAACGCATCCTGCTGATCGATCACGAGGATTCCTTCGTCCACACTTTAGCGAACTATTTCCGCCAGACCGGGGCCGAAGTCCAGACCATGCGGTTCGGCTTTGATATGGCACAATTGGACGCTATCGCGCCCGACCTCGTGGTGTTCTCACCGGGACCGGGCGAGCCCTCGGATTTCGCCATGAAGGAGACGATTAGCGCGTGCTTGAAACGGAACCTACCGATGTTTGGCGTCTGCCTCGGCCTACAAGGGATCGCAGAATATTTCGGCGCAGAGCTAAAATTCCTCAATTATCCGATGCACGGAAAACCGTCGACGGTCATCGTTGAATCGTCTCCGATGTTTGCGGACCTACCGCCCGCCTTTACCACGGCGCGCTATCATTCGATCTACTTCAACGCGGACAAAGCTCCCGACGGCATCAAAGTATTGGGCCGCACCGACGACAATGTCGCAATGGCCATTTGTCACGAAAGCCTGCCGATCTGGGCGGTACAGTTCCATCCCGAATCGATCCTAACATTGGAGAACGATCACGGCTTGCAGGTGATCCGCAATGTGGTCGGCATGGCGGTGGCGGCGGCGGGGTAGCCACCTGTCGAAGGATATCGCCTGATCTAAATCTGGTTCAGGATGAGGTCTGCAATATAGGGGAATACAAATGGCCGATTGGCAGTTGGGCGATATCGAGGTGACGTCGGTCTTGGAACAGATGGCCGAGTTCATGACCCTAGAAGAATTCTTCGACGGCTTCACGCCGGAGATGTTCGACGCCCATAAAGACTGGCTGCTGCCAAACGCCGTCTCTCCCAGCAGCGGTAAGATGATCCTACCGATCCAATCCTATCTGGTCCGCACCAAGCACCACACGATCCTGATCGACACCTGCGTCGGTTGCCATAAGAAGTTCAAATGGGTCCCCGATTGGAATGATCGCCGAGATGACACTTATCTCAGAAATCTGAAGGCCGCCGGCGTCGATCCGACTGAGATCGACTATGTCTTCTGCACCCATTTGCATGTGGACCATTGCGGCTGGAACACAAAGCTAGAAGATGGGCGCTGGGTCCCGACATTCCCGAATGCGAAATACATTTTCTCACAACCGGAATACGAGTCCCACGCGGAATCAAATAACATCGTCTTCCGAGAGAGCGTACTGCCGATCATGGAAGCCAAACAGGCGGAGCTGGTAGCTATGGATTTCGCCCTCGATGACAATATCTCGTTGACGCCCACGCCGGGCCACACGGCGGGTCATGTCGCGGTGCAAATGACATCGAACGGTGTACTTGGCACCATGTCGGGCGACCTGTTGCATTCACCACTGCAATGCATTTGTACGTCGCTTTGCCCGACCGTCGATCTGGATCAAGCGATGGCCAGCGCCACACGGCAGACATTCCTCGAGGCGCATGCGGATCAGGACAAAATTGTGATGACCGCCCACTTCCCGCTGCCCTCGGTGGGCCGGGTCGTCAGCCAGGGTGATGCGTTCCGGTTCGAGTATTTGGACTGACAACCATCCCAGCACAGATCACCATTCCGGAAACCCAAAGGGTGATCTGGAATTACAACGTTGTTAATCCCCCGCCGCCGCCGTCTTCACCGGATCCAGCTGCACGGAGTTTTCGCTGAACCGGCTTTGGTAGGGATCGGTGTCCAGTTCTTCCAACTCGATCTCGCCTTCAAGGACCTGGCGTTTCCACTCCTGATGCTCGGGCTCCATCTCTTGGAATTCGGGCATGACCTCGTTCGCGAACAGCTCAAGGCTTTCACAAATGTGCTCGTGGGAATTCTTACCTGCCTGATTGAGCAGGATGATCTGATCCACATGGGAGCTTGAATATTTCCGTAACCGGTTGCGGATGGTCTCGGGTGAGCCAATTAAGCCGCCGGAAATTGCCTTGGCATGGCCTTCGGGATTGGCCTTTTTCCAGGCTTCGTACTCAGCCCAGAGGTCGACCGTGCCCGGCGGCGGGCGGTCGCGGCCTTCGCCGAGGCGGTCGGCGCTATAGAATTTCAATGCGAACTGGAAGAACGGAATACCGTCTGCGCGCCGCCGCGCTTCCTCGTCTGTCTCCGCGCACATGAAGTAGCTGACCAGCGCCATGTTCGGGTTGGTTTCATAATTGGTCAGTTTATCCATGCGCTTGGTAAAGGAATTGTAATACGCATGCACCCAAGCGTGGGCGGCGTCGGCGCTAATGAACTGAAAACCGAGAGCTCCCATCCCCCGACGTCCCGCCATCTCTATCGTCTGCAATTGCGAGCACGCAACCCAGAGCGGCGGGTGCGGTTTTTGTACCGGTTTCGGCAGGACATTGCGGAGCGGAAATTTGAAATGGGGACCGTCATATTCGAATCCGCCATCGGCGAACATCGGCATGACCGCGCGGACCGCGTCTTCCCACACTTCGCGCTTCTCCGGAATGGTGCGATCAAAGGGAGCGAGTTCCGTAAGGCTGCCACCTTCACCCATACCAAACTCAACCCGGCCATCGCTGATCAGATCGAGAGTCGCCACGCGTTCGGCGACGCGGGCTGGATGATTGGTGGTCAGCTGAATGATGCCGTGACCGAGACGGATGTCCTTGGTGCGTTGGCTAGCAGCACCCAGAAATACTTCCGGTGCCGGGCAGTGGGAATATTCCTCGAGAAAATGATGCTCAACCATCCAAGCGTAGTCGACGCCCAGCCCATCCGCCAATTCCACTTGATCGAGCGCGTTCTTAAACAGCTGATGTTCCGAACCCGTTTCCCAGGGGCGGGGCAGTTGCAACTCATAGAAAATGCCGAATTTCATGGTCGTCTCTCTCTAACCGCCGCCGAGCATGCCGCCATCGACGACCAACTCGTTGCTGTTGATATACCGGGCCTCGTCCGACGCCAGATAGAGCGCCGCATAGGCCACATCCTCGACCTCGCCGAGACGCCCCAACGGCACGGATTGCGTTCGCTTCTCGGCCGATTCTTCTAAGTTACCGTAATACTTAAGCACCGCCTCCCCGAGCGGGGTGCGTACCATACCCGGATGGATTGAGTTGCAACGGATATTGTATCCCTTGCGCCCACAATAGGCCGCGACCGATTTCGTCAATTGCCGCACTGCGCCCTTCGACGCGCCGTAAGCCGCAATCCCCGGTGTCGCCCGGAACCCGGCGGTGGACGAAATATTAATGATCGACCCGCCGCCGCTATCCTTCATCGCCTGGATCACGGCCCGGCATCCAAGGAAGACACCATCGCTGTTGATCTCTTGAACAAATTTCCACTCATCCAGGCTCATGTGTTCAATATCTTGCGCGGCTCCCGTTCCCATAACCCCGGCGTTGTTCATGAGGATGTCGAGCTTACCGTGCATCGCGACGGTCTCTTCGACAACGCATTTCCAATCGTCTTCCGAAGTCACGTCGTGGGCCATCGCGCTCGCGGCATTACCGATCTCCCGCGCCACCGCTTGCACGCCGTCGACGTTCTTATCGGTGAGCACGACCTTGGCGCCTTCGCCCGCGAAAATCTTACCGGTCGAAGCGCCGAAGCCGGAGGCCCCGCCGGTGATGAGCGCAATCTTGCCGTCCAGTCGTGACATTTTGTTTTCCTTCCTCTCTAACTCTATGCGTCATTCCGGGAACGCAGCAGCGTTATCCGGAATTATGACCTGAGCCTCGCCCCTGATAACGTCCACCGAATAAAAGGCTCAGGCAATAATTCCAGGTTCATCTCTTCGAGACGCCCCGGAATGACGGTGTTCGGATAAAACCATCTGGTGTTTCCTATTCGC
>JBMYRC010000090.1:0-16512 GCA_049601975.1 Alphaproteobacteria bacterium | reverse complement strand
CCGCGCTTTTGCCCGATCTGCCGGGAAATAAAATCTTGATGAAATCCGTGGTCCCAATATCGCTCTCGACGGGTGTGATCTCGACTGATTGCGGCCCCTCTGGCAGCAAGTCAACAAACGACCCCGCCCCATTGCGCGCATCATCCAAAAACGCCAGTACATCCATGACTTCACGCAACATCGATAGCATCCTCGTATTGTTTTTCGTCCCGAGGGCCTAGCCACGAAACAGTTAGCGATAATTTAGTGAATTTGAGGATAAGGGCAACCGGACCAATACGTCCCCTAAAGGTGCAATCCGCAACATTTTTTGAATTTTTTGCCGGAGCCGCACGGACAAGATGCGTTCCGCCCGACCTTACCTATGCGCGACGCTCCCGCACCCTCCGGAAAGTCTCCATCGACGTATACCCACAGCCCATCGTCGCGTCGAAAATTCGAACGCTCGCGATGCACCAACTCTGCGCCATTCTGTCTGAAATGAGCCGCAAATTCGACCATACCGATATCATCGGTCGCACCGCCGCGCGCTGACTGCAAGACCTCTAGGCGGATCCATTCGACTGAATTAAAGGTGTTCTTAGCCGCAGACCGCTCCGCCGTATCCCGCTTTTCCAGCGCATGGGTTCGGTCGATATATGCGAGATCGCCCCGCATGAATGCCGTGTAACGGGACCGCATCAATGCCTCGGCGGTTGGCGCCGGTGTTCCCGCCAGGATCGGATCGCAGCAAGTGTCGACATATCGGCCGGACCCGCACGGACATATTGTCGCCTCAGTATTCATCGAGAACGCACGAACGCCCACAGTTCAGGCTCCGGCCTCAAGCGCCGATTGCGATGCCCTTTGCCGGTCGTAACTTCAACCAACAGCACATCACCTGCCCTGACGATCCGCTTTTCGCCGTCACTCACTTCGATTTCGGTCTCCCCGATCACGAACAGGACATACTGTCGTTGCGGCGCGGTATGCCAGCCGCCAAGCGCGGGTTCGGCGCCCAATTGCTTACTTTCCTTAAAGACCAATCCATACGCCGCAATGGCACGCGTATAATCCGCGTGGTTCCGAGTTTCGACGACATTTTCCTCATGATAATCGAGATGCGTCTCTTCATTCTTATCTGCAAAAATACTCGTGATCTTCACAATTCAACCTAACCCACCAAATTTCACGCCAATCTGTCCCTAACATGGGCACCATCAGCTAAACAAAATATTCACCGATCGGTGCGTGAAACTTATTTGCCGTATCGATATATTGCAGCGCAGTATATTTTTCTTGTATTTTATGAATTACATTCTATTTATGCTGCGACGCAACAACACATTACAACGACCATACATATCATGGGATGTTCATTGGTCGCCCACCGTAAGGAACCCGAACGATGACCTCGACAGCTCTGAAAGAAACTATTAATACTGCACTCGCAAAGCTGGAAAACGTTGATCGCACCAATGCAGACGCGATGTTCGATTGCCTTATCGAACTAGAGCTCCTTGCTCGGGATGCCATAACTGATCACAGCATTGTCGAGCTTCTTCGAACTAATCCGATGTCAATGCAGGAAGAGCTTCCGTTCAGCACTGCTGCTTAAACCAATTTGTCTCGCAGCACTGGCTTCCACTTGGCTTGAATGATCGTTATATCCGTGGATTTACAAAAAATTTGCATTGGGTCGATTCTCCCGCGTGCATCCTTATCTAATTTTTGATATACGCCTGCCATGCAACTTAGAAATTGGCAGCAGAAAATCGTCGATAGCTTTCCGACGATCCTTAAGCAACACCGTCGCTTTATTCTGAAAGCGCCGACCGGCGCGGGTAAAACCGTGCTTGCGAGCGAATTGGTTGAGCGGTTCTACAAGGACAAGAAGATTATTGTCCTGTGCCATCGGCTCGTCCTTTTGGAGCAACTCGAACGCGCGCTCAGCAAGAAGCACCGGGTCCGTAAGCTCACCGTCTCGGATAAAGGCCCGGCCTTCGAGGATTACGAGATCCTCCTGTCGACCAATATGCGGGCAAAAGACGTACTCACCGATGCAGTTCCGAAAGCCGACCTGATCATCGTCGATGAGGCGCATCGCGTGTCGCCGAACGGCACCGGCTACAAGCGTATCATCGATGACTTCGAGGAAAATGGGAAACCCGACGCTCAATTCATTGGCCTTACCGCATCGCCAGAACGACGAACTGGCGACCAGCGCGACCAACTACATCTCGCGTTTGACACTATTATCGACTGCGCCAATATTGAAAACCTGATCGCCGAAGGCGTGTTGGTCCAACCGGTCTATCGTCCGCATTTCGTCCATGATCTGGATCTGCGCGGGATAGACATCAGTACCGGCGATTTTCCGGTCGCAAAGCTTTCTGACGAAATCATCAAATCCTCGATGCTCGACTACGCGATGTGGAGCTATAAAGAGGAACGCGAAAAAATCAAACCATCACCGGTTTCGGCCTGGTTCTGTGCTGATATCAACGTCGCCGAAGCAACCTTGGAGCGGATCAAAGCTGATGGCTATGGCGCCGCCATCGTCACCGCGAGCACGCCGATCAAGGAACGCCTGGATTTGTTGCGCCAGCACGAGGAAGGCAAGATCGAGGCCATGGTCTCGGTCGGTGTCTTGGCCGAAGGATGGGACAATCCGCACTGTAATATCATCGTCCATCTGCGCCCAACCTTGTCGAAGGTCTTGTGGGGACAATCGGTTGGACGCGGGCTGCGTTCCGCGCCTGGTAAGGAAAAATGCGTCATCATCGACGTGAGTTCAAACTGGAGCACGTTCGGGCCAGTCGAAAAGCTGGAATGGAGTTTGTGGAGCCATCGTCGGTCCTACATGCAGTTTATGAACCGCTTCAATTGGATCGGCGCGCAGCAAGATGACGAAGAGGGCAGCGACACATTCTTGATGTGTAAGAACGAGCTAGATAACGGCACGCGATGCTCTCTTCTGTACCGCAAAGACCAATATGAAGACGACACTTGTCCAATTTGCGGCACTTACGCGGCAGTCGATATTTACAAAGAGCAACAACTCGGCAATACACTCAGCGAGAATGGCCTACACAAGCTGTTCTTTGAGCGCGTACCCCGTGTCTTCGAAGAGATGGATCTCTCGGTTTGGTCAAATCTCGGCGGTATGGCCTGGCGGACCGCAACACCAAAGGAACACGTCTTCCTTGCGTTCTGCATGGCGTACCAGCTGGTTTCGTGCGATTCGACTAAAACAGAAGGTGAGTATTGGGATTTGGCTCTGGAAGCCGAGTCGAGCATTCGTGCTTATCTTGTCGAGAACAAGATTCAGGTTGTGAAACAGAACGATTTCAATTTAGCGCATGTCGCGGACGGTATGCTGGCAGGAACTAAAATTAGAACCCTACAGGCACATTTTGGGATCTCGCTCTGTGGCACAGTTTTCCAGGAACACACGCGCGACGAGAACGAACGCAAATACCAAAAAGCTATTCGGATCGCGGAACGCATCGCTATGATCGGCTGTTCGGTCCAGGACAACCTGCCGTATTTCAACGCCGCCGATCATCTTGCGGGCGGCACGCGGGCATCCGCTTAGAGCTATACAATTTGGTTATAGAGCTCCGCCTCACCGCGCTCTAAACGGCCAAGGTTTTCGATCAAGATGTCGACGACGTTCTCCTCATAATGCCGCGTCTCCCCGCCCGTATGCGGTGTCAGAATTACATTGTCGAAGTCCCAAAGCGGCGAGTCTGCCGCCAAGGGCTCCACTACTGTAACGTCGATCCCCGCACCCGCGATCTTGCCGGCGCGCAGGCCCTTTACCAACGCTGCTTCATCGACACAACCGCCCCGCGCCATGTTAATCAGATGCGCGTCATCCGCCATGGCATTCAGAGCCGCGGCATCTACGATATTCGCCGTCTCATCTGTTAGCGGGCAAGTGAGCACGACGAAATCCGCGCGTTCCCAAAGCTCCGGAAGTGCGGCGGGCGCATGCGCCTCATCGACGACATTCGCGATCGCCGCTGTGTTCCGCCGCACCCCAATCACTTTCATATCAAAAGCCTTCGCCAATCGCGCGACACGTTGGCCGATTGCCCCCATACCAATAATCAAAACCGTTCGGCCCGCCAACTCGTCTTCGCGCTCGCTAAGGTTAGAGATCATGCCGCGCCAATGATGCTTGCGCTGGTTATCGCGCGCCACATGCAGCTGGCGCATGAGACCCAACATCAATGCCATCGCATGATCGCTAACCGCATTCATGTTGACGCCGCTGGCATTGGCAAGCCGCAGTCCACCCTCCGCCATACGTGCCTGATCAAATTGGTCGTAGCCAGCCGCGCTAACCTGCACAAACCGCAAAGCCCCTGGCATATCCAAGAACACGTCTCGCCAGAAACCAGACATCACCGCAACCGGCGCTTCGCCCATACGGGCAATGGTATCTTCGGATGTCCAAGTTTGAAAGCAGGATATCCCGGTTTTCCGGGTCTCAAAGCATTCCGCCAAACGGTAAGCGGAATGGGCAAAATGGATAACGAGATCGTTCTTCGACGGGAAATCTATCACGGTTACTCTTTCCGGTTATGGGTCTTATATAAACTTGATACCCCGGCTGACCGAATGATTGGAGTCTCTCTGTTAGGCTGGCGCCGCGTCGGCACGGACTTGAGTGCGATGCATTATGCGCCGCACATCCGCGGAGAATTCGTCTCGTCTATGCATCGCGCAGCGATTGTCCCAAATCAACAAGTCACGTACCTGCCAACGGTGATGATAAGTCTGCTTGCCGTAGCTATCTGCATGCGCCCACAAGGCATCGAGTAATGCTTCCGAATCGGCAACCGAAAACCCGTTAATATATGTGTTTTGACGCCGTCCAATATAGAGCGCCTTGCGGCCGGTCTCTGGATGGGTGCGCGCAATCGGGTGGCTGCTGCCGTGTAGAGCGGCCACATTGAACGTACCGGCCGCGGTGGCGTCGAAGAGTGACGGTCCGCCATCTCGGTCGAGACCGTCGAGCGTGTATTGGTTATCGTGCTTGATCGTTTGCCCTTTGATGCTTTTCTTCAGCTCGCCCGGTAGCGTTTCATACGCCGCATACATATTGAGAAAGCCGGTATCACCTTGCCCATTGGGTACTTCGAGAGAATATAGGCAGCTCGCCTTTGGCGGCACCTCCGTATAGGCCATGTCAGTGTGCCAAAGGCATTCCCCATCCCCCAGTGAGCCAATTTTCTTACCGTCCTTGATGACGTTGGAGATGACAAACATTTCTGATATGCCCTCGACAAAGGCGCGACCGTGGCCCGGAATGGGTGCCAGATCGAGATCTCCAAAACGCCGGCTGAATGCGATCATCTGTGGGTCGGTGATGTTTTGATCCCGAAAGAGAAGGACCTGATGATCCAGCCAAGCTTGGTAAATTGTTGCGAATACAGCATCGTTCATCGAATATCCAAGATCAACACCTCGAACTTCCGCACCGATGTCACTGGACAATGGCTCGATCATGACTTCCCCATCACTGTTCTCAGACATATTTTCATAGTCCGCCATCAATTTACCTCTGCGCGAATTTGCCGCTTAGAATGTCCGGTCAACAACCGAGACAATACGTACTTTGGTTATAGTATTACGCCATGGAATTGCCGTCACCCTTCGGATTACTTTGAGTTCCGCTCGGAATATATGGCTGGCACAACCCATACTAATCTATCCCTAAATATCCTTTTCCCTTTTCATCAAGGCTCGGTCAGGTTCATGTCCGACTATCTTGGTAGTCCTCTAACTTTAATTTGGGCCGGCATAGATGTGGGCTCTCTATCGCAAACTGCAGGCTGTCTCCCGCATCATTAACCTCGGCCGAACGGGAAACGCTACGCACGACCCTCATTATCGGGAAACGGCATCCGAATTTAGCGAGATGCCAATCCGCGAGCTCCAACAAAAAGCGGCATCTGGAGATCCCGACGTACAGACCCGGCTCGCCCTTTGTTACTAGATCGGTGACGAGATTGCCCAAGTATTGAGGAAGCCGCGCGGTTGTATCGACTAGCTGCCGACAACGGCTTTGCGCCGGCAATGTCTAATTTAGGCTATTTGTTCGAGCATGCCTTGGGAATGGAAACGGATATCGAAGAGGCGCATAGTTGGTATAAAAAAAGCCGCAATGTAACCTAGGCTTTCTTTAAGAGAAAAGCTTGGGCGTAAAGGCAGATATCTTCAAAGCCATCAAATTTTACTATGCGACCGCACAACAAGACCACCCAGGTGCGCAGGTCGTCCTTGGCACCATGCATGCGACCGGCGAAGGGCTCCTCCAAAGATCTTAGCATGATTCCCAAATTCGCCAAAATCAAACACAGATATTTGACCTGAAAGAACCCGAACACATTGATCCTTCCGGCATGAGATTATCGAATATCTTAGGTTGACCGGCTCCCTTTTTTTCATAAGACATCCTGGAGAATATCGCAGAAATTATGAAGGACATGGGCGGAACGAAGTAAGGGCCAAGACGGCAGGGACGATGAAGACCGACGCCGTATCTATTATTCGGTTCAATATACAAATCCAGAAGCGATCGAAAAATTACGCGAATGGCTCCAGGAACATTGTGCAAGTGCGTTCGAAATAAATCTCACCGACGATCCCGCCGAATTGCGCAAATGAGGCAAATTTTGGGTCCGCTTCGACACCAGGGAAGGTCGCATGAGACTGGCGCGGCTGTTGAGCGTCCATTGGCTGAAATGGATGGGTTGAGAGAATTCGCTCATCAATCCGGAGCGACCCATTCTGTTTCCATATCCAATGGATAAATTGGCCGTTTAAAACCTTGCCAATCGAAATTCGCGAGATTGGGGGACGTCAGCCCCGGCGCATCGCACTCGATCACCTGATCCGACCTGAAATAGACAGAGAACCCAGCGCGAAAATGTCCGCGTGATTTAACAATTGTTGTTCGCGCACCTTCGACATCGATCCCGAAGGCTTCGAAATAACCGGGATCGATACATTGCTGGCGAATCGAGATCACAACGACCGTCACAGTCCCTATACGCAGGACCGCCGTTGGCCCGAGGTCAACGGCCATGCCGGCACGAGACCCGGGATCGCGGCCGATGGTTTGACCGTCTGAGACATGAAGAACTTCCGCCTCCGCTTCAAAACTTTCGGAATATTGATCGGTCTCCGCTCGATTAAATCGTGCCCTAAACGTCGCTCCCACGCCCTTCTCATGTGCCTCTGCGGCCAACGGCACGTCGAAGAAGACACCTAGGATCGCGCCTTTCGCACCGGCTTCATACAAGCCTTTCAGCAGCCATGCCGTATTGCCGCGCCCACCGCCGCCCGGATTGTCCGCGACATCCGCAATGATGACGCGTTCGCGGGACGGATCTTCCCCTTGGGCCACGGCCAGGGCGATACAATCCTCCAACGGCGTCAACTCCGGCAATAACCGTTCGCGCTCCCGCCATACCTGTTCTGCCAGCACTCGGCACAGCGATTGCGCACGGGCTTCGTCCCCGCGCGTGGTAACCAAAAAACTCATGCCGTTAAAGGGCGTATCGCCATAAGTAAATCCGCCCAGGATAGAGACATTCATGACCGTATCGTCGATCTGCGTCTGGCCGTACTTAATAACCTCGGCATAGAGCCCGTCCGCCGTAAGCTGCTTTACTTGCGGTGCCACGATCGGCAAGCGGATGAACGCGACTTTGGGTTTCACGCCGTCCAATAATTCAAGCAGGACATGGGCACATTCCGCGCCACGCTCCATCTGATCAACATGAGGATTAGTGCGGTATGAAATCATCACGTCGGTCATCTCGACCATCTTCTCCGAGACGATCGCGTGCAAATCAAGGGCCGAGACGATCGGCACATCGGGCCCAACAATCTCGCGCGCCATCTTATACAACTCGCCATCTGGGTCCGGATGTCCCGTGGACACGGCCGCTCCGTGTTCGGGGAAATAGACACCATCGACCGGCATCGCCGCCAACAACCGACTACGCATCTCTTCTTTAAGTTCCAGAAAAAATTCGTGCTCGATAGGGCCAGCCGCACCGACATCTGCATAGACGAGAGGAGCAGGTGTCCAGTCGCCGATCTTGTCCATCTCCCGCACAAACCCGCTGAGCGTTCGGCAAGCACGCGGATGAGGCCCCCGCGAATCCATCAATAAGTCCTCCCCGTACACCAAGCATTTCTCCTCAAAATCCGGTCGACACACTGACGGTGCAAACCGATTGCTCTCCAAATGAATACCAAGAATGGCGATTTTCGGTCCGTTCAACATGTGGCTCCCCCCTCAAATTACCGGGTAAATTACTGGCGTGGCTCTTGCTTCGCGTTTACCTTGAATAAGAAGATAGTTCATGTCTGCGGGACCAAAACCATTCGGATGGTGGCGCCGACGCGAGCGGGAAGCCATTAATCGCCATGGAAAGTCGCGCATTCTTCCGCGCGACTGCATTCGTGCCCTGATGTCCGCCATCGCGTTGGGCGGCATTGCGTGGACCGGGTTTTATTGGACTTACGGCAACCACCAGATCATGTCTCTAGAAGAGTTTTTCCGTTATCTGAAGGGTGAAGACCTCTATCGCAAATACGACATCTCCAATCTAACTTGGGATTGCGAGGCGCTGCGCGTTCAATTTGATGCCCGCTACTTGTCGGAGACGAATGATCGTATTGGGCGCGAACATAAGACGTTGATATTTCTAAAAAAGGGCCTCGACAAAACCTGTCTAGAGAAGTGGGGTGCCGTCGCTGTGAAACGCCTCGCTCTCGGACAAACGCGAACGTTGGAAAATGATGCCATGTTGGTCACCGCCATGATGGTCCGTCTGTTCCCCTCGTTTCGCTTTCAAAGCGGTGCATTCGTAAGTGATGTGAAGAACAAGTTTGGTTCGAAATGCGGGAAGTAATCAGATGAATGGTGTGCGCAACAAATATCATATCTTATCTTTGTTCATCTGTTTCACCCTCGTCGCCGCACATTGGGCTCCTGCTCAAGCCGAGATGGTGGAAATAGTATCGCGTGGCAATGTCACGATTGCGCCTGGTACCACGATTGAACTGCGATCGCTGGAAGAGCGGCCAGAGTATCAGGATATCGCGCCGGCGCTTGAACAATTTTTAGCCGACAAGTCCTTAAAGGCTGCCCCGAGAGGAGAATTAATTCTGCGATACGGTTTTCAGGTCACTGGTGTGATGTCGTCTCTCAAGGATGCGAATTTTTCAATCGCGGGCCGAACGGGGACCAGCGGTTCGTCCGATTTATAAATGACAATGCGCTTCCGCCGCGAGTCTTCCAGCAAATCGAAAAACAAACTAATCATGACTTTTGAACTCTATCGTCCGGGTGAGCCGCCGCTTTGGAGCGCCCGGGTCCTGGGTGCGAACCGCAGAAATAACCGACCCCATATACTATCCGAAATGATCGGATTAGCATTGAATTATATTGGAAATACAATAACGGATAGTGTTAATATTTATTAATAATATAAACATTTAAGAAATAGCTGATTTTAATTCTTCTACTGACTCCGGATTTACTAAAGAAGATAGATCACCCGCAGGCTCGCCCGTCACCACCGAACGGACAACGCGTCGCATGATTTTCATATTTCTGGTCTTCGGTAAATCCGAGACAAACAGGATATCGCGCGGCCGATAGGACCGCCCGAGCGCATCCGTTACCGCTGCCGACAGTTTACCTCGCAGCGCTTCGTCGTCATTGATGCCTGGCATCGGGACGCAGACGCAACACAGGGCCGTGCCTTTGATTTCATCCGGCACGCCGATCACGGCCGCCTCGGAAATACTGCCCGTCGACATGAGGGCTCCTTCAATTTCCGCCGGTCCCGTTCGTTTGCCGGAAATATTGAGTGTGTCGTCAGAACGACCGAGGACGTACCAGAACCCCTCTTCGTCATACATCGCCCAATCGCCTTGGCGCCATTTGTCTCCGAACATCGACCAATAACTTTCCATATAACGGTCGTCGTCGCGCCAAAGGCTACGGGTATTGCCGATGGACGGTTGCGTCATCACCAACTCGCCGAGTTCACCTGGCTTCGTGGGCTCTCCGGTCTCGGTCAAGATCGCGGCCCCTGTCCCCGGCATTGGTCCATTGAACGAGCCGGGCGTGATCGTCTCCAATAGATTGCTCCCGGCGATACCGCCGAAGCATTCCGTGCCCCCGGTATAGTTCATAATCGGCACTCGCGTGCCTCCGACGCGCTCGTATAGCCAAAGCCAAGCGGCATCAGTCCATGGCTCGCCGGTCGATGCGATCATCCGCAACTTCGAGAAATCAAAAGCGTCGACTTCGTCGCCATAGCGCATCATGCTGCGTACGGTGGTTGGCGCGATCCCTAAGAAGGTGACTTCGTTTTCTTGTAGTAACCGCCAATGGCGCGTGGTGTCAGGGTAATCCGGCGTCCCTTCAACAAGCAAAAGGCTGCCACCGAAGAAACTAGTAGAGACCGCGGTCAACGCGCCAACGACCCAACCCATGTCGCTGATCCAGACCATCCGGTCCTTCTCGCCGAAATCAAAACTCACGCCGATATCGAGCGCGATCTTTGTCACCGCACCCACATGGCTCATCAAAACGCCCTTGGGCTTTCCCGTGGTGCCGGAGGTATAGACCAGGAATCCGATCTCCTCGGCATCGGTCCGCTCTGTCTCAAGCTCGCGTGGTTGATCCGCAACCGCTTCGTGCCACCAATGATCCCGTCCCGGGGTCATCGGGCATTCCACCGCACCGCCAAGCCGTTGCACGACAAAAACATGCTCGACACTCGGACAATCGGCCAGCGCTTCGTCCAGAATACTCTTCATTGGTGACGGTACACTGCGACGCGGCCCACCATCCGCCGTCACGACGGCACGCGCTTCGCCATCTCCAAGGCGAACACGCAACGGCTCCGGCCCAAAGCCGGAGAAGAGCGGTAACACGACGGCCCCAATTTTCAGTATTGCGAAAAGAGAGATCATCGCTTCCGGCAGCATCGGAATATATGTCGCAACGACATCGCCCCGACCGATCCCTTGTGCACGCAATGCACCCGCAAAACGGCAAACCTCCGCATCGAATTCCGCATACGTAAATTCGCGTTTCTCGCCGTCCTCACCTTCCCAAATCAGATAAGTTTTTCCCCAAACCGGCGTGCCGCGATGCTTATCGAGACAGTTGAGCACTAAATTCGTCTTGGCGTTAAGGCACCATTTCGGATGCTGAATACCGCCCGACATATCCAGTACTTGGGTATAGGGCTCATAAAACTGCACATTGAGGAACCGTATCGCCGCGTCCCAAAACCAGGCGGGGTCCGCCGCTGTTTTCGCGTGCAAGGCAGGCATATCGGCGACCTCGCAGAATGCGAGAAATCGCAAAAGCGCACAGTCCGCGTAAGCTTCACCGGGCTGCCACCTGCTGTTCGAAATTTCGGTCATCGCCTGCACTCCTTCACAACTGTCTTTCAGGTTGAGATATAGCGCGACGACCGGTCAGCAACGCAGGCTTATTCGATCTTTCCGATCAGTACCGTATCCGCACCCGCCACAAATAATTCGGCCCGTAATTGCCGAGTGGACCACTTCGCGGCCAGCCACTGGAATGTCGCCTCGGAAAAATAGCTGACATGGGTTGGGTCGGTGATGTAGTGCCACGTCCGGAATGCCTGCGGATCGCGGACCCGCTTGGTCATAATTCCGAGCCAACCGCCCGGCGAGAGACAATTCCAAAGACGATCCAGTTCCATTCCGGGAGCGGCCAGATGTTCCACAACTTCGCTCATGGTAATGAAATCATATTGCGTCGAAAGCACAGATATTTCCGGCGCGTAATAAGGATCGTAGAGAGCCACCTCGTGCCCGGCCTCCGCAAACATCCGGGACAAAGTTGGCCCCGGACCGCTGCCAAAATCAAGCCCGCGCGCGTTCTGCGGCAACCGCGCACTCAATGGATCGAATAGGCGTTTTAGAAACTTGCGATAACTCGGATCATTCGGCCAGTTTTCATGGAGATCATAATACGCCTTCTCCTCGACGACAGAGAGATGCTCGTGGGGTGGGACAAATACCAACTGACATGTGTCGCATTGCACATAGCCCCGCACCTTATCGCGAAAGTAATTGGACACATCGGCTCCCTCGCAGAGAGGGCAGATTTGTGAGGGGCCTTCGGTCATGTTGGAATCCACCTTAGCCCGAAAGCGCGGCCTCCGCCCAAACCGCGACAGATAATAACTGCTCATCCCTACCGTAAGGAGTGACGAGTTGGATGCCGACAGGAAGGCCATTTCGCCCCGTCGTATTGGGAAGGGTCACGCACGGAACGCCGATTGTGGTCCAGGGCCGGTTAAAGGTCGCATCCCCGGTAGAGGTCAACCCTTGCGGGGCCTCACCAACCGCGCTTGGCACCAATACCGCGTCGAATGCCGCCACTAATTCATCGAACTCCCGCAGGCACGCCCGAGCCAACTCTATGGCCGCACGATAATCGTCGAACGAAATTTCGAGACCATGCGCCATACGCGATTTCAAATTTTCGCTAAGCTTCTCCTCGTGCCGCGCGAATTCATGCGCGAGCGAGCGGCGTCCTTCATAGATCATGATCGTATGATTTGCGTCTTCCAACTCGGCGAAATGCGCCGGTAATTCCAATTCACTCACGTTTGCGCCTGCAGACGTGAAGCGATCCGCGGCACTTTGCACTGAAGCCTGGCTCGAAGGATCGGCTCGGTCCCAACAAGGTGTGCGACAGAATGCTATCGCGGGAGGTCCAGATAAGGTTTCAACGGTCGCGGGTGCGCCCAATAGAGCGGCCCGGAGCAGCGCCAGGTCAGCGGCACTCCTGGAGAATGCGCCCAATGTATCCAACGATCGCGCTAATAGCTTTACACCTGCATAGCTGAATTGCCCGATGCTCGGTTTATATCCGACGACACCGCAAAACGAGGCCGGACGGATGACCGATCCCCCGGTTTGCGTGCCGAATGTCAGCGGCACCATGAAATCGGCGACCGCGGCCGCGGAGCCGCTAGAGGAGCCGCCCGGCGTGTGATCGAGATTATGCGGATTGCAGGTCTTGTTCGGATTGACGAACGCAAATTCAGTGGTGACGGTCTTCCCGAGCACCACCCCACCGGCTGCGCGGATCAGTGCGACGCAGGGCGCATCGACGTCGGGCTGATGACCCGGATAAATGTCGGAACCATATGCGGTCGGTATACCCGCGGTATCGATTACATCCTTAAACCCGACGGGCAGACCGTAGAGTGGTCCCTTGGGTCCAGACGCGTCGATTGCGCGTGCCTCGGCAATGGCGCGCTCACCATCCACATGAGCCCATGCTTGCACGTCCGCCTCGCGGCTATCAATCTTTTCCAGGCAAGCCCGTACGAGTTCTTCACTGGTCGCGCGACCTTCGGCAATCTCCTTGGCCGCTTGGGATGCGGTCATTTCGTTTAAGTGTTTATCCGTCATGGTATTTCGAGCCCTCTCGCAGCCGCCTAATACGACGCTTGCGCAAAATTGAAAAAGAACGCCGCACCACGTCCACTTTCGGTTTCATGATCGAGCGCTCCCTCATATCACAACTTAGGCACTCTTTTTTTTCACTTCCATCTAAATACGTACACCAGAGAAAAGACAAACCCGAATGGATTATGAAAATCGTAATTCCCGTATCCGTTACTCTTGACTGATTAATCTGCGGCAGTCGAATTCCCATGGCTTCGCCTACGGCGATTTCTTTGCTATATTCTTCAAGAGTGAGCCGATTGGAGAGCTTAACATGTCTGCAGTTCCGTCACCGGAGAACGTTGCCGCCTACCATGAGGACGGCTTCTTGTTCTTGCGCAACCTGTTCGACGCGGAAGAAATCGAACTGCTCCGCCAGGCAATGGAAGAAGACCCCGCCATTCAAGACCATTCCCTGTTGCGTGCCGACCAGGAAGGTGGGGCAACACGGATATCCCTTTGGAATCGCGCGGGTGACAGCGTCTACGGTCTTGCGGCCCGGTCCGCGCGTATCGTTGACACGGCGGAAGCATTGATCGGCGAGCCGGTCTATCATTTTCAATCGAAACTTACCGCGAAAGACCCGAAAGTCGGCGGGGCCTGGGAATGGCACCAGGATTACGGCTATTGGTACTACAACGGCTGTATCGCGCCGAAGATGCTGAGTTTCATGATCGCTCTCGACCATACGGATGAGGAAAACGGTTGTCTGAAACTGGTAAAGGGCTCGCACAAACTGGGGCGCCTGGACCATGTTCAAGTCACGCCCGAGCAAAACTGCGCCGATCCACGGCACATGCCCCGCATCGTGGAGACACACGAAGTCGTCGATTGCGTTCTCAAGCCAGGCGACGCCGTCGTCTTTCACGGCAACACGCTGCATCGATCCGATCAGAACCGCTCCGACAATCGGCGCTGGACGTTGCTCTGCTGTTACAACGCCATCAGCAACGATACGGTCACCAAAGACGATGACCGCTATTATGTGCCGTTGGATAAAGTGGATGACGGCGCCATCAAGGCGGCCGGGTTGAAGCTTTCTGGAACCGACAATCAGGAACACTTCACCTCGAAACCATACGTTCCCGACGTCAAGAAAGCCTCCTGAGCCCCCGTGAGCAGCAGCGCACTTTTCTCGCCGTTCCGGATGCGAGACCTGGAACTGGCGAACCGCATCGTGGTCGCACCGATGGGTCAGTACAGCGCGGAGCACGGCTCGGCGACGGATTGGCACTTGATGCATCTCGGGCAATTCGCGGTCAATGGCGCGGGCCTGCTGATCACGGAAGCAACCGCCGTATCGCCCGAAGCCCGCATCACGCTGGGTTGCTTGGGATTGTACTCCGACGATAACGAAGCCGCCCTCAGCCGGGTTGTGTCGTTTTGCAAGCAACACAGCCCAATGGCGCTCGGCGTGCAGCTCTCGCATGCTGGTCGGAAGGGATCGACATATGCACCATCGACCGGACGCAACGCGCCGCTGACGGCGGAAGACGGTGCCTGGGAAACACTCAGCTCGGCGGGCACCCCACGGGCCGAAGGCTGGCCCAAACCGCGCGTCGCCACCGAAGCAGACATCACGCGGATCATCTCAGACCATGCGGCGGCGGCGACACGCGCCGACCGCGCCGGATTCGACTTGATAGAACTCACCGCGGCACATGGATACCTGTTGCAAGAATTCATGTCCCCCGTCGCAAACACCCGCACGGATCGATGGGGCGGCAGTTTCGAGAACCGCGTCCGTCTCTGCATCGAGGTGTTTAACGCCATCCGACGCGTATGGCCCGAAGGTAAACCTATCGGCGTGCGCCTCTCGGCGACGGATTATATGGAAGGCGGTTGGAGGCTGGATGAGACGGTCGAACTTTGCGGCCTTCTAAAGGACCTCGGCTGCGACTTCGCGACAATCTCAAGCGGCGGGTTATCACTCGACCAGAAAGTACCGATCGGCGAGGGACATCAAGTCGATTTCGCCGCAACAATCCGCCGAGAGACGGCCCTCCCAGTGATGGCTGTTGGGATGATATTTCGACCGCACCACGCCGAGGAAATTGTAGCGAAGGGAGACGCCGATCTGGTCGCGCTGGCCCGGGGCATGCTGCACGATCCGCATTGGCCCTGGCGCGCCGCCGCGGCCTTGGATACGGAAGTCGCCTATCCTCCCCAATATGTGCGCGGTTACCGCTCTCATTGGTACCGGGAACAACGTCGGGACTAGCTCCCATCCGCGCGGCAATATGGCGTGGCAATCTTCTTTCCTATCCGTCGGCGCCGTGACCACCACCATAGCCATTCGGCCCAGCGGGTTTCCAATCGCCCAACACTCCCGGAGCCGGGCGATAAATTTCGACGCGAAGCGGATAGCAGTGCGCCGTGTCGCTGGAATGCACGGTACTGCAATCGCCGCCCGGGCAGGCCGACAACCCCGCCAGCAAATCGATCTCCGCGAAGAACTCGATGAAATCGCCCGGCCGCACCGGACTGGCCTTCATGAAGTACTGCTGAGTGTCGCGGGTAAAACCGGTACACATAAAGACATTGAGGACATCGTGCACATGGGGCTCCGCCTCTGCCAAATCCATGGCCTTCCCCGCTGCCAGGGCTCGGGTCAGGTTGGAATGGCAACAATGGTGGTAATCCTCTCCGGTTAACAAATAGTTGGTATAAGGGTCGCAGCGGGTGCCGATCACGTCATGCACACCGCCGCCATATTCATCAAAGCCATACCAATCCAATGTATCATGGGTAATCGTTGCCAAAGGTCGCATATGCGGCAGGTTGCTCCACAGCCGATCCCCTGTACTGACATGGGTCGCATGTAATGCCCGCGTCTTGCCGCTGAAGAACCGCTCGCCTAAATCGCTCGCGTTCCACAAGTTCAGGTCACCAACCTGTGGTCCTTCGATACTGACGATGCGGAAAAGATGCCCCGCCGGCACATTGAAGATTCGGGCGTCGCGCGGCTCAATCGTTAACTCGTCG
>JBMYRC010000089.1:0-16560 GCA_049601975.1 Alphaproteobacteria bacterium | reverse complement strand
AAATCAAGAAAGCGTCCATAGAACGCCAAGGCAGCATCGATATCGTCTACTTCCAACGCCACATTATTAATACCAACCGCTTTCGCCTTTCGTTTGGTCACGGCGTATGATTCCTTTTCAATTGGTCGTTGATCGACCACTAAATGCGTACTTCGTACGTGCCCAAAATCGAAATGCGGCACTCAAGACAGCGTGACGCAAACGGGGTCGGCGCGCTATATCTCTTTGGGAAACAATTATGACACAACGAGACGATGGCCGAACGCAACGCATCCGATAACGATATCCCCATCTGGGTTCTGGACACAGTGACAAAACCGAAACCGGAACACGCGGGTTCGGTCATCCTGGCGGGCAGTCACGGCGGTGTCTACGCGGGTTATCTGGCGGCGTCCGCTGGGCCGCGCGGAATTATCTTGAACGACGCCGGCGTCGGCCGCGACAAAGCGGGCATCGGCAGCCTCGACTATCTGCAAGATCTTGGCATCGCGGCCGCCACGGTCGCCCATTCGACCGGTTGCATCGGCGACGGTGAGGATATGCTATCGCGAGGTGTCATCAGTTACACCAACGCGGCGGCGGGAGCTGTTGGCTGTGCTGTCGGAGAGCCCGCCGTGGATTGCGCCCGCAAGATGCGGGCGGCACCAGCATTCGAAGGTAGTGCCCCAGCGCATTCCGAAGGACGTTACAAATTCCGTGCGGAGCTATGGGAAGCCGAAATTTGGGGTTTGGATTCGGCCTCACTCCTGATCCCCGAAGATGCTGGACGGGTCGTCATCATCGGGTCGCATGGGGCGATCTTGGCCGCCAATCGCGCCAGCGGGCAAGCGATCTATCAACCGGTACGCGCCGCCGTGTTCCACGATGCGGGTGTGGGGCGCAACCAGGCCGGTATTAGCCGTTTGCCGGTCATGGACGAGCAAGGCGTCGCCGGTGCCACTGTGGGCCACGAATCCGCCCGTATTGGCGATGCGCGCTCGATCTGGAACACTGGAATGATCAGTCACGTAAACGAATTGGCAGCCGCGTGGGGCGCGCGTGCAGGTATGAGCTGCCAGGAATTCGCCATCGGGTCGCTGAGAAGCCGATTAGGTAAGGGGCTACTATGACCAAAGAGAATATGCATATCGGCAATGCCGCCGGTTTCTCCGGCGACCGGATGGATGTGGGAGGCCCGGTCATCGATTCGTTGATCGCGTCCGGCCAACCCGCCGCCTTATTTTACGAAACCTTGGCGGAGCGGACCCTCGCCATCGCGCAGCGCGAACGCCGCGCCAACCCAGAGAAGGGTTATACGCCTGACCTCGCCGGGTTCGTCGGCCCGGTGTTGAAGCGCTGTGTCGAGAGCGGCGTGCCGATCATCGGTAACTTCGGCGCCGCCAATCCCATGGGAGCAGCGAAACGCCTGCACGCTCTGGCCAAGGAACAAGGCATTTCCGGCCTGCGGGTCGCAGTGATCGAGGGCGACGATTTACGAGAAAACTTACGCGGGCTGCAGACCCAGCAATGGGGCGAGGAAAAGCCTCTCGATCTTGCCAATACCGACATTCTCGCGGCAAACGTCTATATGGGTTCGGAGCCGATCGCCGAAGCGCTCGATCTTAACCCGCACATCGTTGTGACGGGCCGGGTCACGGATTCAGCTCTGACACTTGGCCCGCTGATGCATCATTTTGGATGGGCCGCAGATGATTGGGATATGATGGCGGCGGGTGTTCTCGCCGGTCACCTGCTCGAATGCGGCTCACAGATTACCGGCGGTTACCATGCAGACCCAGGCCGCAAGAACGTCACGCGAATGGCGGAAATCGGATTTCCCATCGCGGAAGTGCAGGAAGACGGCAGCCTGATCATCACCAAGCCGGAAGGCAGCGGCGGCGTGGTCAACACACGCACCGTAAAGGAACAAATCCTCTATGAATTGGACGATCCGAGCTGTTATCTGACACCGGATGTCACGCTCGACATCTCAGAGGTTGTGGCGGAGCAGATCGGACCGAACCGGGTGCGGGTGAGTGGTGCGAAAGGCAAACCCGCGCCGGACACTTGGAAAGTCACGATCAGTGTCGACGGCGGTTGGCTCGGTGAGGGTGAAATATCCTATGCCGGACCGAACGCATTGGCGCGCGCAAAACTGGCAGCGCAAACCATGCGCGAACGGGTCGACGTGCTGGGCCTCGATTGCGAGTTACGAACCGACCTGATCGGCACGGTCAGCATTCATGACGGCGACAGTGGTGATTTGACCGCTTCTTTTGATGGCGAACCTCAGGAAGTGCGAATGCGTGTGGCCGCCAACGCCCATGACGAAGCGACAGCGGCCTTAGTCGCCCGCGAGGTCGAATCACTCTATTGCGATGGTCCGGCCGGCGGCGGCGGGGTGCGGCGAAGCACGACCTGGCGGGTGAAGACGGGCTCCGTCCTGGTACCGCGCAAGGACGTCCATCCGAAAGTAAGATTGGTGACCGAAGATGACCTCTGAACACACCATCGAAGTTCCGCTCTACGAAATCGCCCATGGCCGAACCGGCGATAAGGGCGATCGACTGAATGTCAGCATTATTCCCTATGACGACAGCGCCTATGACGCGATTGCCGAGCAGGCAACGGAGGCGCGGATGTTGGAGATGTTCCGCCACCGGGGCGCCACCCATGCGCAACGCTACGATCTACCAATGCTGAAGGCATTCAACTTCGTCCTAGAGAACGTCTTACAGGGCGGCGTCAACAACAGCCTCAACCTCGACGGTCACGGCAAGACCCTCTCGTTCCATGCCTTGACCATGACAGTTCGTGTATCGCCCGAGGTACTGGACGCGGCGAAGGAAGCACGCGACGGATGACCGACATCCGTCAGACCCGAAACCTGATGACGGCGGTCTATGGTGGATGTTTGACCGCATCGGCCCTGTAAATTTCACGACCGCGCACGCATATCCCTACAAAGACGATATTAGCGCAGCTGGAGCGAAGGAGAGAGCGATGAGTGACCTGCCAAAGAAAGTCGATATTCAGGAAGAAGGCCCCCGCGAAGGTTTTCAGATCGAGAAAGGACCGATCTCCACGGAACGGAAGATCAAACTGATCGACGCACTCTCCGAGACTGGATTGAAGAAAATTCAGGTGGCGTCTTTCGTGAATCCGAAGCGAGTTCCCGGTTGGGCCGACGCAGACGAAGTGATCGAAGGTTTCACGGCGAAAGAAGGCGTCGTCTATCACGCGCTCTGGCTGAACGAAAAGGGTATCGAACGGGCCATGCGCCACAGTGGCAAACTGACCCATATGGGCTCGATCTCGACCACCGCGTCCGAGACCTTCATGAAGCACAACACGAACCGCGGCTTCGAGATCAACCGCGAGGTCCAACGCGGTCAGATCAAGCTATACAAAAAATATGACCTCCCGGTCCGCCGCGCCTCGGTCATGACCGCCTTTGGCTGCAATTTTGAGGGCTCCATCGCGCCACAGACCGTGGTTGAGCGCCTAAAGGAAATTCTCGATATCGCCGATGAAGAAGGAACACCCATCGAAATTCTAAGCCTCGCCGACACCATGGGCTGGGCAGCGCCAAACGGCATCAAGCAAGTTGTCGGCAAGGTCCGCGAGACCTGGCCCGACAAGCGCATCTGCCTGCATCTGCACGACACCCGGGGCATGGGTATCGCCAATGTCTATGCGGGTTTGGAAATGGGAGTCGATCTTTTCGACAGCTCCGTCGCGGGATTGGGCGGTTGTCCGTTCGCGGCCCTACAAGGCGCCGCCGGCAATGTCTGCACCGAGGACATCGTCTTCCTGTGCAATGAGCACGGTATCGAGACCGGAGTCGAATTGGATAAGCTGATCGAGGTGGCACGCATGGCCGAGGATATCGTCGGCCATCCCTTGCCGGGATCGATCATGCATGCGGGCAGCCTGACGCAATACCGTGCCCCGCAAGCCGCAGAGTAGCGCCGAGCGCTATTTCTTCGCTGGAGCTGCTTCTTTGTCCGCGGCTTCTTTCGCCAACCGGAGCGCACGTAACTCAGCCGTGCGGGCGCGTTCCTTGCGGTCAACGTTTTCGCGCTCCTTCAGAACCTGCTTATACATTCTCTGACGTTCTTCGGAGCGTTTTTCGGCGGCGGATTTTCCGTCTTGTGACATGTTATTTGTTCCTCGCCGGGCGGCTTATCGGAAATAGCCGCGAATAGAAAAACAGCGGCCGCCCCCTCTCGGAAGACGGCCGTGTCGCATCAATCGACGATCGTAAGATTTTCAGCGGAAGATTTTCCATTTTGACCCGGTTGCAGGTCGAAGGAAACCTTCTGGCCTTCGTTCAACGAACCCAATCCCGCGCGCTCGACCGCGGAGATGTGCACGAAGGCGTCTTTGCCGCCGTCATCGGGCTCAATGAATCCATAACCTTTCATTGAGTTGAACCATTTTACTGTACCAGTAGCCATAGTTAGATCCTTTAGAATGAGTAACGAATACGCGCCGCGCGTGATGCGACGACGCATTTCTTGAACGTACACATTGTCGGGGGTTAACTAACTAATCGGCGTACCGGTTATTCAGGTAGCACCAAACGAATGCATCACGTATTAACAATTAAGGCGCTCTGCGACCCGATATGTCAATACACCAAGGGAGAAGTGCCTAGAACGGCACCCCTTGATCCTCGGGAAACTCGAATCCGGTGCGCTTCAACATCCGCCGTGCGGCGGGGGAGAACGCGTCGCGGCGATGCATAGTCGAGGTATTGTCCCACATCACCACATCGCCGACGCGCCAGTCATGACAATAGGTAAATTCCGGCCGCTCCGCCCAGTCTTCGAGCTCGGCAAGGAGCGCCGCGCCCTCTTCCTCCGACAACTCCGCGATGCCTGTACTGTGTGCCGGGCTGAGATAGAGTGACTTTCGGCCAAGCTCCGGATGCGTGCGTACCAGTGGATGGGTCACCGGCGGTTTTAGCGCACGTTGTTCCTCGCTGAGCGCGACATGCTGCGTCGCAACCGTCACCTCGATCGAGAAATTCTGCTGTAAACCGGCAATGCGCTGCTTGATCCCCTCGGGAAGCCGCTCATAGGCGCGCGCGGTATCACAGAACCAGGTCCCACCGCCATCCTCCGGTATTTCAATGGCATACATCAATGTCGAGAAGACGGGACGAGCGGAATACGACTGATCGGAATGCCACGCCAGATCGCCATTCCCCAGCTCACCCAAATTTCGGCCATCTTCCTTAATATTCGAAATGAGCATGATCTCGGGGTGCGCCGCGTCATTGAACTGCGAGCGGACATGCACGAAAAGTGGCCCGAAACGTTTCGTGAAGCCAACCAGCGCATCATCTTCCAAATTTTGGTCACGAAATACCGCGACCTTATTTTCAAGCCAAAGGCGTTTAATCTCGACGAATTGCGTGTCCGTCAGATCGATGGAGAGGTCGACCTCGGAAATTTCGACCGCAAACCCTGGTCCTAGGATATTCGTCTCCATCACAAATCCGAATCCACGTAATTTTCACCTGGATACATAATTAAGATTCTCCCCAGCCGCCGCCACCAGCAGTTTCGATCCAAAGTGCTTCACCTTTCATCAGGCGACCCGCCGGTGTCTTCGACGAGAGAGAGGTACGCAATCCATCGACGTGTTCTATCGCAAAGGCCGCGGCACCGCCCGACGAACCACCCGCCGTACCTTGCGCCGGATTGAGGGCCCGTTCGTAGAGCAACGAGAATTCAATATTATCAGCCAAGGCACGAATCACCTTGCGGGCTCCCATGCCACCCACATGGCGGCCGGCACCGCCCGATCCTTCCACAAACTCGTAGGCTTCAATGCGCAGCGGCAGGCCCGCTTCCGCCGATTCGTTCGGCAGGTTCATAGTATTGCCCATATGGACCCGGTGCCCGTCGATGCCCGGCCCCTGCGGCGACGCGCCCATGCCGCCGCCGATGGTCTCCATATGCACGAAGCGCTTGCCCCGCTCTGGATCGACTCCGCCGAGTGCGAACACCCCGGCACAGCCATAGCTCCCCGCGATCGCCCGTCCCGGCATGGCCGGGGCCAGGGCGTCGAGCAGGACATCGACGATTCGGTTAGATGTCTCCGTGTTCGCCGCAACCACAGGTGCCGGATAGACCGCATTGACGAGGCTGCCTTCCGGTGCGGAAATCTCAACAGCCCTGTAGGCGCCCGAATTCGGTGGCACAGAGCCGCCCGCCAACGCCAGGATTGTGTAGTAACAGACCGATGCGGTGACGGCGAAGGGCGCGCTAACCGGTCCTCTCGCCTGAGCGTTGGTGCCGGCAAAATCAAAATGCAGTTTCCGACCGGCCTTGATGATCTCAACGGTAATGCCGAAATCACCGTTGCCGGAATCCTCGGTATAGCCGTCGCCGTCCAGATGATGGGTGGCGCGAAAGCTGCCATCGGGAATGTCATCCAGCACCGCCTCGACCATGCGTTGGCTGTAATCCTGCGTCTCCGCGAAAATTCGGCGCACAGCGGACCCGCCGTAGCGCGCGATCTGCTCCTCGACCCGCGCCACGCCCCGCGCATTGCAGGCCGCCTGCGCACGAAAATCTCCGACTCGGTCTTCTGGAATGCGGACATTGGCGAACAGCAGTGTCCACACCCCTTCGTCGGGCTCGCCCGCGCGCATGATCTTCACAGGTGGCACCCGCACGCCTTCCTTCACGATCTCATCCGTCACGGAGGACGATCCCGCCGACGATCCACCGATATCCGGCCAATGGACGCGGCTCGCGGAAAAGCCCACGATACCCTCGTTATCGAAGATCGGCGTTAGTAGCGTCATGTCCGGCAGATGTGAGCCACCGGAATACGGGTCGTTAGACAACACAGCGTCGCCCGGCTGCCATGTCTCTAGGGGGAATGCCTTTAGGATGCCCTTCGCCGAGAATGGCATGGCCCCCAAATGCACCGGGATATCGTTCCCTTGTGCCACCACATCACCTGCGTGATCGAGTATAGCGCAGGAAAGATCGGCGGAGAGGCTGAGCAGCGGCGAGAAACTCGCCCGCATCATAACCGATTTCATTTCCTCACAGATCGCATAGAGGCCGCCGCGCACCACTTCGAAAGTAACAGGGTCGTCGCGCAGGATCGAAATCTCGCTCATGCCACCGCCTCCTGCTCGCTCAACTCCAACATGCCGGAAGGGCGGACCACTAGTCTCTGCCCGTCGAGCAAACGGATCGTCGCACCAAAATCCTCGATTATCGCCGGGCCTTCAAGGGACAGGCCTACCTTCAGCGCATCCCGTCGCCAGACCGGCACCTCCCGGCGCGACCCGTCCTCGCTGATGACTTCTCGAGACCGTGCCGCAGCGTCGTGCCCCTCAAGCGCAAGACGCGGCCAACCGCCATCGTGGACACCGCCACTTGCGACCAACCGCAAATTCACCAACTGGACGGTGTGATCCGGCAAGTCGTAACCATAGGTCTCGCGATAGGCGGCACGAAACGCGACGTCCAAGTCATCCGTCAACGGTACGGCGCCGGTCGCCACGGGCAAGTTCAGCTCGAAGAGTTGACCTTCGAACCGGGCATCGAGCGAGCGCTCATATCGCCAATCGCCGCCACCATCTTCGGCCGCGATCAATGTCTGAGCGCGCTCTTCCAACGCCACGAATCCCGCATCAAGCTCTCCCGTTTGCAAATCATCGAGGCCGCGTAAGTGGGTCTGTACCAGATCGTGGCGAATATCGCCGAGCAGCGTGCCGATCGCACTGAAGAGGCCTGGTACCGGCGGGATCAATACGCGTGGCACACCAACCTCACGAGCGATCTCGGCTGCATGCAACGGACCCGCACCACCGAACGCCACCAGACTGAAATCGCGAGGATCGAGGCCGCGGCGCAGAGTGGCAAGTCGCACCATCTCCGCCATATTCGCCGTCGCAAGCCGCAAAATACCCCAGGCCGCGCGTTCCACAGACCATCCGAGTGGCCCGGCAATATCCGTCTCGACGGCACGGCGCGCCAACGCCGGGTCGATCTCCAAATCCTCGCTGCCAAATCCGTCCGCCGCGATATGCCCTAGGACAACATGCGCGTCAGTCACCGTTGCCTGCTCGCCGCCGCGCCCATAACAGGCTGGGCCCGGTAAAGCACCAGCACTCTCCGGACCGACCTTGAGAACACCCGCCACATCGATCCAGGCAATCGAGCCACCACCTGCGCCAATCTCAATCAAATCGATGACCGGGCTTTGAATAGGATAACCGCCGACATCCATCCCATCGACGAATCGATCCGCATAGAATTCGGTGCTGAGTTTTGGCCTACCATCTACCACCACACCCGCTTTCGCTGTCGTTCCGCCCATATCGAAAGCAATTAGGTCGCCAAGACCTTCCGCCTCGCCAAGCGCTGCCGTCGCAATGATGCCGGCGGCAGGTCCTGATTCAATCAGATGTACCGGGTAGCGCCGCGCATTCGCCGCCGAGGTCAGGCCTCCGTTCGACTTTACGATGGAAAGATTACCGATCTCCCGCGCGCGCAAATTGTCGCCCAGGGCATCGACATAGCGTTGCACCACTGGGCCGATAAAAGCATTGACCACAACCGTGCTAGTGCGCTCGAACTCTCGAAACTCACGGCAGACATCACTCGACAGTGTGACGAACAACTCCGGCAGCGCTGATTGAAGGGCAGCACCCAACGCCCGCTCGTGTTCATCGTTCGCATAGGCGTGCAATAATGATATCGCAACCGCTTCCACATCGGCCCCTCTGATCTCATCGATCACCCTTCCGATTTCCATCTCAGTCAGAGGCGTGATAGCGACACCATCCGGGCCCATGCGTTCCATAGCCTCGAAACGCAGCTCTCTCGGCGCCAAGGCGGGGGAGATTTTCGGCGCCAGATCATAGAGGCGCGGCCGGGCATGGCGGCGTAAAGCCAAGACATCGCGAAACCCCTTTGTCGTGATCAGCGCGGTCTTCGCCGCCTTCTTCGTAATCAGCGCATTGGTCCCAACAGTGGTGCCGTGAAAGACCGCATCCGCCCCGCCCCCGGTCCTCTCGCGGTATCGGTCGACCCCAGTAATCGCACCCTCTGACGGGTCCGAAGGTGTCGACGGTACCTTGAACGCGGAGACGATCTTCCCGGACGCCCGGTCGAGCGCCAGCACATCGGTAAACGTGCCGCCAACATCGATCCCCAGAGCAATTTTATCTTCCCGCGACATAAAGTTTGTTTCCGGCTTTCTCAGTACTGATTTTCGTATACCTAAGTTAAGGTTGCTCGCGTCCACAAAGGAACAAGAACTATGTCCGACGCCCTTCCTCAATCAGCCGAGATCGTCGTCATCGGCGGCGGTATCGTTGGTTGCTCGACCGCCTACCATTTGGCAAAGCGGGGCAAAAATGACGTGATCCTGCTGGAACGCTCAAAATTGACGAGCGGCACGACCTGGCATTCGGCGGCGCAGGTCCGCCAGCTCCGTTCCAGTTCCAGCCTTACGACGCTGATGAAATACAGTGCCGAGCTCTATCAATCTTTGGAAGCGGAGACCGGACAATCCACCGGTTGGATCGGCTGCGGCAGTCTTAGCATTGCCGCCAACGCGGATCGGATGACCCATATCCGCCGCCAAGCGTCGCTCGCCCGCGCCTTCGGGATTGAGGTTGAGGAAATCGACGCGGCGGAAATCAAGAAGCTTTGGCCCATCGCCAATACGGATGACCTGCATGGCGGCATTCTATCCCCAAGCGACGGACGGGTGAGTTCCAGCGATGTGTGCGCTGCCTTGATCAAAGGCGCTCGCGGTGGTGGCGTGCGCATCTTCGAGGACACACCAGTCACCGGATTTACCTTTGCCAACGGCCGCATCAGCGGCGTCGAGACGGAGAGTGGCACTATCGCCTGCGACGCCGTGGCGCTGTGCGGCGGTCTATGGTCGCGCGCAATCGCACGCATGGCGGGGATTTCGGCACCGCTTTACGCTTGCGAACATTACGCGCTGATCACCAAGCCTTTCGACGGCATTTATACCGGCATGCCGGTGCTCGGTGCCCATGACGGATACATGTATATCCGCGACGAGGCGCAGGGCTTGCTCGTCGGCAGTTTCGAGCCGAACGCCAGACCGGTAGACTTGGATCAGCTACCGAATGATTTTTCCTTCGATCTTCTAGGCGAGAATTGGGATCATTTCGAGCCAATCATGGCGGAAGCATTGCATCGCATCCCGGCCCTCGAGACAGCGGAAGTGCGGATGCTGTTGAATGGCCCCGAGAGTTTCACCCTGGATGGGGCGTTCCTGATGGGCGAAGCACCCGAAGTTCCCGGCTTCTTCATGTGTTGCGGCATGAATTCGATGGGTATCGCCAGTAGCGGCGGTGCGGGCAAAGCGCTCGCGGATTGGGTTGTCGACGGTGATCCCGGCGTCGATCTTTCCTCGGTCGATGTGCGCCGCTTCGCCCGGGTGCGGGACACACTCACGGCAGTCCGTGACCGGGCCGCCGAAAATCTCTCCATGCACTACGCCATCGGCTATGCGGGACATGAGTTCGAGAGCGCCCGTAATCTGCGCCTCTCGCCCCTGCACGAACGGCTCGCATCGCTCGGTGCGGAATTTGGCGACCGGGGCGGTTGGGAGCGGCCTAGTTGGTTCCAACCGGCGGGCGGCGGTGTCTCCACGGAACTTCGCTTCGGCAATCCCCATTGGTTTGATTGCGTCGCCCGCGAACACCAGGCCGCGCGAGAAGCTGTTGCCGTCTTCGATCAAACCAGCTTCAGCAAGATTCTCGTGCAAGGCTGCGACGCCCCGGCTTTTCTCGACCGGGTCTGTGCGGGACGGATGGATGTGCCCGCCGGACGCGTCACCTATACCCCAATCCTAAACACCCGCGGCGGGTATGAGAGCGATGTGGTCGCCCTGCGGATACGGGACGACGCTTATCTGATCGTCACCGGCTCGGCTCAGCAAACCCGCGACATGGATTTATTACGCCGCCACATCGCCGCCGACGAATTCGTCACATTGACGGATTTGACCAGCGCCTATGCGGTGATCGGCGTGATGGGACCGCACGCCCGGACATTGTTGTCCCGCCTCAGCCCCGATGATTTCACCAATGAAGGCTTCCCCTACCTCACCCACCGGGAAGTCGAGATCGGCGACACCGTCTCCCGTGCCGCCCGCATCTCCTATGTGGGCGAGCTAGGATGGGAGCTTTACGTGCCGAGCGAGGCCGCTTTGCCGCTCTACGACCGAATTCGCGAAGCGGGCAGCGATCTTCGCATAGAGAATGCCGGCAGCTTTGCCATGGCGGGCCTGCGCATCGAAAAGGGTTATTGCGCCTGGGGACACGACATCGGCCCTGACGACACGCCACTTCAAGCCGGCATGGGGTTCACGACAAAACTCTCCGGTAATACCGATTTCACCGGCCGGGCAGCGCTCGAGCGGCAAAAAGTCGATGGTGTCGGACGACGGCGTATCCTGCTGAGCGTCGACGACCCGGATGTGATCTTGATGGGATTGGAGCCGATTCTCGTCGACGGCGATATTTTGGGATATACGACTTCCGCTGCGTACGGTCATACGGTCGGCCGCTCCGTCGCCATCGGCTATATCCAGCTTGGCGGCAGCTCCGTCGAGGATATCGTCGCGAATGGGCGGTTCGAAGTCGAAACAGCGCTCACCCGGCATGCGGCCACAGCGTCGTTGAAGCCCCTCCATGATCCGGCAGGCACACGGCTGCGCGACTGACCTGCAGTTGTCATTCGACGATGGGCGACCGATCTTGAATAGAGAATAAATATCGCTGGCGGTTCTACGATTATGATCAACTTCGAAACTTTGCACACCCGTTTCGGCGCCCGTGTCACCGGCATCGACCTCGCCAATGACTTGGACGACGAGACATTTGCCAAACTGCGCGAGGGTTTTGCCAGTCACTCGGTTCTGGTCTTTCCGGACCAACCGTTGACGGACGAACAGCAAATTACATTCAGCAAAAGATTGGGCCCGCTGGAAGCGACAAAAGTCGGCTCCTACGGTGCCGGGACCCCATTGGTGATCCTGAGCAATGTTGGCGAAGACGGCAATGTGGTGCCGGACGATCATCGCCTCAACATGGTCCACAAAGCGAATTCGCTCTGGCACAGCGATAGCTCTTTCAAGCCGACACCGGCGCTGGCCTCCATGCTCTCCGCCAAGACCGTGCCACCGGAGGGTGGGGAGACCGAGTACGCGAGCATGATCGTCGCTTGGGACGATTTGCCGGAAGACACAAAATCCAAAATTGACGGGAAGATCGCGTTACATCATTTCGCGGCGTCCCGTAATCGCATCAACCCGGAGCTGATGACCCAGGCGGAATACGACGAATTACCACCGGTGAAGCAAATCATGGTCCGAGATATTCCTGAGACCGGCAAGAAGTCGCTTTATGTCGGCTCCCACGCAGGCGCGATTGTCGGCATGCCCGATGACGAGGCGAGACCGCTCATCGATGAATTAATAGCCTTCGCAACCGCGCCGGAACGGGTTTATACGCATACTTGGCGCGCAAACGATGTGGTTCTCTGGGACAATCGCGCCGTCGTCCATCGCGGCCGTCCCTTCGCGCGCGACAAACATGCGCGGGTCATGATCCGAACGACGATTGCGGGTAATAGTCCAACGGTGCGAATCTAGTCCCTCTCCCCGCGTGGGAGAGAGTTATGGGGTTTCGCTAATGCGGAACGTCGACGCCCTTGATTACCGTGCGGTGTAAAATACGGCGCTCCGTCGACATACCGTAATTGGCAATGGCGCGGTGCAATAGGCATCGATTGTCCCACATCGCTAAATCGCCGACACGCCATTGATGCGAATAAACGAACTCATCCTGAGTCGCGAAGGCCTGCAGGTCTTCCAGCATTTTCCGACCTTCCTCTTCGAGTCCCTCGATATGCGACGTGTGTACGCCGAGATAAAGGGTCTTGCGACCAGTCTCCGGATGGGTCCGAATCAACGGGTGCGTGACCGGAGGGCGCTCGCGCCGCTCTTCTTCACTCGCTGGTTTGTTGCCGGTATTGCGACGATTAGCCTCCCAGCTATGCACGACCTGAAGGTCGGCATATTCCCGCTTTTGGTCATCCGATAATGCTTCATAGGCCAGGTACATATTTGCGAATTGCGTGTCACCGCCGCTCTTCGGAAGTTCCTGCGCATGCAGTAATGTCGCCAGCGATGGGACCGCGTGATAGGATTTGTCGGTGTGCCAGAAGTAGTTGCCGTGGGTCAGCGGTTTATAAGTCGGCTTGCCTTCTTCATCGAGATTTTCGATCTGCTGGACCATTGGCATCGCGCTGCCGTCACGCTGGCGAATAACATGCCCCTCCAATTCCCCGAACTGCTCCGTATAGGCGGTCTGCTGTTCCTTTGAGAGGTCTTGATCTCGGAAAATCAGAATGTGGTGCTCAAGAAAAGCTTCGCGGATCAATTGCTTCTCCGCCTCGCTCAACGGGCGCGAGAGATCCATCCCGGGAATCTCGACCCCGCCCGCCTTCGAAAGCCGCCGCATGGATTGGACAGATATGTCGTTCATCACACTACTCCGATTTCACCGCATCGATACCAAATAACCTAACGCCCCGTTGAAGAGAGAAAAGCGAGCCTAACGCTTGCCCCATTTTTTATCTTCCACCGTCTGTTCCTCAATCTCGTAGTAAGCGTCGAGGCCGATCAAATCCTCTACCGATTGGCGGGCATCCACCATTTCGTCCCAAGACATACCGGAATATTCCCCCTTCTCGCGCATTTCCTCGAGCGCCTTGCGGGTGAAATGCAGGCTCACCAACAGGAATAACTGCGCGTCGATACAGGCGGCGTAGCCCATGTCCCGCAGCCGATCCATCGAATAGGTCGGTCGTCCTTCGCGGTTACCGCGGCTCTGCACGTAGACCAAGGGGATATTGCATTCCTTTGGCGCCCGTTCCGCATCCTCGTCATTCATCGGGAACAGCAATCCCATATCCGCGCCCACGTCGGCGCACATATTGATCCGCCGCACCGCTTCATCCAATCCGTCGAAACGACAAGTGTCGGTGCGCGCGATGACGACGAAATCCGGATCGTGCTCTTCCCGGGATTTGCAGGCCCAGCGGATTTTATCGACGAGCTCTTCCGCCGGTATCGCGTGCGCCACATACTTGTGGTAATGCGCGCGCTTTGGGAACAGTTGATCCTCGATATGAACCCCTGCTATCCCAGCGTTGATGAACTCCTTTACTGTCCGGGTTACGTGAAGCGGCTCGCCGAACCCGGCGCCCGCATCACAAATCACCGGTGCCTTGATCGACCGCGCGACATGCTCCGCCGTCTCCACTTGCTCTGTCATGGTGAGCAATGGCTCACTCACGGCCCGCGAGCCACCGGTGACGTAACCACCGACATAGGCCGCATCGAAACCCATATCCTCAATCAGCCGGCCGCCGAGCGGATAGTAGACAGCGGGCATATAAACAAAGTCTTTTTCCTTCAGAAGGGCGCGCAATCGCGTCGTCGAGCGTTCCATGTATCTTTCCTTTTCGATTTCGCGCGAAATTGAAGCGCGCCGTTGCCGCAATAACTATAGTTTGAGTAGAAGCGGAGGAAATCGATCATGACCGAAGATACTCGGAAACTTGGCGGCACGCCGGAAAACCCTGTCCGCGTAGACTTGCCCTGTGCCTGGCACGGCAAGGACCTGCGCGACGAAACATCTTGGATCTGGCGAATCCAGCCGGAACATGTGGCGGAAATGGACGCGGCCCTTCACCACTCAAAGGAAAAGGGCTTGGCCGAGCAAGACGTCACGAAAGACGACTTCCCCCTGGATGGCTTCGCCGACGAGCTGGCGCGGATGGTCCATGAGTTGGAATACGGGCGTGGGTTCGTGCTGATGCGGGGCTTTCCGGTCGAAAACTACGACGAAGCCGACCTCCGCCGAATTTATTGGGGCATCGGCCAGCATATCGGCGTGGCAGAGTCCCAGAACATCAAAGGCGAGTTGATCCAGGAAATCCGCGACCATGGGTTCGACTATACCAAGAGCGAACATCGCGGCAGCATGAGCTCAGCGGAATTGCGCCCTCATTGCGACATCACCGATATTGTCGGCTTAGTCTGTTTGCGCGTCGCAAAATCCGGCGGCGCCAGCACCATTCGCAGCTCGATGGCGATTTACAACGAAGTCTTCGACAAACATCCGGAATATCTGCCGGCCTTGCATCGAGGTTTTCACTTTGAGCTCGACGGTAAAGGGCCGACCGGCGATCCGAACGAAGTCACTCATCGCATCCCGACCTTTAGTTGGCACGAAGGATACCTCGCTTGTCGTTTCAATCAGAAAGCCATCGAAGCGGGTGCGGTGAAAGCCGGCGCTCCGCTCACTGAATTGGAACAAGCCGCCATTAATTTCGTCGGCGAGGTCGCAATTCGCGAAGATGTTGAACTTTCCATGATCTTCGAGCCCGGCGACATTCAATGGCTCAACAATTCCGTGATCCTGCATTCGCGCGGTGATTTCGAGGATTACGAAGAAGAAGAACGAAAACGCCTGCTCCTGCGGCTTTGGCTCAATCACGATGGAGCCCGACCGCTGAATGCCGACTTCGCGAATAAGGCGCTCAACGGCCCGCGCAAAGGGGTCCGCCCGCGTAGTGCCACCTATAAACCAGACGAACTACTCAAAACCGCTTAACCAAAGGAACCCTATCCATGGCCGAAATCGTCAATGTCGCGAAACAGAAACTGGAAGCGGGCGAGCTCGCCATCGGCGTCGGGCTGCGCATGACTCGCGTCGTCGAGATCGGCAGGATGATGAAGACCGCCGGGTACGATTGGCTGTTCATCGACATGGAGCATAATTCCATGTCGATCGATAACGCGGCACAAATTTGCATCGCCGCACAGGATGCCGGTATCACCCCCATCGTGCGGGTACCGGGGTTTCAGCACTTCCACGCCAGCCGACTTCTCGACACCGGTGCCCAAGGCATTGTCGTCCCCCATGTCGACGATATTCAAACTGCCAAGAACATGGTCGAGAACGTAAAATATCCACCCATCGGCAAACGCTCGATCACCGGCTCCCTGCCGCAACTCGACTTCGTGCCGACACCTGTCGGCGAAGCGACAAAAGCGATCAATGACGCCACTTTGTTGATCGTCATGCTGGAGACTGAGGAAGCGGTCGAGAATGCGGAAGCCATGGCCGCCATCGATGGCATCGACGCGCTATTGTTCGGCACCAACGACCTGACCATCGAGATGGGCATTCCCGGCCAAGTTGGGGATTCTCGCGTCGTCAAGCATTACGAGACCGCGGCGGCGGCGTGCGAGAAGCACGGCAAATTCCTCGGCATGGGCGGCGTCTATGATCCCGCCGTCATGAAGGATTATGTTGCGATGGGCGCGCGGCTGATCCTGGCCGGCAATGACTTCCCGTTCCTGATGAAGGCTGCAAAGGAACAGGCGGATGTCGTGCGGGGAATGGGGTAACCCCCACCCTAACCCTCCCCCCGCAAGCGGGAGAGGGAATTCTAACCAGCTGCTCGGTAACGTCCCCTCTCC
>JBMYRC010000088.1:0-16716 GCA_049601975.1 Alphaproteobacteria bacterium | reverse complement strand
TGGTGTAGCCCTTAAGGCGTAGAAACAGAGCAGCCCGCCGTTCCCCGGCCCGACCCCACGCCTCTGCGCGCATTTTATCGCCGCCAGTCAATTGAGGTGCCGTCCCGGGGTTTCTCCCCGTTTACTTGCCCGGTCTGCGCCGTTAGGCTTTGCTGCGCAGCCGCGCAGCTGGGCAGGGCGGGCAAGGTGTTAAATCGTTTCAGGAGATTAAGATTTCCGCCATTCTTCGTAGTGCAGCATTTTTGCCCGTTTTGGTCGTTGGCCTTGCCCTTGGCGCATGCCAGACCACAACGTTAACCAAGGCGCCGCCAAAAAAACAGGATTCGGTTCCCGTTCACGCGTCGCCATCGACCGACCCGGAAGGCCCAGCGTTCAAGGCACAGGTCAAGGCTGTGCAAAATGCAGCAACGCCTGATCCAGCGGCCCCTCCGTCGGTGGCGCAATCCGAGCCATCGCAATCCGCAACCGCCGCCAACTTGCCTCAAGTGGCGTCTTTGCCGCCTGCTGGGTTTTCCACGGGTGGTCCACGACGTGCGAAAAAAGTCGCCTTGTTGTTGCCCTTGAGCGGCCCGCGCGCGCAATTGGGGCGTGAACTCTTGGATGCGGCGCAAATAGCGGTATTCGACTTGGCGGATAAGAATTTCATCATCTATCCGTTCGACACGAAGGGCAGTACGGCGGGTGCGGAAAGTGCCGCGAGCCAGGCGGTGGCGGCTGGAGCCGAATTAATCTTAGGACCACTCTTGGCCAGCTCCGTGCGGGCGGTGCGGCCGATCGCGGACCGTGCGGGAATCTCGGTCGTCGCTTTCTCTAATTCCCGCGATGTGGCGGGGGATGGTGTTTACATATTAGGTTTCGTGCCCCGCCAACAAGTCGAAGCAGTGGTCGAACATGCCGTCTCCGAGGGTCTTTACCGATACGCTGCTCTCGCACCGAACAATGCCTATGGCCGGGCAGTTGTCGCGGCCTTGAAGGAGGTTGCCAGTTTTCACGAAGCGCTCGTGGTCAAAGTGCAATATTACGATCCGCGGGCGACGGACTTCAGTCAGCCGGCCAAGGTTATCGCAGATTACGAGCGCCGTCATAAAGCGTTAATGGACCAGCGGGCGGAACTCGAAGCCCGCGAGGACGAAGTCTCTAAGCAGGTCCTTAAGCGCATGGAAAAATTGGATACTTTGGGAGAGGTGGAGTACGACGCGGTTTTATTACCCGGTAGTGGCCAACAGCTGAAGGCGCTTGCCTCCCTGTTGTCGTATTATGATGTTGACCAACCGGCGGTGCGCCTGTTGGGGCTCAGCAATTGGGCGCAGACCGCGAATATCGAAACCGAACCGTCGTTAAGCCGGGGTTGGTATGCTGCGCCACCACGTGAGGAACGGCAGAATTTTTTCCAAAGATACCGCAAACTATATGGTCGCCCGCCCGCGGCGATCGCTTCGCTTGCGTATGATGCAACGGCGCTTGCTATCGTTTTAGCGCAATCGAACGAGCCGAACGTCTTTGCGCGAAGCCGATTGGTTCAACCGTTTGGATTTCTTGGCGTTGACGGGCTGTTTCGCTTGCGCGAGGAGGGCGTGGCCGAGCGGGTTTTCGAAGTGCGTGAAGTCACCCGCAAAGGATTTACGGTCCGTAAGCCGGCCGCGACCGCATTCCCGCAAGCCGGCGGGTAGGTCTTAAGGCAACAGCCGTTCGATCAGCGTATCGAGATGTAATTGGCCGGCTTCCGTTGCCCGCACGCAGGTCGCGTCATCGTGGATTAAACCTTCTTCGGTAAAGGCGTGTAACGCATCGGTGTTTAACAATGTTTTGAACGATGCGCCCGCTACTTCCTGAAATCGCGCGTCTGGAATGCCTTCTGCGGTGCGCAATCCCATGATCACCAATTCCACAAGTTTGTCCTCGATGGAGAGCGCAACCTGATCGCGGGTACCGTGCCCGTCCCGCTCGACCGCTTCAAGCCAACGCTCCGGCAATTTTCGGCGCTCGGTCGCAAATTTAGTTTCGTCAATGGTGACCCGTCCATGAGCGCCCGGGCCGATGCCGACGTAATCTTGATACCGCCAATAAAGTAGATTGTGGCGACACTCAGAGCCCGGCGCCCCGTGATTCGAAATCTCGTAGGCCGGTAATCCGGCATCCGTCAACCAAGCTCGAGTTTCCGTGAACATTTCCGCTGCGAGGTCTTCATCCAGAGGTGTTAGTTTTCCTTGGCGCCAAAGGCCGTGGAAAGGCGTCCCGCGTTCGATTGTGAGCTGGTAAAGCGAGAGGTGCGATCCCGCGAGACTCAAGGCTCTATCCAACTCACGGTGCCAGTCGGCCAAAGTTTGATCGGGTCTGGCGTAAATCAAATCAAAGCTGTAGCGGCCGAAATGCGCGGCCGCGATTTCAATTGCTGCAATGGCTTCGGCCCCAGAATGTTCGCGCCCGAGAAACTCTAGAACGGTGTTGTCGAACGATTGCACGCCGATGGAAAGCCGATTGACACCGGCGTCCGCGAGCGCTTTGAAGTTCTCGATCTCAACGGATGTCGGGTTGGCTTCGGTGGTTATTTCGACGTCCGGGGCAAATCCCCAGCAATCGCGAATTTTCTCAATCACAGCTGTGGTGGTTTCCGGGGGCATGAGCGATGGTGTCCCGCCACCAAAGAAGATGCTTGTGACGGGACGTTGGGGTCCGCTGGCGGCAGCGTGCTCGATTTCTGCCAGCAATGCCGCGCGCCAGCGTGCCTGATCGACCTTGTCACGGACATGGCTGTTGAAATCGCAATAGGGACACTTGGAAAGACAAAAGGGCCAATGGACATAGACGCCGAAGGGCACCACGGTCGGGCTCAGTGTAAACAAGCGGCGACGAGTTTTCCGAACGCGTCGGCGCGGTGGCTGATGGTATGTTTTTCGGTCTGATCCATTTCACCGAAGGTTTCGGCGCGGCCATCGGGTAAGAACATCGGGTCGTACCCGAAGCCTGCCGAACCACGCGGTGGCCAAACCAAATCTCCTTTGACCAAACCTTCGAAAGTTTCCACATGCCCGTCCGGCCACGCGAGGGCGAGGGCGCAAACAAATTGTGCGGTTCGGGCGCTTTCTGGTGTCAGAAGAGCCTCGATCCTTTCCATCGCGACGGCAAAGTCTTTCCCGGGTCCGGCCCACCGCGCCGAATAAATGCCCGGATCGCCGCCCAAAGCATCGACCGCCAGTCCGGAATCGTCTGCGAGTGCGGGAAGCTGTGCGGCATTCGCCGCCGCTTCCGCCTTCAATATTGCATTGGCGACAAAGGTGTTGCCGGTCTCCTCGGGCTCTTCCAGAGATAGTTCGCCGGCTGAACGAACCGTGATGCCGAATGGGCGCAGCAAGTCGTCGATTTCCCGGACCTTGCCCGGATTATGGCTGGCGATAATCAGCTGCTTTTCGGTGAAACGCCGCGCCATTGTCGTCAGAAACCAAGCGCCGCTTTTTGAGCGGTCACCAATTGCGCGATACCGTCCGTGGCGAGCGTCAGCAATTCGTCGAATTGCGCGCGTGAGAAAGGATCGCCTTCGGCGGTGCCTTGCACCTCGACGATACCTGCGGCCCCAGTTAGAACGAAATTCGCGTCGGCTTGCGCCGTAGAATCCTCCGCATAGTCCAGATCAAGCACCGCCGCGTCGTTCCACAATCCGCAAGAAACTGCCGCGACATTGTCGGTCAGCGGAATGGTCTTAACCGCGCCGATCCGCTGCAAATGCTGAAATGCCAGATGCAGGGCAACAAAGCCGCCTGTAATAGCAGCGGTTCGCGTGCCGCCATCCGCTTGCAGGACGTCACAGTCGATCCGGACCTGACGCTCGCCGAAGCCTTTCATATCCGTCACTGCCCGTAAGCTGCGACCGATCAAGCGTTGGATTTCCTGGGTGCGTCCCGTCGACAGGGTCCGCTTGCGGTCGTTCCGCGTATTGGTGGCGCGCGGTAACATACCGTATTCGGCCGTCACCCAGCCCTGGCCGCTATTGCGCATGAAAGGCGGCACAGAATCTTCGACGCTGGCGGTGCAAAGCACGTGCGTGTCACCAAATTTCGCCAGACAGGATCCTTCCGCATATTTGGAAAATTCCGTCTCCAAGACGATTTCGCGCAATTCGTTGGGGGCTCGGCCCGATGGTCGCATAGCGGTGGCTCTCCTTGAGTTTCGCCGCAAGCTAGCGACTGTGACGACGGAGGTCCAGCCACAGGATGGTTAAGTCTGTAGCGCGGGTCTCATTGACGCTCACAGGCGGGCTCACTACATTCTCGACACCATGATAACTGAAATGAACGAACGTTCGAGAGAGATTATGCGTCTCATTGTCGAGGCGTATACCGAGACCGGCTCGGCTGTTGGCTCGCGCACGCTTTCCCGGCGTCTCGATTTGCCGCTGTCGCCGGCGACGGTGCGCAATGTCATGGCCGATCTGGAAGAACTCGGTCTGCTGTATTCACCGCATACGTCGGCGGGGCGCCTGCCGACGGAAGCTGGATTGCGGATGTTCGTCGACGGGTTGCTGGAGATCGGCAATCTGACTGAAGATGAGCGGGCGCATATCGAAAGCCAATGCGCGGCTACCGGGCGCAGCTCGCAAAAAGTTTTGGAAGAAGCTTCTGATATGCTTTCAGGCCTGTCGTCCTGCGCGGGGCTGGTTATGGCACCGACTCAGGAGGCGACGCTTCGGCATATCGAATTCGTGCCGCTCGGACCCGGGCGTGCCCTCGTCGTTTTGGTTAGCGAACGCGGTATGGTGGAGAATCGGGTCATCGATATTCCGCTGGGCATGCCGACTTCGAAATTGGTTCAAGCGACGAATTTCCTAAGCGCCAAACTCGGTGGCCGCACCTTGGCGGATGCCCGGGAAAATATCGAAGGAGAAATCAATGCACATCGGGCCCAACTTGATGCATTGACCACACAGGTGGTCGAGGCCGGATTGGCTACATGGTCGGCGGGCGACAGCGAAGGCGGGGTTTTGATCGTACGTGGTCAGGCCAAGCTTTTGGATGACGTGACGGCGCTGGGCGATCTAGAGCGTATTCGCGGATTGTTCGAAGCGCTGGAGACAAAAGAATCGCTCATCCGACTGCTGGAAGTGACGGAGACTGGTGATGGGGTGCAAATTTTTATCGGCGCCGAGAATGAATTGTTCTCGCTATCTGGCTGCTCGATGATTATCGCGCCTTATCAAAACCACCAAGAACAGATTGTCGGCGCGATTGGCGTGATCGGACCGACCCGTATGAATTACGCACGTATTATTCCGATGGTCGACTATACGGCCAAGCTTGTCGGGCGAGTGCTCGGCTGAGGAGAGAATGAGAAGATGATGGATAACAACGAAGACCGGGACGAAGGGACGACTCCGATGGAGGAGCCTGTCGAGGAAGTTCAAATTTCCGACGATGCGCAGCAAATCGCAAAGGAATCGGCTGCCGATTCGGAAGAGGCTGAAATGCCCGACGAGCCGGAAGCTGCACCGGATCCATCGCCCGAGCAAGAGGCGGCAGAGATGAAGGACCGATTGCTGCGAGCCTTGGCCGATGTGGAGAATACCCGTCGCCGAGCCAAGCGTGACGTCGAGGACGCACGTAAATACGCTGCCAGTAATTTCGCGAAGGATCTGCTGAACGTGTCCGACAATCTCCGCCGCGCATTGGATACGGTGAGCGAGGAGACGCGGGAAGGCGACGACAATGTGAAGAATCTCGTGCTGGGCATCGAGATGGTCGAAAAGGAATTGCTGACAGCCTTCGAACGTCAGGGCGTTTCCAAAGTCGACCCGCTCGGCGAGCCGTTCGATCATAATTTTCATCAAGCGATGTATGAAAAACCAGATACGGAATACCCCAACGGGACGGTCGCTGAGGTGATGCAGGCGGGATATGTCATGCATGACCGGTTGTTGCGCCCGGCAATGGTGGCTGTTGCGAAGGGCGGAAGCGAGGAACAAGACCCGCCGAGCGAGGTAGACCCCGTGGATACCACCGCCTAGAAAACCTTCCCGCCGATTAAATTAAAACCGAGGCTGGATTGTGCGCAGCGTGGTTGGCTTTAGCAGCGTCCGACCCAGAGACTGCGTAGCAATAGGCGCATCCATGTGGACATGTGTCATAGGCCCCGATATCCCGTGATGCATTACAGAGGCAGTCGGGACGATTTCCTTTGATTGGGGCAGATAACGCTTCGCCCGATACAATCGACAATCGTGCGGCGTCTATGCAGGCAGCTGGCTGAGCACCGCTGCCGACGAACGCTGGCTGACTGCAGACCGTCAATCGCATGCCATGTTCGTCAGCGATGCCGGTAAGCGCGGCCACCAGGTCGAGACTTTCTTCCCGATCGGGCTCACGCCACTCAAAGCAGAATTGCCGCGCCGCCGCGTCGATATTTTTCCGAGTCTTGCGATAGGAGTGCATGAACGAGATCGTGACTTCATTCGTTGAGTGCTGGAGTTGCTTTGCGATGAGGCGGAAATTATCCAGATGCCAGGAGATTGGCGTCAACGTGGTGACCACAATCGGGTCGTAGCGCCAAACTACAGAAAATGGCCCGAAGATGCGGGCGGTGTTCCATATATCGGCGATGGCGCGTTCGGTCGCCACGACGCTGCGTTCCAGCGCGTGGGGGTAGCCCGTCACGGTGTATTGCACGTAGAACGGTGCGCTTTCGGCAATCGCCGGCAGATAGCCCGCAAAGGGCGCGAGGTTGCGCGTCCAGAGCACAAAGCCGTCGACATCCTCGCGCTTCAGGGAAACCGTGTAAGGTTTTCGGTTCCATGGATTGATCGCCTGGCATGCCTCTGCGGCCAGTCGACGCATGAACCAATCCCCGTAAAATGCAGGGATATCCGTTCGATAACTGGCCGAAATGATCATTATGATGCTCGTTTTCTGTTGCAAACCGCGTATTTGCGAATAATTTGCGTCGCCTGTGGTTCTTGTAGTCGCTCCAACCCGATCTTATATAGCCGGAAACTAGGCATGACACTGTCGTGCCGCGTGTTGACGGAGATTATGAGCCGGGGCCGCAAGTCGGGCCGGCCGATCTCGCCGAGCGATAGGACAAAAAAAGGTTAAGCAAATGAGCAAAGTAATCGGTATCGATCTGGGTACGACGAATTCGTGCGTCGCCGTAATGGAAGGGGCGCAGCCTAAGGTCATCGAAAGTTCCGAAGGTTTCCGGACGACGCCTTCGATGGTTGCATTCACAGAATCGGATGAACGCCTCGTCGGACATTCCGCGAAACGCCAAGCGGTCACCAATCCGGAGAGCACATTCTTCGCCATCAAGCGCCTTATTGGACGGCGCTTTGAGGACAAAGAGACGAAGCGGGATATGGAACTCGTTCCCTATAGCATCATCGAAGGCGAGAACGGTGATGCCTGGGTTGAATGCCGGGGCAATCAATACGCGCCGAGCCAAATCAGCGCCTTTATACTGCAAAAGATGAAAGAGGACGCGGAAGCCTATCTCGGTGAGACAGTCGACCAGGCTGTCATCACGGTGCCGGCCTATTTCAACGATTCCCAACGCCAAGCGACAAAAGACGCCGGTAAGATTGCTGGCCTCGAAGTTCTGCGGATCATCAACGAGCCGACCGCAGCTGCTCTGGCCTACGGGTTGGAGAAAAAGGGCGCGGGCGTGATCGCGGTCTACGATCTGGGCGGTGGCACCTTTGACGTGTCCGTGCTGGAGATCGGCGACGGCGTGTTTGAGGTGAAGTCGACCAACGGCGATACGTTCCTCGGCGGTGAGGATTTCGATCAATACATTATCGACTATCTCGCGGCCGAGTTTGAAAAAGAGAACGGCATCGACCTGCGCAAAGATAAATTGGCGTTGCAGCGCCTGAAGGAGGCGGGCGAGAAAGCGAAGATTGAGCTTTCCAGTGCGGTCGAGACCGACGTCAATCTGCCCTTCGTGACGGCTGATCAATCGGGCCCTAAACACCTCAATATGAAACTCACCCGCGCCAAGCTCGAAGCCTTGGTCGACGAGCTGGTGAAGCGCACCATCGAGCCGTGCAAGAAGGCGTTAAAGGATGCCGGTTTGAAGGCGAGCGAGATCGACGAAGTGATCCTTGTCGGCGGCATGACCCGCATGCCGAAGATCAGTGAAACGGTGAAGCAATTCTTCGGCAAGGAACCGCACCGCGGCGTCAATCCGGACGAGGTTGTCGCTATGGGTGCGGCCATCCAAGCTGGTGTGCTGCAAGGCGATGTGAAAGATGTCCTGCTGCTTGATGTGACGCCGTTGTCGCTGGGCATCGAGACATTAGGCGGGGTCTTTACCCGCCTAATCGATCGCAATACGACGATCCCGACCCGCAAGGGCCAGACCTTCTCTACGGCGGAAGACAATCAAACCGCCGTGACCATCCGCGTCTTCCAAGGTGAGCGTGAGATGGCAGCTGACAATAAAGTGCTCGGACAATTTGATCTGGTCGGCATTCCTTCGGCGCCCCGCGGCATGCCGCAGATCGAAGTTACTTTTGATATCGACGCCAACGGGATTGTGAATGTGTCGGCGAAAGACAAGGCGACCGGCAAGGAACAGCAAATCCGCATTCAAGCCTCGGGCGGTCTGAGCGATATGGATATTGATCAAATGGTCCAGGATGCCGAAGAGCACGCGGCCGACGACATGAAGCGCAAGGAACTGGTTGAAGCGCGCAACACGGCGGACAGTCTGATCTACTCCACTGAAAAGACGTTGGAGGAATACGGTGACCAAATTGGCGAAGAAGACAACGCGCAGATCCAGTCCGACTTGGATGCGCTGAAGGAATCCATTAAAGAAGAGGATGTAGAGGATATCAACGTGAAAACCGAAGCGTTGAGTAAGTCGTCCATGAAACTCGGCGAAGCCATGTACAAGGCGAGTCAGGAAGCTGGTGCCGGTGCCGCACCTGATGTGGATATGGGTGACGCGCCTTCTTCGGATGCTGTGGATGATGGTGTCGTCGACGCCGATTTCGAAGAAGTCGAAGAAGACAATAAAGACAAATAAACTGGTGTAGCCCGGGACGGGACAAATGGGTGTTCCGTCCCGGTGCTTTATGGCGTGGTAAGCCGCGCTGTTATGGCGGGGGTGGCCGATGGCAAAAGCCGATTATTACGAATCGCTGGGGGTTGAACGCGAAGCAAACGCGGACGACCTCAAAAAAGCGTATCGCAAGGCGGCGATGAAATATCACCCCGACCGCAATCCCGGTGATGCGGAAGCCGAGACAAAATTCAAGGAAGTTAACGAAGCCTACGAGATTCTGAAAGATGATCAGAAGCGGGCGGCGTATGACCAATACGGGCATGCGGCATTCGAGAACGGCGGGGCCGGCGGTCCGGGTGGTGGGCCCACTGGTTTTGATTTCGCTGCCGGGTTTTCCGATATTTTTGATGAGATGTTTGGCGCTTCCGGCGGTGCGCGGCGCGGCGGACGCAACGCGTCTTCGCGCGGTGACGATCTGAGATACAATTTGGAAATATCGCTGGAAGACGCCTTTCAGGGCCGCCAGGTCGAAGTCCATGTGCCATCGACCGCAAGCTGCGATTCTTGTGAAGGTTCTGGTGCCAAGGATGGTGCGCAGCCACAATCCTGCCCGACTTGCCAAGGTATGGGCAAGGTGCGTGCGCAGCAGGGTTTCTTCACCATCGAACGCACCTGTGCGACGTGCCATGGGCAAGGCCAGGTCATTGAGGACCCCTGCCGCGAGTGCGGCGGTTCCGGCCGGACTCGTAAAGAGAAAAAACTCTCCGTCAATGTTCCGCCCGGCGTCGACGATGGGACGCGGATCCGACTGTCGGGTGAAGGGGAAGCCGGATTGCGGGGCGGCCCACCGGGCGATCTTTATATTTTCCTGACGATCTCCGAACATGCGTTTTTTCAACGCGACGGCGCGGATATTTATTGTCGAGTGCCAATCCCGATGATGATCGCTTCGCTGGGCGGTGCGATCGAGGTGCCTGCGATCGACGGCTCCCGAGCAAAAGTGAGTATTCCGGAAGGCACCCAGTCCGGCCAACAATTCCGCCTGCGTGGCAAGGGCATGTCGGTGCTGCAGTCAAAATTGCGCGGCGACATGTATATCGATGCCCAGGTGGAGACGCCGGTCAAATTGACCAAGAGACAAAAAGAACTGCTACGCGAATTCGATAATTCGGGCGGCTCCGAAGTGCATAGCCCTCGGTCGGAAGGTTTCTTCTCCAAGGTCAAGGAATTTTGGGAAGACCTGACCGAATAACAGCGTACGCGTCTTTGCGTTTACAAATTTGATGAAACAGCTATTTTTCCTCCCCAAACGGAAATTTGGGAGAACGGGCGATGGCGAACGATCTTAGAATCGGCATACTCGGCGGTGCTGGCCGCATGGGTCAGATGAATATCTGCCAGGTCGCCATGACCGATGGATGCGTCGTCGCAGGCGCCACCGCGCGGCCGGGTAGCGAAGCAGTTGGGCAGGACGCTGGCGAGCTCGCGGGGATAGGCACACTTGGCTTGAAAGTGACCGACGACCCTGCCGAGATGATCGCCGGTGTCGATGTCGTGATTGATTTCACTCTCCCCGATGTCGCCGTGGAGGCCGCTCGCCTAGCGGCGCAAGCCGGGGCCGCGATGGTGGCGGGCACGACCGGGCTCTCTCCCGAACAAGAAGAAGAAATCACCAAGGCGGCACGGCATGTGCCGGTGATCCGCGCGGCCAATACCAGCGTCGGCGTAACCTTGCTGGCGGCCTTGGCCGAGCAAGCGGCCCGAATGTTGGGGATCGACTATGATATCGAAGTGCTTGAGATGCATCACCGGCATAAGATTGATGCGCCATCCGGCACCGCATTGGCGCTAGGCGAGGCGCTGGCCAAGGGGCGGGGTGTCAACCTAGGCGATGTCAAACAAGCCGTGCGTGAAGGGCATACCGGCGCCAGGAAAGCGGGCGATATCGGTTTTGCGATACTGCGCGGCGGTGATGTCGCGGGCGAGCACGAGATTATTTTTGCTGCTGACGGGGAACGTGTCACCCTTGGCCACAAAGCGTCGAGTCGTCAAGTCTTCGCGGTCGGCGCGGTCAAAGCGGCATTGTGGACCCGCTTACAACCGGCCGGTTTATACAATATGCGGCATGTTCTGGGGTTTGAAGATTAGAGTCTAAGTTGGGGCGCCGCTGGGTGGTGTGGTCCGCCTGAGATGCAGCGCGTCACGTAATGCACTTGCCACTTCCAGTCGCTCATCCGGCGTTAGGAATTTGCCAATAGTCAGCCGCCGGCCATGACTGGCGATGGTCAACTGGCTGTGATGTTCTGGCGGATTGTCCATATGGACTTGCAGCCAAGTCGGCTCGAAGCGCCAATTTTTCTCGGATCCTCTCGGGTCGATCTTCTGGACGTCGAAGCTAGTGTCGCTCAATCGGACGCGCTCATATCCCCGGGCTGAGCGGTAGTTTAGCCGGAACATTGCAAAGAGAAGCAAGAATTCGACGCCGCAAAATCCGATCACTGGCCAAGCACCCAGTAGGGCAAATAAGAAGCCTACGCTCAACATCATGCAGGCGGCGGCCGCCATTAGCAGGCGAAACCCAGACCGACTGAGACTGCGGTAGGGATGCAGAACCGCATCGAAAAATATACGACCGGCGGATCGGGTGTTTTGGGTTTCGTCGGCCCTCATGGCAAGATCATAATGCCAAGTAATATCGGTTGTCCACTGGCCATGCCGAGCGCTTGGCGGAGGGGGCTCGACCCGCTAGGCTCGTAGTATGAAAAAAGCCGATATCGAAGAATTCTATCGCCGCCTTCAAGAGCAATTGCCGGAGCCAAAGGGCGAACTCAAATATATGAATCCGTACACGCTGCTCGTCGCGGTCGTGCTTTCCGCGCAAGCGACGGATATCGGCGTCAACAAGGCAACCGGCCCGCTGTTTAAGGTCGTGACGACACCAGAGGAGATGGTGGCGCTCGGCGAAGCGAAACTCCGTAATTATATCAAGACGATAGGGCTCTTCAACGCCAAGGCCAAGAACACGATTGGGTTGAGTAAACTCCTCATCGAAAAGCACAACAGCGAGGTACCGCGCGACCGCGATGCGCTGGAGGCACTGCCCGGTGTAGGGCGTAAGACTGCAAATGTCGTTCTGAACATGGCCTTCGGAGAGCCGACCATCGCAGTCGACACGCATATATTTCGCATCGGCAATCGAACTGGATTGGCGCCTGGAAAAACACCGCTGGCGGTTGAGAAAAAACTCGAGAAATCAACACCCAAACACTACAAGCTGCATGCGCATCACTGGCTGATTTTGCATGGCCGGTATGTCTGCAAAGCGCGAAAACCCGACTGTGCGGCTTGTGTGGTCAACGATCTGTGCCGATTTAAGGGCAAGACACTCTAGGGCGAATTATCCCCGTTCCGCCGTCAGATGCGCGCGCAGCATTTCACGGTAACAATCGCGCCGCGATAGTTGCGACGCGCCCCGGCCGCGTAATTCAACGTAATCGACCGCGAGAACATCTTTATTGCGATAGAGGAAGACGTCGAGGATGCAGGCCTCGGCAAGGTATTGCCAGATTTCAGCACTTCCGTCGCGGCGCACGAACCCGGGCGACCCTAATCGATCCGCAAGTTCGCCGAGACTTAGGCCCACCAATTTCTTCGGATTGTCATCGATCTTCAGAGGGGGAGATGCGGGTTTGGGAGCGGTGGGGCGAGTTGTTGCATGGACCTGCAACGCGAATTCCTCGATACTTATTTTCTTAGTCCCGTCGGATGTTGCAGGTGTGCCCGATTGCCACGTTAAATTCGTCCCGCAGGCCGACAGCAACACCGCAACGGAAAGGATCGCGAAAGTGTTATCCGGCTGCATCCGACTTGCTGCCTTCCGCATCGTCGTTTGACGCTGCGCTCTTTAGAAGTTCGACGTCGCCGGCAATTTCGCCGCCTCTTTCGATTTCTATCTCAGCGAACGCGACCTTACCGGTGACCCGGCCGGTCTTGCGAATGATCAAACGTTCTCGGGCAATTAATTCACCTTCGAATTGGCCTTTGATCTCAGCTACGGCAATATCGACCTTACCTTTGAAATAGCCGCTATCGGCAATCTCTATACGATGACTCTCGTTCAAATTTGCCTCGACGCGGCCTTCCACCACCAGAGTGTCGCAAGCGGTAATTTCGCCGGACAAGCAGATTTCCCGACCGACGATCAGACGTCTTCCGTCTCCGGGTCCGCCCGGCAGTCTTTCGGGCCGCGTGGGACCGGGAATATTAGCCACTCGTTTGCCCAATTCGTTCGGGAAGTGAGTGGACGATCTATCGTCAGACATTTTAGCTCCTGGGGAAAATTCCGAACGCGGTTGTAGATTACACGAACTCGCCGAGGTTCGTAGAGAAATTTACCGGTTGTGGCAATCGACCTGCTCTGATCAGGCGTGAATGATCTCCTGGCGGCCTGGTAAACTGTGGAAGACATGCACCATGAACGCTGTTGCGATCACCGGTGTTAGGAAATTGATGATGGGAATAGTGAGCAAAAAGGTTAGCAAAATGCCGCTGATCATGATTTTTCCACGGCTCTGTCGGCGCAAGTTCAAGGCCGCCGCCGGGTCCATTCGCCGAAGCGCTACCAACTCGAAAAATTCTCGGCTAATCAGGTATCCGTTCAAAACGTAATACAGCACTAAATTCAGCGGCGGGACGAACATCAGGATCAAGTAAAACGGCAAACAGAGTAGATTAAGGCCAATTACCATCAACGCGAATCGGGCAGTGGACGCGACCACTTCGGAGACCGGTTGCGGGCGCGCCGGTGGCTCATTCGGGTAGTGTTTGGCCTCCACGGCGGCAACGACATCTTCCAGGAAAAATCCGACGATGATCGTGGATACGCCCGGAAACAATACCGCTGACACGACAAGCAAGCTCAATCCGACGACAAATCCAGCGATCCAATCCAAGACATCTTCCAACCATCCCCACAATGACAGACTGGAGAGGTCTACGGTGGTGGAGAAAATCCACCAAACGAGGACGTTCAACAAAATAAACACAACGGCCGAGCCGGCGACGCCGATCAACAGGACGCGGCGGAGCACTGGGTCGCCCAATTGCGAGAGTGCTTTCGAAAGATAACCGAACATCAGAAAACTCCAAGGAAGGCGGTTCGCTGAGATGTAACCATCCCAGGCGGATGGTGCAAGAAGCCCAACTTGCCGGGCGTCCATCGAGCGCTATACTCCACGCGTCCCGCCCAGCCGGTCGGGAAAGATGTTGAAATACGAGGTGGTTGAAATGGCCGAATACGATCTGGTTGGGATCGGGAATGCGCTGGTGGATGTGCTGGCGACGGTGGACGATTCGTTTCTGGAAGCGCAGGCGCTCGATAAGGGGGCAATGACGCTGGTCGATACGGATCGCGCTGCCGCGATTTATGACAAGATGCCGCCGGCCCAAGAAGTCTCCGGCGGCTCTTGCGGCAATACGATGGCAGGATTTGCGTCGCTCGGCGGCAAAGGCGCCTTTATCGGTAAGGTGCGCGACGATCAGCTGGGGAACGTTTTTCGGCATGACATGCAGGCGATCGGCGTTGATTTCGCAACACCGGCGACTGGCGATGGTCCCGCGACCGGTTCTTGTCTGGTGCTGATCACGCCTGATGCGCAGCGCACTATGTGCACCAATCTCGGCGCCGCCACTCATTTGGGGCCAGGTGACATTGACAAGAATGTTATTCAGGCAGCAAAAGTCGTCTATATGGAAGGCTATCTCTTCGATCCGCCGGAAGCCCAAGAAGCGTTCGTCGAAGCGGCCGATGCCGCCCATGACGCCGGGCGCAAGGTTGCGCTGACTCTTTCCGATCCGTTTTGTGTCGATCGACACCGGCATTCGTTTCAAATGCTGGTGCAGGATCACACCGATATTCTTTTCGGCAATGAGGAAGAGATCAAATCGCTCTATCAGGTCGACGATTTTGACAAAGCCCTTCAGCATGTGCGGGGCCATTGCGAGATCGCCTGCCTGACCCGCAGCAGCAAGGGCTCAGTGGTTCTCTCCGGTGAGGAGGTCCATATCATCGACGCGCGTCCTCTCGATAAGGTCGTCGATACGACGGGTGCTGGTGATCAATACGCGGCTGGGTTTCTCTATGGATACACCCAGGGCATGGATCTGCGCCGCAGTGGGCAAATCGCTACCCTGACCGCAACGGAGATCATCAGCCATGTGGGCGCTCGGCCCGAGGTTAATTTGGCCGAATTGGTCGCGCGCGAACTCGGCTAGGCTCGGTTGAGGCCGTCGTCGCGATGTCGAAATTCGGTGCCCGAATGACGGCATGGCGCGCGACGAGCGTCTATAGCGACCGTCGCGTTCTATCGCTTTTCTTTTTTGGCTTCTCAAGCGGACTGCCGCTTGCCTTGACCGGGGCCACTCTTGCGGCGTGGTTGACACAAGCAGGAACGGCACTTGCGACAATCGGCTTCGCGGCTTTGGTTGGATTTGCCTATAATTTGAAGTTTGTGTGGTCTCCTATTGTGGACCGGGTGCCGCTGCCGTATCTGACCCGTTGGCTCGGCTTGCGCCGCAGCTGGATGCTATGCTCGCAAATTCTACTGATTGTGGCGATCCTCGGCATGGCGGGAACAGACCCGAGCGCGCCTGGTGGGTTATGGTGGACCGTATTCTGGGCCGTGATGGTGGCGTTTGCCTCCGCGACGCAAGACATTGTGATCGACGCCTATCGCACGGAAATTCTCGAGCCGGCGAAACTTGGTGCCGGGGCCGCAACCCTGACGCTCGGCTATCGCATTGCGATGTTGGTCTCCGGCGGCGGTGCGCTCATTGTGGCCGGCTTTGCCGGTTGGGGGTGGTCGTATTCGGCGATGGCCGCTCTTGTGCTCGTCGGCGTCGCGACCGTCTTCGTCAATCCCGAACCCGCCATGACCGCCGCGTATCCAGATGAGGAGACGGATCGAACTTCCGCCCGCTGGCGGATATGGTTCCGCAAATCAGTGATCGAGCCGTTTAGCGAATTCGCATCACGGACCCACTGGCCGGTCATTTTGTTATTAGTGTTGTTGTTTAAGTCCGGCGACGCCCTCATTGGCCATATGGCGACGACATTTTACCTCAAGACGGGGTTCTCCTTGATTGAGATCGGTGTTGTCAGCAAAGGGTACGGGTTGGCGATGACACTGATCGGCGCGGTGATCGGGGGCACGCTCGTCGCGAGGTTTGGGATCCTGAAATCACTTCTGGTGACGGGTATTTTGCAGGCTTTGTCGAATCTGGTCTTCATCGTGCAGGCGGAAGTTGGCTATTCGGTGCCGATGTTGACCGTGACTATCGGGGTGGAAAACTTCTCGGGTGGCATGGGAACGACTGCCTTTGTCGCGTATCTCTCGAGCCTCTGCAATCTGTCCTTCACTGCGACGCAATATGCCCTTCTTTCGTCACTGTTTGCGCAATCGCGGACTGCATTCAGCGCTGGTAGCGGCTGGATTGTGGAGCGAATCGATTGGGTGCCGTTCTTTTGCCTGACGGTAGTGGTCGCGGTGCCTGGAATATTATTATTGCTCTACTTGATGGCGAAAACCGGCTTGGAAAATGCTGATACATTGGTCTCGACAGAAAACACGAGGTAGCACATGTCCGGTCGCATGACGGTTGTCGAAGAAGACATCACGAGTTTGGCGCTCGACGCCATTGTCAACGCTGCGAATGAATCGTTATTGG